>JAFGDF010000185.1 GCA_016932235.1 Deltaproteobacteria bacterium | reverse complement strand
TCTTTTCACCTGTCATTCCCCGGCTCGACCGGGGAATCCACATTCAATAAAGGTCTGTAGGCCCTTCGTGAATGATGAAGTTTCCTTCTTGTTCAATCCGGGCTTTTTACGCCCGGCGGCCCTGCTTGCATCTGGCACCTCGCTGGTGGCCAGGGTTATGCCAAAATCCGGCACCATTACTATATTATCTTGGATTTGATGGTGGATTTTGGGCGCCTGTTGGTGGTTAAGGCTGTAAGGAACTGTCGGACTTTGCCAGACAGTTTCCCGGGTGGTAAAACAGATTTGATTACCATGGTTATGACGGGTTTTACCGCATGATTCCGGTTTTACTGTTCTTCCATATCCTCCATCCCGACCGCCATCAGGTAGCCCCTCGCCCTTTCAGTCCTGGGGTATTGATAGACCAGTTCCCAGAATCGGCGGCTGTGATTAGGTTCGACCAGATGGGCAAGCTCATGTACAATCACATAGTCCCGGACGAATTGAGGCATTTCGGCGATGCGGTGGGATATCCTGATTGTACCTCTCACCGCGCTGCAGCTTCCGTTGCGCCTGTTCTGATTGGTGACCCAGCGAACGGATTTCCATTTCAGGCGGCTATTGAAGTACCGGCGATTCAGCATGGTCGCTCGACTCTCGAGGGCCTGATCGTCCAGCCTGGAGAGCTCCTTACGGCGTTTGATACGTTTCTCAAAATTCCTGACGAAGGGTTCAAGCTCTTTATCGGACATATGAGCTGGAGCCAGGATTTCCAGTATCCCGCCGGTTTCACGCGCCTGAATGGTCTTGCGCCGTTTACTGCTTCTGTTAATGCGGATTTCCACGATCAGCTTATGTTTCAGATAAAATTTTAATATTTTTCACTGTGAGAGATTTTCAAGGCCTTCCCGGTCCAGGAGCATTATGGTTCGGTCATCTACCTCGATAAGATTTTGATCTCTCATTCTTGCAAAAATCCTGGAGAGGGTCTCCGGGATGGTTCCGAGGAGGCTTGCGAGCTGTCCTTTTGAAATGTCCAGAGTAACCAAGTCTTTCCTGCCCTGTTCCTGAGACAGATAGATCAGATAACCGGCCAATCTTCCGGGGACCTCCTTCAGGGAAAGGTTTTCCACCTGTGTGGCGAATTGTCTGAGTCTCAGGGAGAGCACCGCCATCATATTCAGCGCGAGTGAAGGATTGCCCGAAATCAGATTCACAAAATCTTCCCTCGGGAAAAAGAGAAAAGTGCTGTTCATGATAGGTACCGCACTCGCGGGAAAATGTTCGCCGATGAACACAGGAACTTCGCCAAATGGCTCGCCGGGCCCAAGGATGTGCAGGATCTGCTCTTTGCCTTCCGCAGAGGATTTAAAGATCTTTACCATGCCCCTGACAACCAGGTAAAAACCCACGGCTTCATCACCTTCAACAAAAACAGTTTCTCCTTTTGTTATCCTTTTTTCGACTGCGACAGCTCTCACCTGTTTTATCTGGTGATCGGGAAGTCCTTTAAAAAGCAATGATTCAGCTATTATCTCTTGATATCCTTCCATAATATTATTAGGAGTTCTAATGCAATCCCTAAGCAGAATGTCGGACTTTGCCCGACATTCTGCTAATAAAATTTTCTCAAATTTTTTTGAACAGGTTTTTTATCTATAAGAGTAAGTTCTATTTCCCTCCTTTTATAATCTCAATCATCTCCACGGGAGTTTTTCCTATGCTTGATGCGATATCCTTTATCTTTGTATCCTGTTCCGCCTTTGCACCGGTTTTTTCAAGATTTGCAAGCGCCATATCAAGGGGAATGCCATATTCATCGCAAACCTGGGAGAGTGTCTTCTGCCCAAAACCACTGCCTTCAAGGATTTGCGGGGCTTTGGATTCCGCGCCACCGGATTTCATCGCTTCATACAGTTCGCTTGGGGAGATATTGTTTTCCTCTGCAATTTCCGCTAGGATTTGTTTTGTCCCGGTGATTTTATATCCCTTAGAATCGAGCGCTTTTAAGATTGTTTCGAGAGAGATCTGTGTCGTTTCCGCAAATTCTTCAAGGCTCATTAACTCTCCATGCGCTATGGGAGTATCCGCTTTGGCTTCATCCCAACTTTCTTTTAAATATTCTCCCAGATTCATGGTTGAGCTGAATGGGGGAATTTCCCATAAAGTTCCCATAAAAATAATAAGACATACAAGAAGTGCCGTTATTAGCTCTTTCTTCAGGTTCAATGCCTTTTTTATCCTGTTCCAGATAAAACTCCAGAATATTTTCCAGTTAAAATATAGGTGAATCCCTATAATGATTAACAGGACATATCCGAAGATCGTGTGAATAGCCGTCCATTCATCCTTGCTTAATCCCCAGACTCTCCAGTTTGTCCAGTTGGCGATCCTGCCAGGCGGGGCTATATAAAGTATGATTCCGGAAAGAGTATCCACAATGAATGAAACAGTCACAAGAAATGTGGTCCATCCTCGCCAGTTGAATTTATTAGTTTTGCCCGTCATTATCTTTCTCTCCTCTGTTAAGGACCTGTTTGAATATTTCATATCTATTCTTGAAAAATAAATAGACATTTTCCTCATTTATCATGATAAATTCATAAATACAAGATAAGCCGATTTTCCTGATCAATAAATGCAAAACAGTAATAAGGATTTTTCGGACTGGATTGACTTAAGTCAATGTAAATCTGATCATGAGATTTATAATACATTCTAAATTGTTCCAGCATGCTGACTTACAAGGTCCGGCAACCTGCCGGAAAGAGAAGATAATAACCTTGAATATTTGGAGGAAGATATGAAATGCCCTGGACAGGATAGGCGCTACTGGAAAACGGATGCTATCTTTGAGGCCAAATGCCCAAAATGCGGGAATGCTGTAGAGTTTTTCAAGGATGACACTACCAGGAAGTGCAGTAATTGTGGTCACAGGTTCTTAAATCCGGCGATGGACTTCGGATGCGCCGCGTACTGTAAATACGCCGAGCAATGTATCGGCGACCTTCCTCCGGAACTTATAACACAAAGAGAAAATCTTCTGAAAGATCGCGTAGCGATTGAGATGAAAAGATATTTCAACCATGATTTTAAACGCATCGGTCATGCCTCACGGGTAGCGAGACACGCTGAAAAAATATGCAGGCAGGAGGGGGGAAATCCGGCAATAGTACTGGCTGCCGCCTATCTTCATGATATCGGGATCAGGGAGGCTGAAAAAAAATATCAGAGTTCCGCGGCCCGATACCAGGAACAAGAAGGACCGCAGGTTGCAAGGAAAATACTTGAAAGTCTGGGGGCGAGGGATGAGATCATAGAGGAGGTTTGTGACATAATAGGGCATCACCATCATCCCCGTGACAAAGAGACAATCAATTTTATGTGCCTCTATGACGCGGATATGATCGCAAATCTCGAGGAAAAAAAGAAGAAAGGGATCGGGGATGTTGAGGAACTAAAAAAGACCATTGAGGCCTCGTTTTTAAGTTCAAGCGGGCGTGTGCTCGCAAAAGAGGTTCTTTTATGAGGAGGCTGTTATGAAGGTGAAAAGAAAGATTATCGAAATAGATGAAGAGTTGTGTGATGGATGCGGGCAGTGTATCCCTTCCTGCGCCGAAGGAGCCATAGAGCTCATTGACGGAAAGGCAAAAATTGTGGCGGAGATATATTGTGACGGTCTTGGAGCCTGCGTGGGAGAGTGTCCTACTGGAGCGCTGACCATAGTTGAAAGGGAGGCGGATGAGTTCGATGAAGAGGCTGTTTCCGAGTATCTGAGTTCAAAGAAGCATGAATCCCCGGAGGAAGAGCCTGTCATGGCCTGCGGATGTCCTTCGTCACAGATACAGTCTTTTCAGCCCGTTGGATCCTGTGCAGAGGCAAACAGGGCTGTTACGCAGGAAAATATTCTGTCGGAATTGACCCACTGGCCGGTACAGATAAGACTTATTCCTCCAACGGCACCTTTTCTCAGAAACGCGGATATTTTAATAGCCGCGGATTGTACTGCAATAGCCTGTCCAAGTTTTCACAAAGATTTTATTAAGCATAAAGCGGTTTTGATAGGTTGCCCGAAATTTGATGATGCAGATGAATACATAGAGAAGTTTACCGATATATTTCGAACAGCCGAAATCAGGAGCATAACTGTCCTGGTGATGGAAGTACCTTGCTGCCATGGACTTCCCTTTATAGTTGAAAAGGGTTTGGAAAGAGCGGGTAAGAAGATACCGATTGAAAGAATAGTAATCAGTACACAGGGAGCGATAACGGAAAGGAGAAAAATGAATGAGTGACAAAGAAAAAGCGGCCTTTATCTGTGTCAAAGACACTATTGACGGGGCATATCCTTCACTGGTTCTTGGAATTAACGCTGCAAGACAGGGGATGGAATCAAAGATTTTTTACTCCTTTATGGGATTAAATATGGTTCTCAAGGGTGGAGCGGAACGTGCCAAATATTTTCCGCCCGGCGTAATGGGCGCGATACCGGGGATGTCAAGTATCGCAACGGGAATTATGAAAAAGAAGATTGACAGAGCAAATATTCCAAGTCTCGCGGAACTTCAGGAAATGGCCCAGCTAGAGGGGGTTGAGCTCATAGCCTGTAAAATGAGCGTTGATATGATGGAGATCGATGAGAGCAAGCTTATTGAGGGTGTGCCGGTCTGGACCGCGGAAGACTTTATGAAATACGCGAAGGGTTGTAAGATCTGCCTGTTTACCTGAGATTGATGGGTAAAATTATTTTGCCTGTTATTTTATTCACATAAGTCTATCTTATCATGTTAAGCCGACCGGTAGAAATCGGCCATCGCTTTCAGGTTCATTAAGCCTGCCTTTCTGGCGCTTATGTTCCCTTCTTTGAGAATAAAAAGGGTTGGAATTTTTAGGACCTCGAATGATCTTACAGCTTCCGGGCACTCTTCACTGTCGATCTGCATAAACGGGATATCGGGATTGGCTGCGAAGAATTTTTCAAGCATCTTGTTCAGGGCCTTGCAGGCGGGACAGAGCTTTTTGTAAAACATCAGGACACCATTGGCGCCCGTTAGCTTTTCGCTGTAATTAGTGTCAGTGAAAATGTCTTCTTTGGATGACAAGATTAACCTCCTTTGAAAAACACCATCCAGCAGTCTGTCGGGCTTTGTCCGACAGGCTCCTAGATGTCGATAAAGATTTTCCGGAAAAGACTGACCAGTTGAGTTTTTGTAAACGATTGTCCGGGTCGCAAACTCCACTGCTGTCCACGGATTTCCAGCACCGGTAAGCGTTCCCGGTCCACATTACGGCTGATCAAAGGCGGTTCGGCACTGATAATGACGGTCTTCTTGAGCCCGAGTTCTTTAAGCGCCTCACTTATAGCCAGTTCACAGGCCAGGATTCTCTCTTTTTCAACTTCCCAGAGAATAATCTCTTCCATGATTTTCGATATAACAGAATCTACTGAACAGATATATCCGCCATGAAATCACGCAAGGTATCGAATAATTCCCTGGCCTTCTTCGGATTCTTTTCGGCAATATCGTTCAATTGAAATGGGTCAGCCTGATGGTCGTACAGCTCGTCTTTTTCGGGCACATCCGCCACACTGCCAGGGGTGCAAGTCCACATGTCCTCACCGTCCAGAGTCGCCGCCTGCTTGTATTCCGCCTCTTCACTGGAAATCGATTCGTTTTGCAATCGGGCTACCACGGCATCCACGTCTTTACCTCTTTCCAGAGCACCGACAGATTTCAACGCTTTTGCCATGTTTTCAGTAAAGAATTCTACCCCAACGCCGTTGGCCTTATCAGTAGGTTTACGCCAATGGAAGTAGGAGAAGTCTTCGGTGTAAATGGCGGCGGAGAACTTATGGTATCCGGTAATGATAAAGTCTCTGACCTTTTCCACCTCTCCCTTCATCAACGGGATCAGGCTCTTGCCGGTCATCTCCGGACGTACACCGATACCCAGCCAGTCAACAACAGTGGCCCCCACATCCTGGGACTGTGTGAAGGCTTTGACACGCTTACCGGATGGAAGTCCGGGTCCCCTTGCGATCATGGGGGCGTGTGACAGTTCTTCATAAGGCCAGGGCCGGCACTTACGCATAATGCCGTGGCCATGCTCGCCGTTGCCCATTGGTTCACCGTGATCGGACACCATCAGAAACAAAGTATTCTGCTCCAGACCAAGTTCTTTAACCTTGTCCATCAGATATCCCAACCACCTGTCGCACATGCTTACCTTCTCAGCATACAGCATGCGGATATGGTTTAATTCAGGCTCCGTATAGACGCCGTTCACAACACCGTCAACCGGCAGGAACATATCCTTTCCTTTGTAATCCGGGTCATAAGGACATTTAAGATCCGCGTCATAGACTGAAGGGGGATCCCAGGGCTCATGGGGATCGAAGCTGTCGATCCAGAGGAAGAACTGCTTGTTTCGGTCGATTTCCTCCAGATATTTTACGGCACGCTTCATCACCTTGACCACATTCTGATCTTCTTCCGTCCTCCAGTACTGGCGATGGCGAAGGTAGGCTTCCAACTCTTTGATGAATACATTGACCGTATTTTTCCCCAACTGCCTTGTTGCCGCTTCCATGACGTGTTCCTCGATAAAGTTCATGGGATCTCTGTGATACAGTGGATCATCCAGATAAAAATTTTGGTCCCCTTCATGCCCATGGAGAAACGATACCTTGTCAAATCCTCTGGTGTAACCGAACTTGGGAAGCCGGTACATAGGGCAGTCAAAAACCAGGGCGGTATCAATGGGACGTCCCCAGCACAGATCGGCAATGGTGGTATCTTCCAGTTCAAGGGGTGACCATCCACGGTAATGAAGTGAAAACTTTCCGGTGTGCATAGATCGTCGACATGGTACAGTCGGCAAACTGTCTATGTAATTGTTCTCAAACAGCACCCCTTCCCGGGCCAGGCGGTCCATGTTAGGGGTCCTGATCCAGGGATTGCCATAGCAGCCCAGGTAGTTGAACTGCAGGCTGTCGAACATTACCACGATAACATTCTTTTTTATCTGGGCTTCCAACTCCTTGACTTTCGCTTCCGGATCATCTTTCTTAGCCATATCATTCTCCTTTATTATGATTTTTGGAATATCTCCAATTTATTTATGGTTTTTCTTAAGGTCCTGAAGATGAAAAATATGCGAATCTAATTGTTAATCTGTCATCCCTTCATCATGCTTGGCAGCCAGAGGCTTATCTGCGGGAAGGCTATGATAATAGCCAAAAATATAAACAGGACTATCATGTAAGGGATCGTGCCTTTGATAACCTTGTCCACGGGGATGTCAAAGGTGCTTCTAACCACGAATAATTCCAGACCCATAGGTGGGGTTATCAATCCAATCTGGACATTGACAACATATAATATACCGAACCAGACCGGGCTGAAACCAAATTCCGTGATTACGGGGGTAAAAAGCGGTACCGTGAGCATCATAATGGTAACCGAATCTATAAAACATCCCAGAATAAGAAGAAGAAGATTGATACTAATAATCACCCACCATTTTGACATCCCTATCGAAAGGACATAATTGGCAAGAGTCTTAGCCAGGCCTGAACTTCCGATCACGTATGAAAACAGCCATGCCCCGACGATCATGAAGAGAACCATGCTGCTCAGAATAGCAGTTTCCACTAGTGCTCGATGTAATTCTTTTAAACGGAGTCCGAAGAAACAGACCGAAATAATCACCACGACTACACTTCCCACGCCGGCTGCTTCGGTAGGCGTTGCTATCCCCAGATAGATAGAACCAAGTATGGAAATCATCACTGCTATCACGGGCCAGATCTTTTTCAGTGAGGAAAATCGTTTTGACCATTTGACTTTTCCCAGAGGTGGGCCTAGAGATGGATTTCTGGAGCAAATGATTATCGGCACACTCCCAAGCATGATCGCCAAGAGTATACCCGGGACCATCCCGGCCATGAAAAGATGCCCCAGTGAGGTATCAGACAGGACGGAGTATATAATCATGGCCGTGCTTGGCGGGATAAGCGGCCCGAGTACTCCCCCGCAGCAAAGCCCTCCCATTGCAAACGCCTTATTGTACCCGTATCTTCTGAATTCCGGTTCGGCCACCTTTCCCATGGCGAGAAGGCATGCCAGGCTGGTACCCACGGCGGCAGACATAGCCGCCTGGCCCAGAATCCCCGCGGAAATCAGTCCGCCGGGGACACGCGACATCCAGTTCCTTGCGGTATCGAAAAGGTCCTCGCCGATTCTGGTTTCGGCGAGGACACAGGCCATTAATATGAACAGAGGAAGGGGTGTCCATGACATGGTGTAGAGGGTATTAAACGTGGTAAATCCCACTTTTTCAAGGGTGCCCGGCCCATAGGTGAGCAATCCAACAACTACAGAGGAAAGCATCAATGAGTAAACGACCGGAAGGCCGATAGTCATCAGTATCAACATACCAAGTACGCATACTACCGCTGCTGTATTGAAATCCAAAATCAGCTCCTTATTTTCAGGTGTCTGTTTCAGAGATAGACGGGTTATTAAGCTCTTCTTTCGTCTTTTTTCCGATTTTGTTTTTTAACAGACACAGGCCGTCGAATATTTTTCCAATGACAACAATAGTGAGTAATCCGTAACATATCGGGATTGTAAATTTGATCGGGGCGGTCGGCAGCAATGATGACTGAGTCTCCTGACCGATCTTAAGCGCGAAAGCCGCGTTGGCCCAACCCTTCCAGGTAAGTATCATGCAGCAGGGAAGGGCCAGAATGGGTATTATCAGCCTAGTGAATACTTCTCTCACTTCAGGGGAAAAGCGGGCGACGAGGATATCATTGTGAATATGACGATTCATCCTTTCCACGGCAGGAACGGCGAAAATACCGCAAAACAGTAGGAACATAATGCTGATTTCATATACATAGGGATTAGGCGCATTGAACACGTATCTCATGACCACACCGTAAGTCACGACCCATGCCATCAGAAACACCAGAATACCGCTGAGCAACAAGAGAAATTGACTGATTTTAGACACAGCATGTTCCCATATCTCTTTCACGTTATTGATCATTTGTGTAACCCCCGACACGGATTAATAACTGTAACTGTGGGCCAAACCTGTGGATGTTTTATATATCTATACAAAAAGCCTGCTCTATGGCCGGTCCGGGCTAATTGGAATAAGGATATTGTTTATTCACATCGTCAGCAATCTGTAGAGTTTTCTGGCCCGCTTCACGCATCTTCTCTAACAGTTTGTCAGTAAAAGGTTGAACTGTTTTTTTCCATTTATCCCTTTCTTCTCTAGGCAATGCATATATTTCCGCACCGTCTGCCTTCAGCCTGTCCAGATCGCTCCAGTACGCGTCAGCTAACTCCTTATTCAGTCTATCGGTCGATGCCCGTACTTCCTTAACCAGGATATCCCGTATATTCTTTGGCATCTTATTCCATACATCCATATTAATGGTTATTGCCGTCATGCCGGGGCACATAAAAATGGTTGTGATATAGGATGCGACCTCCTGGAGCTTGAATGAATACATGCCGGAAGGCGCAACTATTACTGCATCCACCACGCCTTTCTCCAAAGATTGATAAGCATCGGGAAAGGGTATGGATACGGGGGAACCTCCCAACGCTTTTATGATTCCCGTTATCTGGGGCGATAAGGACTGTACCAGCAGGCCTTTCCAGTCTTCCAGTTTTTTTACCGGTTTTTTGGATATTAATTCGTTTGAAGAAACGCTAAAAGAGCCAAGGACCTTCTGATTAAAAGTCTCTTCCAGTACACTATTGAGCACTGCTTCAAGCTGTTTGGCGGCTTGCGAATTACCTTCCGGGGAGTTGGTAATGAACGGCAACTCGGCGGCGCCCAAGCGGGAATCATCACCAGAAAAAGCACTCGGCGGCCAGCCCATCATCTCGGCAGCGCCCGTTCTAACCGCGTCCAGACTTTCGGGAAAGGGAACCAAAGTCTGCGAACTGTAATATTCCATTGAATAATCAGGGCCGGCACGCTTGGTGAATCTTTCGGCTAATTTCGTCAGTTCTTTCGACTGAGGGGTTTCGGCATTAACGGCCATGCCTAACCTTAAAACTACGGGTTTGCTTTTTCCCCAACTCAAAGAGACGAACATACTGCAAGATAATAAACTGATTAATAGAACAATGGGTATTAGATGAAGCTTTTTCATTTTATTTCTCCTTTCATGGATTTTAAGTGAACAGTTTACTCATCAACCGGTTGTCTTTTTGCAATACACTATTCCCTTATTAAGTTAATAACCATGGCACCCTGTTTGCTAAATTGATTCTAAATCCGCAGTTCCAGGCGTTGATTCATGATATGCTCAGAAATGTTGGTTTCCTTCATGTACTGGATTAGTATCTGATGAAGTTCACGTGCTTTTTCAGGCTTTTCGTTGATAATATTTCGCTCCTGGTGAGGATCTGAAGGCAGATGATACAACTCGGAAGCACCAGGGTCGACATTATAAAGCAATGACCATTCATCCGTAGTCACTGTCGCGGTAGAGTCTTTCTCGATTACTCGTGTAATATCATCCACTGACCGCAGCTTATCCCCGGCGTTAATGAAAGGATGCGCGCTGACCACATAATCACGCCCTGCCGCAGACTGGTCTTTTACCATCGGCAACAAGGATTTTCCCTCAACCCGAGACGGAATCTCGATATCCAGGATATCAAGGACGGTCGGCATCAAATCAACTGCGGATGTCAGCCCGCTGTAGCTTCCCGATGAAATACCGGGAACATAAATCAGCAGAGGGATTGCCGCGACTTCCTCGTAGAAAGGTGAATGGGCCCAGATCCCGTTCAACGCTTGACCCGTCTCTTTATCTTTTGCAAAGACCATTTTCCCGAAAAGACCACCATGCTCACCAAAATAAAAACCGTGGTCACTGGTGAATATTATGGCCGTATTATCCAGCAAACCCATATTTTCCACGCGCCTCATGAAATAGCCGAACCAGGTATCAACCATCGTTATTTCACCGCAGTATGCCGCATGTGCCTTTTTTACTTTCTCTTCAGTAAGGCCGGGTGTATCCTGCCAATATCCGTAAGGAGGGTCTATTTCTTCGCCGTCAAATCCTGGCCAGTAGAGTTCCGTATAATAATTCGGAGGATCCCATGGCTCGTGCGGATCCCATGTGTCTATGTACAGGAAGAAGTTTTCCTTATAGTGGTATTCCAGCCATTCCATTGACTCGGTGAAGGTCCGGGGAGCAAATTTATCGGCCTCGAGTCGCTGTAAGAGCCTCACATCTCCTCCTTCAAACTGCTCTCCCAGATGCACATACTGAACCTGACCGGGGATATCAATAAAGGTAAGAAACCCGCGATCGTAATTCATGCCTCGTTTAATGAAGAAAGGCGTGTCAACGACCGCAGCCGTATGCAAACCATTCTCTCTGAGGATTGCAGGCAGTGTAACTTCTTCATCATGCAGCGGCTCCCACTGCATATATGACATCGTCCAACGTCCTGTCAAATGATCCGCGCGCGTCGGCATAGTAGGAAAGGCTGCTATGTAATGACGGTCAAAACGGATTGACTTTTCGGCAAAAGAATCAATTGACGGTGTGCGGATTGTTTTGTTTCCATAGACTCCCACATGATCTTTACGAAGTGTATCAGACACCACCCAGATAATATTCATGTCTCCTCCTTGATATTATATTAAGATTCCTGAACAGTAAAAGACTATGATTAGGATATGATTCATGCGACAGGTGCGCATTTTGCTTTTGTGAAAGGCTCTAAATTTTCTAATATATGCAACTTATTTTTCTTATGCTGGCAAATTATATCAATTATTCTAATTTGTCAACAATTTTTTAGAGTTTTCCGAGTCCTGTTGACTTTCGAAATGATTAATGAAGTCTCAATATTATTTTTCCACCGGGTTCTATAAACGAAGGTTATAAACTATCTTTACAAGATGGTCATTACGCATTGATAATTATTGCATCGAACAAACTTGATTTAAGAAGACTAATCGGGTAATAGGACTATCAGGGCATTTTTTGGCTTTCAAAATGTTATAAGATTCTCATTCTGAGTTAACCCTACTGATGAGTATGTATGAGAACACCAACGCAGAAACTGAGGTCCATGGATGGTTATGGAAGATAGACTTAATGATACAGCTAAATACAATAATAACACGGATAAGTTAAATAATAATTTTATTGACGGCCTGCCTCTGGAAAAAGAGGAGCCTAATATCCTTCGATCAGTTTATCGTACTGCCAATATCCTCACGTGCATAAGCAACGGTATAGATTCAATTACAGGTATCGCCAATACCTGCGGATTAAATAAATCCATTGTGTACAGGCTGCTAAAAGCCATGAGCGAGGTTAGACTCACAACACGTAACCACATAACCCGCAGGTACCATATAGGCCCTTTAATCAGCGAAATAGCATCGAATCCGAATGTCGCACACGAACAGCTCATTTTATGTGCTATTAATGAAATGAGATACCTGTCAGATTATTCCAGAGAAAGTATAGGGCTTAATGTTTTGATAGGCCTTCAAAATGTCCTTGTGCTGGAGATTCCCAGCACTTATGACCTCCGGATAGTCGCCAAGAAAAAAACTTACGGCAACATCCATGCAGGAGCAAATTGTAAAATATTGCTGTCTCAACTGAGCAGCAAAAAACTGAAAACAGTTATGAAAAATATGGTGCTTGATCCCATAACTGAAAATACCATTACGGACAAAGAAAAGTTGTTATCTCAGTTGAAACTGATCAGGAAACAGGGTTATGCCGTGGATTACGGAGAGAGAATCAGCGGCGCCGTATGTATATCAGTGCCTATAAAAGATTACTTATTACCGGCCACATTGGGTATCTTGGGACCGGAAAGCCGTGTAAAAGGAAAGATAAACGATTTTATCAGCAAACTTCAGGCCAGCAGCGGCCGTATAAACGACAATATTAGAGAGGTATTTGATCTTAAATAGGACACGTCAGTTTAAAAGCCTGTTTATCGTGTTTTTCATAAAAATAGGCGGGGTCATTACGGCCCCGCCTATATCGTCTTCATTTACGGGTAGTATATCAAATATTGTTACGGGTTGGGTTTATAGTTAGTAATCTGCTAATGCTTTTTCTTCCTTTTAGGTTAAGTTGATAGTTACTCATTCGCCATGGCCTTTATTTTTGTTGACTTCCCCAAATGCCGTTATCGCTTCTGATGAAAACCTTCTTATGTATGTTGAGGATTCCAGAAAGAAAGATGCACGCGCATCCGAGAAGTCAAGAAGGTTAATAAATGTACTGCAATTTTGATACCAAGATGCCACGCAAAAGACAGGTTCATATTTTTTATCCTGATTTCAGGCGGTTGTCGAATTTTTATTAACTCACAAATCTATAAAAGCGGAAAAGGATACTGCTGACGTGTGTCCTATTTTTCACCTGGATGTAAGGTATTTTATACTTCTGGTTAATCAAAGTTGGAAATTCAGGGCCGAGGTTGTGCTTTACATGAGAGATAAGATAGAGGCAACGTCAACCTGATTGATATGGTTGACCTGACGAAGCGGTAGTCGTAGGAAGGGTCAATGGTTGGCCTTAGTCTTCCCTCCAGTCCCAGTCCAAATCACCCTTGAACACGTTCGCGTTCATCTCGTCACTCAAGAAGATAAGGTTGGCTTCCGGGAAGCGCTTGGCCATGGCGTAGAAAAAGCTGCCGACATCGTTCGTATTGGCAAGTTCTTCTTCAGTAGCTATCAGATAGTCCTTGGTAAAGCTGAAAGAACCGGAGTCGAAAGGCATCCCCGGTTTCTGGTGTCCGGGAATAACTACCTCGGCGCCCATAGCCTCCAAACGCTCGATGTCCCGTATCCATTGCTGGCGCTCTTCCGCTGTGACCTCGCAGGTGAACGGGTGCGCCTGATTAAAGAGAACATCACTTCCATATAATGTCTTAATAGAAGGTATCCAGACTACCGTGTTGTATTTTAAGTCCCCCATTATTTCCGGAAGTATCTCAATGCGGTGACCCTCAAGCTCAATGTAGTTCTCAGTAAGAGGCTCGATATTTACCGCTTTTCGGGGTACGTTCGTCGGTCCGATGATATCTATCCAGTGCTCGATTTTACCGAACATCTGCTTGTTGATGGTGCGGGCAACCGAGGGCAGGGCCGTAATACGGGCTTCAGGGAAGGCCTCGGCAATCGGTCCCAGGCCGAAGTAATGGTCAGGATGTGCGTGGGTTATGTAAACCGTTTTCAGGTTTTTGCCTGTCTCCAGTACCTCGGCGACAACCCTATGGCCGTTCGATAAGCTCCATTGGGCATCGATAAGAACGGCATCTTTCTTTCCCGTTACGATTACAGAAGCAACGGCAAAACCGCTTTCGTCACTGAAAAATACCTTGGTAGCCGGTAAATCCGGCCCGTGCTCATTGATTCTGACCTCCATGAAATTACCCTCCCCAAAACGATTTTCGGGTGATAGCAAGAACTTGCTTATTTTGAGCCGAAACATAGGAGATTTCGCCTTGTGTGTCAATAATAAAGTGGACGCATGATGTGATATTCCTCCATTTTACGTGGAAAGCGGATCGATGAAGGTGGACATTTATACGTGGGGAAGGGAGATCAGGGGCCATATTTTTGTGAAAAGGATGAACAGTTGCCCGAAAAAGGTTATACGTCATCCCTGAACTCGTATCCCAATTGAAAAAATCCGATGGAGTGTGTCCCCGCGATTTGTATGCCTTGTTTCCCGGTATTTCTTCGCTCCCAAAGGGCGCTCAGTTCCCACCCCTCCGGGGCGGGTTCCCGGTTTCGGAAGCCATGCATCCGGTCATTGTCAAACATCATCCATAAATCAAGTTGCAGGAAAGCGGCTTTACGATGAGTTTGATTTATTCTCCTTGTTCTCCCATTTATGTCCTTGTTTGCAGACGGCTTTTTTGCTAAACATTTATAGGCGCATGAAAATAGCGCCCTGCGGTATCAGGATCGTGGTATGGGGGGTCCTTTTAACGGCGAAACCCTTGAAAGCAGGATAATAGCGGAAGGTGCATGCCAGGCCTCCGGCTCGGAGAGCGGGCGGAATCCTCCTCGGTTGTTCAACTTTAATCTGGTCCTGACGACGACTGAGATGACCCGCCGCCCGCCTCGTAAGGCAATATGCGTAAAACAAGCCAGGAACGAGTTCGCTCGTAAAAAGGGCTCCCCAGGCCACGGTCTTTAGAGATAACGTTGAATTATATACCGACATTGTTAAACTTTATTTTCGTACTAAATATAAATTAATGTCATCAAGAAAGAATACAGCCGGGAATGAACTGAATAACTCATCACTTTCAGCCTCCGTCCGTGATGGACTATTTCATGCCGTAATGATGGGCGCAGGCGAGACCTATCTCGGTCCTTTTGGAATTTTCCTTGGCGCCAGTACCCTTCAGGTCGGGCTGCTTGCGACCCTGCCTCAGCTTTTTGGGGCCCTTATGCAACTGGCCGGGGCCCGGCTCATGCCCTGGTTTCGCAGCAGGAGGGTCATTGTTGTCACGGGGGCCCTGATTCAAGCCTGTCTCTGGATTCCCATCGCTTCCCTGCCCTTTGTTTTCGGAAAAGGAGTTTCTACTGTTTTCCTTCTTATTCGCCAAATTTGTGTTTTTTGTGGGCGGCATCAATCTGGGTGTCGCTTTTTCAGCACCATATTTCGCGCTATACATGCTCAGAGACCTGGAAATGTCCTACATGGAGTTTACGGCTATCGTCGCAGTATCCACGATTACCCAATTCCTGGCATTCCGTCACTGGGGTGTCCTGAGCGATCGATTCGGTAATAAAAAGATACTTAGCGTGTGCGGGTGGGGTGTCGCGACCGTCCCTATATTATGGCTCGCGAAACCTTACACGGTTTACCTGATCCTTATACAGACTTTCGGCGGTTTTGTATGGGCGGGGTTTAATCTTGCGGTGACAAATTTTTTGTTTGATGCCGTGTCTCCATCAAAGAGGGCACTTTGCGTAGCCTACCAGGGACTGGTCAACGGCGTATGCGTCCTTATCGGTTCAGTGGCAGGTGCCTATACCGCAATATTGCTGCCTCAAGCCTACAGATTAGGCCCTTGGATCTGGAAGCCCGCATCGGTTCTTCCGGTGCTTTTCCTATTATCGGGGATTCTGCGGATCATCGCGGCAGGACTTCTGCTTCGCAAGTTTAAAGAGGTCCGCCCCGTGGAACCGGTTGGCGCCCGCTAACTTATATTCCGTATCAGTCATCTGAAGCCGATAGCCGGAGCCACTTTCAGCCTCTTTACAGGCCTTTTCAGCGGGCACAGGAGCGAGATTTTGAGAAGAGAAAAGACTATTCAAAGGAAAGATGAAGATTAGTTATAACAAATCATTTTAAATATCGCTCAATAATGCGCGTAACTTCCTCCGCACTCTTTCCTTTTGAATTTCTCATTACCACAAATCTGTACACACCGCCTGAACGGCTGTCCAGGTATCCGGCACGGGTAGATACATTCCATAATGTGCCTGTTTTATACCGCTGGCGGCCCTCGGATCGCAATAAGCGCTGATAGGGCGAAAAATGTTCAAGAACGGTAAGCATGGCTCTCGCTGAGATACGGTTATCACGTGATAAGCCGGAGCCTTCCGCTAATCTAACATCTTCTATACCCAGGCGATTGTCGCAGAATTCCTCTAGGACGCTAATCCCATTGACCAGGGTGGAGGGCGCGCTATAATATTTGGCACCTATGGCTAAAAGGAGCTGGTTGGCGATGAAATTGTTTGAGTATTCAAGAAGCTCACCAGCAATCTGTAAAACTGTGAGACTGCTTTTGTGGGAAAATATCAAATGATCTTTTCCGTCAGGGGTTTCCCCAATACGTATGCCCCCATTGACCTTAATCCCTTCCCTTGTGAAAAAATATTTGAAGAGCTCACCCGCATACCTCAGACCCTCATTTTCGGTTGAAGCCATCGTAATACGACCTTTTTTCAGACCGGAGGATTCAATCCTGGGAATAGCGAAAGGAAGCAGCGGTGTCTGGGGTTCCGCGCTGACCCAGTGCCCCTGTTCCCGCCTGAAGTTGACGGTGTTAAAGTTGACACAAAGCGCTCCGTTCGGGGCATCATAGGGTTGGGGCGTATTGCTTCTTCCTGGGATAATAACGGGCCTGGAGAAATAGGAGGCATCGAGTATAATATCTTGAATGTTTTCAATAAATCCTCGTAACTTTTCAGCTATGGACCTGATCTCTTCGGAGATCAGGAAAGGGTCGCCATATCCCTTGATTATAAGGTCCCCTTGGGCTGATCTGAAGAATTCGGTTTTAAAGCGAAATTCCTCTCCCAGTATCTCAATGGCGGCAAGAGATGTCAAAACCTTCAATATGGAAGCAGGGATCAGCATGTGATCCGCATTGACGGCAATCAGGTTCTTATTATCCGAAGATGCTATAATCACACTATCCTGTGGTCCGGTTACTTCCACGAGTCTTTCATGTAATGCGGAGACCCCGTCAGATGTTTTTATCGGGGCCCCGTGAGAATATGAGCAAGGCAGGATCAAGGTTAGTACCGTAAAGGCTTTCAGGATGAGTCCCGCGAAAGAACCGCATGGATCGGGATGTCGTCTCATCTGGAATCTGCTAGCCATTGTCCGGCATCCTGACAGGTTAATTGCCTTTATAGATAATCAGACGATCCCCGGGATGGATCGGGCGCTGCGGATCAAGCTGATTCCATAGAAGAAGGCTTGCCAGGGGTATATCGAAATTCTTGGCGATCGAAGACAGGCTGTCCCCCTTTTTTACTACGTAAACGCCTTCTTTCCGGGCGGTCAAATGTTTATTGAGAAAATCCTGATAACGGGCTTCAAAGCCCGCTGAAGCCCCTTTGGGAATTAGAATATTATGGGTTCCTTCTGCTAAAAAATAACCCCTGATCTCTGGATTCAGGTCCTTTATCACCTTGAAAAACGTGTTACCCGCCTTGGCGATAATACGTATCGGAAGATCATGAGGGCAGGTTATCTGAACCTGATCGAACTCCAGCGGTGTATAGTAATCATCCTTACTGAGTTTGAAGCCGTACTTTTCGGGGTTTGCTAAAATCAGTTTTACCGAAAGGATGCGAAAGACATAACGCTGTGTTTCAAGGGGGAGGTAAAGCTGATAATAATCGCCTGTGTCCTGCTCCAGTATCTCCGACATGAGACCCTTTTCCCCCATATTATAGGCGGCGACCGCCAGGGTCCAGGATTTGAACATCTCATGAAGTTCTCGAAGATAAAGGACCGCCGCCGCAGTCGATGCGAAGATGTTCCGACGTTCATCAATGTTTTTATCAATCACAAGGCCGTATCTCCTTCCTGTGGCTGCGATGAACTGCCAGAATCCCATCGCCCCCTTTGACGATCCCAGATGGGGTAGAAGGGCGCTTTCAACGACCGGGACATATTTAAGATCTTCAGGCATTCCGTTCTCTTTTAGCACATGCTCAATGTGAGGCATATAGCGGCTTGAACGCTTTAACCAGAGGATAATCTGGGCGCGATCCCAGAGTGAAAGCAGAAGCTCCTTTTCGAACCTTTCAAGAACTTCACTGTTTTCAATCGGAACCTTTTCCCCGCAAAATTCAATGTGTTTTTCGAACTTAAGAGAGGAAATCAGGGAAGGGATATCCGCAATCTCAATGGACTCGGCATAGGTGCTTTGTAAGGGTAAAAGAGATAGGAAGAAAGATAATAATAGATATTTCATAGATTCATATTCCGGATTTTTTCTGTTAATAGAAAAAAATCTGTTTAACACATTGTAAATTTATTTGATAACCTTATACCTTCTATTTTGAGGATACTGTATGGTGAACTATTTGATATGGCCTGTCAAGCATCAATCCAGCAATCTTTTTTCAGGTCTTAGTCCACCATATCCCGAGGAGAAAAAGAAGATAAAAAGGAACATCGCCGGTGTTTTATTAACAACATTCAGGTGGAGCATTCCGGCTGCCATAAAAGATGACGCGAAAGCCCTCACATGCCTTTTATCATACCGGTCTCCCAAACCCCCAAAACCGGATCTGCCAAGGATACTTATTGTTTATGAAAATTCTTGCGCTCTCGTTAAGTTTCAATTCAGGCATTAAGCGTAACCATGACTCAGAGAAATCTTCTCAAACACGGATATTTTTTGAACCTCGCGCCACCGTCGCCTTAAAAGCCAGTTGCTTTAGTTTATTAAAGGTACTATTCTTCTTCAGTAAAGATAGTTATACTGGTTTTCAGGTTTTTTCAAGGATAGGAGTTGTTTAATCATGAAATTAGATTTTATCGAAGCAAGAGATCTCCCTGACGCTTGGTTTCAGTGCGTATACGCGATCCTTGATAAAGGACATGAATATACGATTGACAGAGGCAGTTTCGCGGGGCAGAAACGCCTGGAATTCGATTATATAACAGTTCATATAAAATTTCCCGGTTGCAGACCGCTATTGCCGGACATACCGCCGGCCCTGGGGATCCCAAACCCTGTAGCGGAGGGTTATATTGAGGAATACCTCCCCTATCTGATGACATCAGCGAAGCAACCAGGGGAAGACTATACATATGGCCATTACCTTGAACCACAGATTGAGGAAGTGATACGGATGTATAGGGAGGATGGTTTCGGGACAAATCAGGCGTATATGACAGTCGGAGATCCGGAAGCGATCTTTCTCAGGGACCCTCCGTGTCTAAGGGGTATAGATACGCGCATAAAGGAAGGGAAGCTCCATTTTGTCGCATATTTCAGATCCTGGGACCTCTGGAACGGTTTCCCGGCCAATCTTGCAGCTATCCAGCATCTCAAAGAGTATATGGCATCGAGCATCGGTGTCGAAGATGGTGAGATCATAGCTTCCAGCAAAGGGCTTCATATCTATGATTATGTCTGGGAACTGGCACGATTGAGAACCATGAAAGCAGACCTGAAGGATCAAGTGAAGGATTGTTCATAGGGGCCGCTTCATCGCTGGCCAAGAATAAATAGAAAGTGAATTTTTGACCCAAAATGGAAGAGATGAATCCCGGGGGGAAAATAGACCTGAAAGGGATGGATACCCATGAAACAGTAGGATTTCTTGAAGGGCTCGGTCTGGAAAGATACAGGGCGAAACAGATCCGGCAATGGCTTTTTAAAAGGTGCGCCGTTTCATTTGACGAGATGACAAACCTTTCCAAGCCTATTCGGGAAAAGCTAAAAATCCATGCCAATATCAGCCCTCTTCAGAAGGTCAAAAGCCAGCTATCAAAAGATGGAACGGAAAAATCGCTTTTCAGATTGTGGGACGGACTTCACATAGAGTCGGTTCTTATTCCCGAGCGCGACCATTTTACTCTTTGTGTGTCCTCTCAGGCAGGCTGCGCCATGGGTTGCCGTTTCTGTCTGACTGCAAGACAGGGATTCAGGAGGGATCTCACCCCTGCCGAGATAGTTGAACAGGTTATCCAGTCTAAGCTGTTCATGAACAATCCTGACCGTCTTACAAATATTGTTTTTATGGGCATGGGAGAGCCTCTTGCAAATTATTATTCTGTGCTGAAGGCTATTGGAAATCTTGTGGGTGACGACGGGATGAATTTTTCTCACCGGAAGATTACCTTATCTACTTCCGGGCTGGTTCCCCGAATCAGGACGCTTGGGGAAGACACTACCGTAAACCTGGCTGTCTCCTTGAATGCCGCGGACGATGAAACCAGAGATTTTTTAATGCCAATTAACAGAAAGTACCCGCTGGCCAGTCTGCTTGCGGCTTGCAGGGATTTTCCATTGCCTAACAGGAGGATGATCACCTTTGAGTATGTGCTCATAGATAGGGTAAATGACAGGGCGGAAGACGCATATAAACTGGTAAGACTGCTCTCCGGGATAAGGGCAAAAATAAACCTGATTTCAATGAACCCGGCACCTGGTATTGATCTGACCGGTTCTTCCAAAGAAAGTATATTAAGATTTCAGGATATCCTTATCAGGAAAAATTTTACGGCAATTATCAGGAAAAGCAAGGGACAGGATATCTCCGCGGCATGCGGGCAGTTGAGCGGTGAGACGGACAAGGGGGATCAGTGATTAACCCCGGGAAAACAATTGGTTATGTGGCACTTGAAAAAGCAATTGTTAATGGCATAATAATTTTTTCTTGATTTCAAATTCATATATGTTAACTTAAAAAATTTAAGACTTTTAAAGATTCACTTCAGCTGAAAAGATTATCGGGGTTCGAAAACCCGGACAGGTTTTTGGGATAATTCGATTTCGAGGTCCGACAGGCTGCTAAGAAAGGATAATTCGCCATGATTGAACTTGATTTTGATAAGGGCAATGGCCTTCTACCCGCTATTGTTCAGGAAAACAGCTCCGGCAAGGTACTTATGATGGCCTATATTAACAGGGAATCCTGGGAGATGAGCCTCAAGACAGGTGAAGCTCATTTCTGGAGCAGGTCACGCGGTGAATTATGGCATAAGGGGGCAACTTCCGGAAATGTGCAGAAGATAAAAGAGATATACGCTGATTGCGATAGTGACGCCGTCCTTTTCAAGGTTGAACAGGTCGGCGGAGCAGCATGTCACACAGGTTATGAAAGCTGTTTTCATAAGAAGGTAAATTCTGAGGGTGACTATCACATTGTCGGAGAAAAAATTTTTGATCCCAAAGATGTCTATAAAGATCAAAAGTGAGGTTATTAAGTATGAAAATATTGAAACTCGGTATCCCCAAAGGGAGCCTTGAAAAATCAACCATCGCACTCTTTGAAAAATCGGGCTGGAAGATAAATGTCAACGGGAGAAGTTATTTCCCTGATATCAACGATAAAACCATAGAGTGCGCGATCTGCCGTGCACAGGAGATGTCCACTTATGTCGAGAGCGGAACCCTGGATGCGGGACTTACAGGGAAGGATTGGACGGAAGAAAATCAGTCTGATGTACTTGTCATTGATGACCTTATCTATTCAAAGGTAAGCCAGAATCCTGCGAAATGGGTACTTGCTGTGCGCAACGATTCCGGCATCAACAAGCCTGAAGATCTCCAGGGGAAAAAAATTGCCACGGAACTGGTAAATTTTACGAAGAGGTATTTCAGTAGCAGGAAAATAGATGTTAATGTCCAGTTTTCATGGGGCGCCACTGAGGCTAAAGTGGTGTCGGGCCTCGCGGACGCCATTGTTGAGGTAACGGAAACCGGGAGCACTATCAAGGCCCACGGGTTGAAGATCATCCATGAACTGATGACCAGCAATACTCAGCTGATTGCAAACAAAGAGTCTTATAAAGACCGATGGAAGAAGGACAAGATTGATCAGATTGTCCTTCTTTTGAAAGGCGCTTTAAGGGCGGAGAAGATGGTGGGGATCAAGATGAATGTGCCGGAAGATAAGCTGGAGGGTGTTATCGCATTACTCCCGAGCCTCAACGCCCCTACGGTTGCGGGATTATATAACAGCAGATGGACATCAGTTGAAACGGTTGTTGACTCGATGACGGTTAGAGAGCTTATCCCAAAACTTCTAAAGGCGGGTGCTGAAGGGATTATTGAGTATCCTTTAAATAAGGTTATTTGACATTTTTCTCATTTGCTAATCCTTGAAAACGATAAAGAATAATATCACCGAAAATGAATGTATCCTTTGTAAAAAGCGCTTTTAAAAATAGTCAATATCCTTTGCCGGACAGGCCGGAGATAGCGTTCGCGGGTCGGTCCAATGTGGGAAAATCATCCCTCATTAACGTCCTTGTTAACAGGAAGAAGATGGCCAGGACAAGCGCAACACCCGGAAGGACACAGGCTATAAATTTTTTCAGGGTTGGGGAGCGGCTCTATCTCGTTGATCTGCCCGGTTATGGTTTCGCCAGGGTTCCGCTTTCAATAAAAAAGGAGTGGGGGAGGATGGTTGAAAACTATCTTCGGACCCGAACCAACCTCAAGGCGGTGGTAATAATCCTGGATATACGCAGGGAGCCTAATCAGGATGATGTCGGACTTCTTGACTGGCTGGACAAATATGAAATCAAATCAATTATAGTGTTGACCAAAAGAGACAAGGTATCAAGAATTCAGTCAGTTGAAAGGGCAAAAAAAATCGGAAGATCTTTGAAGAGACATCCGGATGGGGATTCGATTTTATTCTCCGCAAAGACCGGAGAGGGTAGAGAGCAGGTCTGGGAGAAGATCGAAAGCGTCATTGCGTCCTGAAGTCATCGAGATTATATGCCTTGATTTTTTTATGCAGGTTGCTTCTTTCTATCCCGATAGCCTCCGATGTCTGGGAAATATTCCCATTGAACTCTCTTAATTTTCTCTCAATAAAAAGTTTTTCAAAATTAATCTTTGCTTCCCTAAAAGTATCAGCCGCAATGCAGGATTCCAGTTTTCCCATGACTTCCGGCGCCTTATTAAAAGGCGGAGGAATATCCCCTGAATGAATTGTGTCCGTTGGCGCGAGAATAGCCAGCCTTTCCACAAGGTTTTTAAGCTCCCTGACATTTCCGGGCCAGTAATATTTTTTTAGTATATCCAACGCATCATCTGAAAACTTTTTCGAGTCCAGGTTGGCATTATTCGCTATATCTCGGATAAATTGTTCAACCAGTTCAGGTATGTCATCTATCCTTTCTCTGAGCGGGGGAACTTGGATCGGAATAACATTCAACCTGAAATAGAGGTCATCTCTGAATGTTCCCTTTTCTATCTCCCTTTCCAGGTCTTTATTAGTCGCCGCAATAACACGGACATCCACATGAATGGTTCTTGAGCCACCCACCCGTTCGAACTTTTGCTCCTGAAGTATCCTGAGGGTCTTGGATTGAGCCTTCAAACTCATATCGCCGATCTCATCCAGGAACAACGAACCTTCATGAGCCTTATCGAATTTTCCCTTCTTCATGAAGGCCGCGCCGGTAAAGGCTCCTTTCTCATGCCCGAATAACTCACTCTCGATAAGCTCTTCAGGAATAGCCGCGCAATTCACCTCTACCATGGGTTTGTGACTGCGCTTGCTTAATCTATGGATCGTATGGGCAACCAGTTCTTTGCCTGTTCCGTTTTCACCGGAAATGAGGACCGAAGCGTTGGTGGGGGCAACAATCTTTATCTGGTTCATTAAAACCTTAATGGCATTACTACTCCCGGTGATCTTGTATTTCTCCTCGTTTTTTTCCTTCAAGAGATTAATTTCTTCTTCGAGCCTGTAATGTTCCAGGGCGTTATTGATGGAAAGAAGGACTTTTTCAAGGGAAAGAGGTTTTTCTATAAAATCATAGGCGCCTAATCTCGTGGCTTTCACCGCTGTTTCTATAGTGCCATGACCCGACATCATGACTACCTGGAGCTGGGGATTCAATTTTTTAATCTTTATGAGGGTTTCAATTCCGTCCTGATCGGGCATCCATATATCCAGGAGGACCATGTCCGGCATGACTTCCTCAATCTTATCAAGGGCCTTGATACCGCTCTCAACACAGATTACTTCAAATCCTTCATCGGTCAAAATTCCATAAATAGACTTAAGGATACTTTCTTCGTCATCAACAACTAATATGGTCCTGGCCATTTAACTGCCCCCGGGAGTTTGATCATATTCAGATACCCGAATCTTTTAAGATGTTTTCTAATTTTAACCCGTCTTTTTAAAAAGATCAAATTACAAGTGAGTCACTGTTCGCCCTCAATGGCAAAGCATCATCTCGATGGCGATTCCTGCTGTCTTTTCAGATGCTCCTCCTTCGCCAAGCATGTTAATGACTTTTCTCAAATTCATTTTCATTTCGGATCTTCTCGCTGGATCCTCGATGATTGAAACAAGTTCATTGGCGATGTTCTTCGGTTTGGCGTTGTTCTGAATATATTCAGGAATCACCTCTTCACCGGCGATTAGGTTTACAAGTCCTATAAACGGGACATTTACAGCCATCCTGGCGACCCAGTACGAAATAGGGGAAACCTGATAGACAATAACCATCGGGATATTCATTGCGGCAACTTCAAGCGTGGCAGTGCCTGAGGCAACCAGCGCCGCGTCGCATGTCTTCAGGGACTGATAAACATTTTCATGGCTTAACCTGATATCCATTGCCGCGTTTTTTGTGTAAGATCTGATCAGATCATCGGAGATTGTAGGGGCCACAGGAATCACGCATCTGAGATTTTTGTAACGGGCCAGCAGGATTTCCACAGTCTTGATAAGCAGAGGCAGGAGTCTTTTGATCTCGTTTTCCCTGCTACCAGGCAGTAAGCCTATCAAAGGATAGGCGGATTCGGCAGGTATATCAGCCTGATTGCCTTTATTAAAAAGAGAGCCTGGAATTGTGTCAAGCAACGGATGTCCCACATAATCAATCTGCAACCCTGTCTTTGTATAAAGATCCTTCTCAAAGGGCAGTATAACCGCCATCCTGTCAACTCTCCGGGCTATTTTTTTTATGCGGCCCTTTCTCCATGCCCAGACCTGCGGGCTGATATAATATAAAACTGGAACTTTGAAGCGTTTCGCAAAACGAGCGAGGTTGATATTGAAATCCGGGTAGTCGATAAGGATTAGCAGGTCAGGCTTTTCTATTTTCAGTATTTTTTTTAACAAAGATTGCGCCTTGAGGATGGAGGTCAACCGGGAAAAAACCTCGGTCAAACCAACTACAGCCATTTCCGAAGAAGAAATAAGGATATCAACTCCGGCATCTTTCATTCTATCACCGCCGATACCCTGTATTTTAATATCAGGAAGAATCTTTTTAATAGCTGTAACGAGATTTGAGCCATGCAGATCTGCTGAGGCTTCACCGGCGACAATCAGGACATGTTTTGTTTTTTCGCTTATCAAATCAGGCTGTTGTAATAAATTATAACAGGAGTCTTCCGGATGCTATAGCAGACTCCCGGATCGAAAAGGTTGCTTCAAACTTTCTTAAAACAATTTGGCCCTTTCTTAATCTGTTCGATTATATCCAGAGTTACCTTCAGTGCCCTTCTTCCGTCCCTTCCTGTGACGACAGGCTGGGAACCGTCAGTTACGGAAGTGACAAAGGAAGCGATTTCATCGGCCAGGGGATCTCTGCCGGGAAATTTTTCGACTTCGGGTTCAATCCTGGAAAGTATTTCGAGGTCGCTGATGCCGTTATCAAGCCGGATGATGCTCAGTTCCCTCTTCAAACAGTTTGCGTCCATGTAAATATCAGGTTGAAAGACTCGGATCTTCCTCAAGGTTTTCGCAGACACCCTGCTCACGGTCAGATTGCTGACCAGGCCGCTTTCAAAAATAATACGCACATTGGCAATATCCGTTTTCCCTGTGACCACCGACATCCCGATAGAATGCATCTCTTTAATCTCAGACTGGGCGATGTCGAGGATAATATCAAGATCGTGTATCATGAGGTCGAGAACAACATCCACATCCGTCCCCCTGGTCGTAAATTTGTTAAGCCGATGCGACTCTATGAATACCGGCTGACTGATAAGCCTTTTCATTTCCACTATCGCCGGATTAAAACGTTCGACGAGACCTACCTGTAAAATCAGATTTTTTTCCCTTGCCAGACCTAGCAGCGTATCAGCAGGCTCGAGTTTGTAGGTTATGGGTTTCTCTACCAAAAGATGAATGCCTCTCGAAAGAATCTCTTTTGCCACGTTAAAATGCTCCGTGGTAGGGACAGCAAGGCTGACAGCGTCAACTTCATTCAATAGTTCATGATGATTACTGAAAGTTCTCACATTGTATCGACGCCCAATTTCCGCAAGGCGTTCGGGATTGGTATCCACTATCCCTATAAGATCAGCCTTCGAGATGCTTTTATATTTCTGCAGGTGATATTCGCCCAGGTGACCCACGCCTATAACGCCTACCCTTAATTTGCCTTTATCCATTCGAAATAAATCTCCGGATCTAAAAGTTATCTATATCTTCGATAGAAACAATACTGATCGAGTGATTATCCGCATAATCTATCATCTGATTCTTCTCAAACATCAGCGTCTTCCCCGCTTCCAAGGCAAGAACGGATGCTTTTACTTCGGACATTACTTTTAACGTTTCAAGCCCGACGGAGGGCAGGTCAAAACGCATATCCTGGAAGGGTTTGCTTACCTTAATAACGACGGCCTTTTCACCAGCGAGTCTTCCGCCTCTTAGGATAGTTTCATTTGTGCCGTCAATGGCCTCAAGGGCAAGAACCGTCCTCCTTCTCATTACCACGCACTGTCCCACATCCATTTCTCCAAGTTCTTTGGCGATTTTCCATCCCAGGCGAATATCTTCTTTATCGGCCTTTCCGGGCTTCCTCCTAGTGAGGCATCCCTGCGGCGTCATTAACTCGGGAAGATATATCGTGGAACTGACAATTTCAATCCCCTGCAGGGCAAGTTCTTCGGCCAGCGCTCTCAGTATCCGGTCATCATGGAAAATGGCCATCTTTGAAATCAGGGCCAGGCCTTTTATGTCAGGACTCACATTGGTAAACATTCGACGCTTTTTAATTGTACCAGCCATCAGCGCCCTGCTAACATTATTACTTTTTAGCGCCTTTATCAGTTTACCCAACTGCCCGAGCTTTATCCATATTATCTTGTCCACTCTCTCGGCAAGGGCGGGGTCTGTTTCCCCGTGATGGGCCACTGCTATAACGCAAAAACCTCTTTTCCTGGCGGCGTCCGCTACCATGAACGGAAAATTTCCTCCACCGGCGATTATTCCTATATGATCATTGGAAGTGGACATAAATCGTTTGTTTATTAAGATCCAGCAGAGAATTTTTATAGAGCCATTTTAAGATATTATTCCGGAAGCTTCCAGGCATCTGTTAATATGCCCTCATCGGGTGATTCCCCTTTTAGAGTTGTTTAAAAAGTCAAGCAGCATCTCAAGCTCAGGGAAGGACTTAATATCTTCCCTTACTTTCTTTATTCCTTCATTAAGGGATCTTCCCTGCCGCCAGATGATCCTGTATGCCACCTTCAGCCTCTCTATGGTATCCTTGGAGAACCCCTGCCGGGCCAGTCCTTTTTGGTTGGGTCCATACAGTTTTGCCCTTTCCGTCCCGGTGGCCAGCATAAAGGGAGGGATATCCTGAGGAACGGCTGCCTTACCCCCTATGAAGGCATAGGCTCCTATTCTTACAAACTGGTGTACCGCCACAAGGCCTGACAGATTAACGTAATCACCAACCTCCACGTGACCACCAAGAGTGGCCACATTTGACATGATGATGTTATTCCCGAGCTTACAGTCATGGGCTATGTGAGCGTACGCCATGATAAAATTATTATTGCCGATAATTGTAACCCAATCCTCCTTGGTCGTGGCCCGATTTATAGTGACGTATTCTTTGATGATGTTGTCATTGCCGATTATGATCTGGGTGTCTTCCCCTTTGTATCCGGTATCCTGAGGAGGTGAACCTAATGATGAAAAGGGATAAATCCTGTTTCTCTCTCCTATCACCGTATTACCTTCGATGATTACATGCGCTCCAATGACCGTATCACGACCGATAGCCACATGATCGCCAATGATACTGTAAGGACCTATCTCCACCCCTTCTGCCAGTTCTGCGCCGGGACCGACTATTGCTGCCGGATGAATTGCCATTTAATGCACCCTTATTATTTTTATCAGCAACCTGCTGGGCCTTGGGTCACAGCGTCCTAGCCTATGGTTGCCATCAGCTCCGCTTCTGCGACAATCTTCTGACTCACAAACGCCTTTCCAGCCATCTTCCAGACCTTTGATCCTGTCCTCAAAGGCTTGACTTCGAAAACCAGCTGGTCTCCTGGAATCACCGGTTTGCGAAATTTTACCTTGTCTATGGACATAAAAAATATGGCCACATCCTCAATCTTTTCCATAGATTTTTCGACAGAGAGACGGGCCAGTATCCCTCCAACCTGAGCCATCGCCTCAACTATAAGAACCCCCGGCATAATGGGATTGCCTGGGAAATGACCTTGAAAGAAAGGTTCGTTTATGGTGACGTTTTTTATCCCCACAATCCTGTCAAAGGGTTCCATTTCCGTGACCCTGTCCACGAGAAGAAATGGAAAACGATGGGGCAATACCCTGATGATCTCCTGATAATTAAGAGGTGTTTCCATGTTTTTTCGAGCCCTTTCATTAATTTATATTATCATCATTTACAGTATTTCCCTTGTTTTTTTCCAGGCTCTTTATCCTTGTTTCCAGCGTCTTTAAACGCTCGTATAATTCCGGCAGACGTTTGATTATACTTCTGATTTTCAGCCATGTCTTGTGGGGCACCGCAGGATTGCCTGTCACGACCGCACCCGGAGGGATCGATTTGTATAGCCCTGTTCCAGATCCGATCATGGCCATCTCTCCGACCTTCACATGATCCACCATTCCGACTTGCCCGCCGATAACGGCGTTTTTACCGATTTCCACGCTCCCTGATAAACCGGTTTGGGCAAGCACCATGGTCTCTTCGCCTATAGTGCAATTGTGCGCTATATGGACAAGGTTGTCGGTCTTGACTCCGCTTTTGATCCATGTCTTTCCGATTGTCGCCCGATCAATGCAGTTATTCGCTCCGATTTCAGCCCGATCATCAATCTGAACTATCCCTATATGAGGAACTTTGACATTTTTTATTCCGTCCTTAACAAAACCGAATCCGTCACTGCCTATAACACTCCCGCTATGGATTATGACTTCATTTCCAAGGACGCAATCATGCATGATTGTTACGTTTGGGAAAAGCGTCACATTGTTCCCGATTTGTGCTCTATCACCAATGAAAACTCCGGGAAACAGAGTAATATTATCACCTAAAACCGCGTCTTTCCCTATATGGACCAAGGGGTGAATTATCGGATCCTTTCCTATGACGCTGGTGGGGGAGATATTCGCCTTATCACTTATTACAGGCAAACGAGGTTTATTTTGGGTAAAAATCCTGATAAGTCTTATATGAGCGAGCCTTGGGTCAGGCACAACCACCTGTGGCCCTTTAAAACTCTCCGTTAAAACCGATACAAGCAGAGCGGAGGCTTTTGTTTCACTCAGCATAAACCTGTAACGTTTATCGGAAAAGAAAGAGATCTCCCCTTTGGATGCGCAATCGAGTGAGTTGATTCCTGAGATTACCACTCGACCATCCCCCACCAACTTGCCATTAAGCGCCTGGGCTATTTCCCCTAAAGTCATGTTCAAGACAATTTCCTTAGGAGACTGTCGGATTTTATCCAACAGTCTCCCATTTGAAATAAAATCGTTTTTTAAAATCTTTGTAGCAGCCTGTCGGCCAAAGTCCGACAGGCTGTTTAAGGCTTTATTTTATCATATTCCTGAATTACGATCTCAGTAATGTCCATGACATCCGACGCAAAGATTATGCCCCCGCTTCGTCTCTCTAAAATCAGGTCATACTTTCCGTCCAGAGCCATCTTTTTCACTATTCCTTCAAGGTCCTTCAGAAAAGCTTTTCTTGCCTCTGATTCGGCCTTGTTATATTCATCTGTAACATCCTGATAATAATACTGAAGATCCCGGCGTTTTCTGTCAAATTCCCTTCTCTTGCTTTCCTGAGCGTCAAGGCTTAACATCATGTCTTGTTTTTCGATCTCTTCTTGAATCTCAACAAGTTCCTGTTCTTTTTCATTAATCTTTTTCTGTAATGCTTCTTTCTTTTGGTTCAATTTTTCTGAGAGCCTCTGTCCCTCTTTTGACCTATCGATACACTTCTGAAGGTCAATAACTGCGATCTTATAGGAATCAGCGGCAAGAGCGTCCTGACAGACAACCGTTAATATTAACACTGCAAGCAGCAAACGAATCAGTTTTTTCATATTTACCCCCTTGGATTTTCCGGTAACAGTAATGTTGTAAGCCCGCTGGGCTTTGTCCGGCATAGTGACGGAAATGTTTTTTTTAAAGAGGCGTTAAAATATTCCACCTACTGTAAATTCATAGTTTCCGGATGAATCATCATCCTTAAATTTATCAAGTTTATACCCGTACTCGACACGAATAGGGCCTACGGGTGAATACCATCTTATCCCGGTGCCTATCGACCTCCGCGCCTCAAATTTAAAATCCTCCTCCTCCGTGAACACGTTTCCGGCATCACAGAACACTATTCCGACGATGCCCTGTTCTTTTAATAATGGAAACCTGTATTCCAGATTATAGACCCACATCTTCTCACCGCCGATTTTATCGTCTGTTTTGGGATCTCTCGGGGAAATAGATGCATAGTCATAACCTCTTACGGAGTTGATGCCTCCCAGCGTATATTTTTCATAGACAGGTAAAGTTCCTCCTGCCCTCCTCTTGATATAACCTGCCCTAGCCTGAATCACGAAGACGGTATCTTTCCAGAGAGGGAAATACCATGCAGACCGGGCTTCGTATTTGTTAAAATAGCTGTCGCCTCCTAGAGGACCGCCGGCGTACTGGAAAGTTATGCTATTTAATGACCCTTTTGTCGTTAGCCACGGCCGGTCTTTCGAATCCCGTCTTAGGACGAAAGTCATGCTGCTGGTGAGATTGTCCCCCTCCATATCCTGTATTATGGTCGATACTTCTGATAGATCAGATTCCGGTATTGTTATCTCCGCGTTATCATAGATGTACTTGATGTGCGCCTCGGTGTATTCATCAATTTTAAGCGGAAATCCTGCACCCAGAGCTCCTCCTGTGCTGTCCTTTGTGTATTCATCGTATTCTGTTTCCCATTTAAAGGCGGCAATATCCATTGAAATGTGTTTGCCGAATATCCATGGCTCGGTGAATTTAACATCAAATTCCGTAGTCCGGCTGCCCAACCTTGCTTCAGCGCTTAGTTTCTGCGCCCTTCCGAGAAAATTATTTTGGGAAATCGACAGGGTCCCTACCGTCTTATCAAAGGAGCTGTAACCAACGCCCATACTGAACATGCCCGTGGCTCTTTCCTTGACGTTTATGTCCATGATCATAAGATCTTCCAGTGTGCCTTTTTTAGTCTGGATCTGCACGTCTTCGAAGAATCCCAGTCTGTGGAGATTTCGCATCCCTTTTCTTAAACCTTCTCCGCTGAAAAATTCTCCTTCTATCAAAGGAAGTTCTCGTCTTATGACAATGTCTCTGGTATTGGAATTTCCGGCAATATTGATTCTCTCCAGTCGGACCCTTAATCCCTTTGATATTTTATATGTGATATTAACAAGATGCCTTTCATCATCTTCATCGACCAATGGAATCACTTCAGCATAGGCATATCCTTCGGAAGAGTATAGGTCCTTCAAAAATAGGACATCCTCACGTAAAACTTCCCGGTTGAAAACTTTTTCCCTGATGATGCTGATCCTGCTCAGGAGATCCTCGCTGGCTGCGATAAGATCGCCTTCAATATTAACCTCGTTTACGCTGTATGGAGGCCCCTCGATGATCTCGATAGTGATACTGATTCCTTTGCCCTCCTCGATGTCAACTTTGGGATCCCCGGCTTTTGCTTTGATAAACCCATGATTGTGATAGTACGCCAGGACTTTCTGTATATCAAATTCGAGTTTTTTCATGTCGAGCATCCCGGAGTTCGTAAAAAATGATAGCATTCCCTTCTCACTGGTTTCCATGACGTCTTTTAACTTGCCATCATCGAACTTCTCATTTCCAACAAAATCAATATCGGTGATATATATCTTTTCACCCTCTTGAATGCTGTATATCAACGCCACCTCATTATTCGACAGTTCAGTAATCTTGTCCTCAATCTTCGCGTTATAATAACCTTTGCTCTGATATAATTCTCTGAGCCTGTTAACACTCTGTTTAATTTCATTCTGATTAAGGATGGAATAGCGCTTTATGCCCAGTTCCTCTTTTAATTCATCCTCCTTGAGTTTCTTATTGCCTTCAAAAGAGATATTTGTGATGGAAGGCTTTTCGGTAACATTGAAGATAATTACCTTCCCCGACGTTCCTTCTTCAATCTCGATATTTACATCGGTAAAAAATCCCATGCCGTATATTTCCCGCAAATCCTTGTCCAACTGTCCCTGATCAAGGCTCTGACCCTTTTTGCTATCTATCACAGCCATAATAGCGTCGCTTTCAACCCGCCTGTTTCCTTCTATCCTGATGGAATCTATCTGTTCAACCTCAGCGATCCTGTTATATATGCTTGTCGCCGCACGTTCGGAGGCATCCGCTATCTTGTCTATATCGTCTTCCACCATGAAGACGGAGAAGGGAGGTTTGACTCCGTTGATATCCGTTATCTTCAGGTCAATACTTATTTTTTCACCCACCTGCGTCAGGCTTCCCAGTATGAGCCAATCCACCTGCAGATCCTTTCCGATGTTTGAAAGGTCATCAGGTTCAAATAACGGGAGGAAGGCCATCGGATGTTGATTAACGGTATCGATATCGATAACTTCAAGGCTTTTTCCGGCAAGGCGAGCGGTAAACATCTCCTGAAGACCCCTTACAAAATCATCCATGGGTTTAAGGGAATGAATCCTGAACGGTAAAACAGCGATTTTATCTTCACCCATTGCATTGCCCGAAAAGAAGACAAACAGGCATAACAAACCGATGAATGTGGCCATCATTTTTTTCTTACCCCTGAGATCTGTTTTATTCCCATCCGTCTGATTCATTGCAGCTCCATTCCTTTTAATAAATTCTCCCATCAACAATCTCCATCTGTTTTGACATGCGTTTTGCCAATCGCTGATTATGTGTGGCGATAACCATGCTTAGGTCTTCTTCGTTTTTAAGCTGAAGCAGGAGGTCAATAACACCCTCCCCGGTGATCCTGTCAAGGTTGCCTGTAGGCTCATCGGCTAATAAAAGCTTTGGTTTCATTATCAGTGCCCTGGCGATAGCCACTCTCTGTTGTTCTCCACCTGATAATTCTCCGGCCCTGTGATCAAGTCTGTTTTCAAGGCCCACCTTAGCAAGAAGCTCCCTTGCAGTGCCGATGGATTCTTTTTTATCATACCTGGCTATCAGGGCCGGGATAATGGTATTCTCCAGAGCATTGAACTCAGGCAGCAGATTATGGAACTGAAAAACAAATCCCACCTTGCGATTTCTCAAACGGCATAGCCCGGTCTCATCCAGCTTGGCTATATCCTGAGATTCGAATCTAACCGAACCCTGAGTCGGGGCCTCCAGTGTCCCCATTATATTCAAAAGAGTAGATTTACCGACTCCTGATGCTCCGGTTATGGCGATACTTTCCCCTGCATGGAGGTGAAGGTTGATCCCTTTCAACACGTAAATTGTGTTTCCATTATGATTGAAAGATTTATGTACATTTTCGATTTCAAGCACGTGAAAACCCTAAAAACTATTAAATGACAACGGGCAAATTAGAAAAACCGGAATAGCAGTCCGACAGTCTCCTGGAATCCCTCTATTCATACCTCAACGCTTCAACCGGGTTGAGTCGGGAGGCATGCCAGGATGGATAAATCGTCGCCAGAAAAGATATGAATACTGCGGCAAGCGTTACCACTATAACATCTGTTGCCTCAACTCTTACCGGCAAGGTGGCTATGCCATAAAAATCGGTCGGCATTTCTATATGCAGATACCTTGAAATAAGGTGGCAGATCCCGAGCCCTGAAACCAGTCCGGCCAGAGTCCCCGTAATACCAACCAGTAATCCCTGAAACATGAATATTTTCATGATGGAGCCTGATGTTGCGCCCATTGCCCTAAGTATCGCCACATCCCTTGTTTTTTCCATCACTATCATGACCAGGGTGCTGATGATGTTCAGCGCCCCAACCAGGATGATCATTGTCAGGATCACGAACATGGTTATCTTTTCCAGTTGCAGTGCCGAAAGAAGGCTCTTGTTCATTACCTTCCAGTCCTTAGTCCAGAACGGGTAACCCAGTTTTTTCTGGATTGATTCACCGATAAGATCGGACTTATAGGCTTCGTTAACCCTTACTTCAATACCTGTAACGCCCCCTTCAATACCAAGAAAATCCTGAGCTTCTGTTATTGATGTGTAAATCAAACTGGAATCATATTCATACATCCCGGAGTTGAAAAGACCCGTAACACGGTATTTCCTGCTATTAGGCGATCTTCCCAGGGGTGTAAGTCGCCCCTGCGGGGAGATCACGTTAATAATATCACCCGGTAACACGCCGAGCTGCCTTGCAAGCTCTTCACCGAGAATAATTGAAGGCGGTCCTTCATTTATTTTTTCTAGAGAATACAGTGAACCATCTTTAATCATCGGTTCGATATTGATAACTGCTCCTGCGCTTACTGGATCAAGCCCCCGAAGGATCGCGCCAGATGACCGTCCGTCACTGTTAATCATGACCTGGCTGTATATAAAAGGTGTCGCGCCTGTAACTCCGTCAATAACAGTTATATCATCTAAAACTTTTATGTAATCTCTAAAAGGGCCGTGATAATTCAATACGAGAATGTGAGCGTTTACTCCAAGTATTTTTGACATCAGATCCGCTCTGAAACCGTTCATAACGGAGATAACAACAATAAGGGCCATAACACCTACCATGACCCCAACGACAGAAATGATGGAAATAATGGATATAAAAGCCTGTTTTCTCTTGGCCTTGAGATATCTCATTCCCAGAAATATTTCAACTGGCATATAAAAATTGACTCCAAAAATAGGGAGGCTGATTATTTAGAAAGCGCATATTATTTATTTCAGCCAATACTATTTTGCCCTCATATGGGGGAAAAAGATAACGTCCCTTATGGATGGCGAATCAGTAAGCAGCATAACAACCCTGTCAATGCCTATGCCCTGGCCCGCGGTAGGTGGAAGGCCGTACTCAAGCGCTGTCACATAATCTTCATCCATAAACTGGGCTTCCTTGTCTCCAGAGTCGCGGAGTAACGCCTGTTGAATAAACCTTTCTCTCTGATCCTCTGGATCGTTAAGTTCCGTGAAGGCATTGGCTATCTCTTTGCCTGCTATGAAAAGTTCAAACCTGTCGGTTATGTCCGGAGTCCGGTCATTTCTCCTGGAAAGGGGCGATATCTCTGTGGGATAGCCTGTAATGAATGTCGGATGTATCAATTTGGGCTCAACGACCTGATCAAAAATCTTTGCCAGGACCTTTCCTGTTTGGTCTTTTTCAGAAACAGGGATGTCATGGGATGAGGCGAACGCTTTTGCGGCCCCCAGGTCTTTTAATACATTTTCATTAACCCCGCCGATATCCGTAAGGGCATCAAACATGCTTATCCTTTTCCATGGCGGAGAGAAGTCAAGCTTAACCCCCTGATATTCGATGATATTTGTTTGCAGTATTTCCGAAAGAACGTGACTAAAAAGATCTTCAGTGATTATCATGAGGTCTTCATACGTGGCATAAGCCAAATAAAATTCAAGCATGGTAAATTCCGGATTATGCTGGACAGAGATCCCCTCATTCCTGAAGTTTCTATTTATTTCAAATACTTTTTCAAGACCACCAATGACAAGCCTTTTAAGATAGAGCTCCGGGGCTATTCGCAGGTATAAATCCATCCCCAGAGCGTTATGGAAGGTCTTGAAGGGTCTAGCTGTTGCGCCACCGGGTATGGGCTGCATCATGGGGGTTTCCACCTCCAGAAACCCCCTGCTGATAAAGAAATACCTGAAAGATTGTATTATCCGGCTTCTTAGGATAAAGACATCTTTTACGTCGTCATTAACGATTAAATCCAGATAACGCTGACGATATCTTGTTTCGACATCCGTCAATCCGTGCCATTTTTCCGGAAGAGGCCTCAGCGATTTTGAGAGGAGCTCTATCTCACATGCCAGCAGAGTGAGCTCATCGGTTTTAGTCTTGAAAAAAGAGCCTTTTATACCTATGAAATCACCGATATCCATTAATTTAAACGTATTATACTGATCTTCCGACAGCTTATCCTTTCTTATATACGCTTGTATACGCCCTTTGGAATCCTTAATATGTATAAAGGATGCCTTTCCGAAGTTCCTCATAGACATGATTCTTCCGGCCATTGAGAAGAGTTCATCAACGGATTCCAGAGATTCATGCGGCATTTCATCGAAACGTTCCAGTGCCTCTGCGGAAGTGATATTATATTTGTATCCTGCAGGATATGGATTAGTGCCCATATTTCGCAAGTTTTCTATCTTTTTCCTTCTGTCTTCAGTTATCGTGCTGTTTTTTTCCATATTATAATGAATTCACCTTGCTGTATTATTGCTCTTAATAAGGCATTATTTAATTATTCTAATAATTTGAAGGTATGTATTTAATCTATTTGCTGATGATAGTCAAGGCAAAAGAACCGCCCCTGATCCACCATCAAGGCGCCGCGTTGCCCGGCGCTCCTCTCGTTCGACCTGGATGCTCTCGACAAGCTTGCGGCGTATTACTTATACGTCTCAGTCGTCGCTTCTCGGCGCATCTGGCACCTCGCCGGGGGCCAGGGTTATGCCGAAATCCGGCACCATTACTAAATCGTCTTAGATTTGGTGGTGGATTTTAAACCGGGGAGGGTCTAGGAGCCTGTCGGACTTTGTCCGACAGGCTCCTAGACCCTTTTTAAGCTGGCTATGGTAGCCCCCCAGCCAGAGGAGAGCCCTGAATCAAGCCTGTAACTTGACACAAGAGGGTGTTTCTCAAGGATTGAATGAACGGTCTGTCTCAGAATACCCTTACCTTTCCCATGGATAATTCTTACTTCAGGAAGTCCTTGTTCATGACATACCCGAATGTATTCTTTCACAACCGACCCTGCATCCCGGGGTGAAAACGTGTGCAGATCCAGTATTCCGTCAACAGGGTGATGGACGTAATCCGTTATCTCATTATCTTGATCCTGGTAATCTTCCGGCATAAATGAACCACATGATAAACAATAAAAACAGATAATTTCACATCTAACCACTCCTGCCCGGTTAGAAGATTGCATAGATTGTGAAACTTGGCAGGGTATGGGGGTTTTTTAAAAAATCCGTTACTCAAAAGCCTCCCATGCTCATAATCTCCACTATCCGGTGGAAATAAGGCAACCGAGGACAGGTAACCCGGGTTTGATCGATCGATAAGGCGCTGCACTTTTTTAACAGGACATTGCGGATGTAGAACAGATTTGTGAGGATTGTCAATAATTAATATTCAATATTTTATTACGTTGACATAGAGCAGAATTTGGCATAGATTTCCAGCCGCATTGAAGATACAAAGCGCGCGTTAAGATTAGTAAATTCCTTGGTTTAATGCCCGGAGATGTAAAGAATGGAAGCAAAGCTACAGCATCTTATTGAAAGAATCAAAACCGACGGAATTGAAGAGGCCGAAAATCAGTCCAGGAAGATCATAGCGGAAGCCGAAGAAAAAGCCGAAAAAATCATTAAAGAAGCTAGGGTCTCTGCCGATTCCATCATTGAAAACGCTAAAAAAGAAGCGGTTCGGACGGAGGAAGCCGGTGTAAAGGCGCTCGAACAGGCCAGCCGGAATTCCCTTCTGAGCTTCAGGGAAAGCATAATAGAACTTTTTAATCGGCTTGTGCACAAAGAAGTCATCGACACACTCGGTGAGAAAACCCTGTCCGATATGCTGGGACATATAGCGGCCAACTGGGATCACACACAGAGCGAATCCCAAAAGATTGAAGTTCTCATCGGAGAAAAAGACGCTGAAATATTAACCAACTCTCTTATCGCGCGATTCCAGGGGCATTTAATGGATGGGGTGACATTTAAACCATCCAAATTCATCGATTACGGGTTCAGGATCGGGCAGTTGAACGGCGATATGCATTACGATTTCACCGATACCGGCCTGATGGAACTTCTCTCCCAGCACCTGACCCCCAAGCTGGCCGAGATATTGAAAAAATCCGTTTAGAAAAAGCGGGCCTATATGGGCGAATACTTCTACCTCGTATCGTCCCTGCCAGGGCTTAAACCCGAAGGGAGCATTCCGATCTCAACAAAAGAGTTTGTGGAAACCTGCGCCCGGTTGATGAAGAAATCCGATTTTGAACTGCTTCAAGCCGCCATGCTCAATACGGTTGAAATCGAACCCCACCAGAACGATCTCATTGGACGCTGGCAGGCATATGAATACGGACTCCGAAATGAACTGGTGCGGCTTCGTGCCAGGAAGCACTCTATCGATCCGGAATCAAGTCTGCATCAACCTTTCCTGAATCCCCAAATGGCGGCACTGGCCCGAGAGATTTTCGACGAGGAATCCCCGCTGAAGGCTGAGCAGCGTTACATCAAAGTGTTATGGGCCGCGCTGGACGAGCTTCAGGCGTGCCAGTCATTCAACCTGGAATACCTCATGGTCTATTACCTCAAGTTGCAGCTTTTAGAAAGAAAGACCCTGTTCCGGCTCGATGCCGGTAAACAGAAGCTTGAATCCATTACTCGTGGAGAATTGTTTTCATGACAGCAAAAAAGGGAAAAATTGTAGGTATCAGCGGTAATATGATTACCGTGGAATTTGAAGAAAATGTCATGCAGAATGAAGTGGGTTACGCGATCACCTCTGAAAATTCACGGCTGAAATCAGAAGTCATCCGTATCCGTGGTAACCGGGCGGAGCTTCAGGTCTTCGAGGAAACCGCCGGTCTCAAGGCAAAAGACGATGTCGAGTTCAGCGGCGAACTTCTTACGGTTGAAGTGGGTCCAGGCCTGCTGGGGCAAATTTATGACGGACTGCAAAATCCCCTACCCAAGCTTGCCGAGCAGTGCGGCTTTTTCCTTCAAAAGGGTATTTACCTGGATGCTCTGGACAGGACGAAAAAATGGGAATTCACGCCTCTTGTGGAAAATGGAGGTTCGGTCTCAGCGGGCAGTTACCTCGGGAAGGTCCCGGAAGGGATTTTCGAACATACGATCATGGTGCCCTTTGGGATGGAGGGTAGCTATAATGTGGTCGATATCAAACCTGCCGGCGCGTATGACATCGGAGAGAAAATCGCCTCTGTCCAGGATGAGAAAGGGAATATCACCGATCTTTCCATGAGCTTTTTCTGGCCGGTTAAAGTGGCAGTCACCGCCTTTGAAGAGAGACTTCTTCCCACGGAACCCCTTGTTACAGGGACACGCATTATCGACACCTTTTTTCCTGTAGCCCGTGGAGGCACTTACTGCATTCCGGGGCCTTTCGGCGCTGGGAAGACGGTTTTACAGCAGGTTACAAGCCGCTATGCACAGGTGGACATCGTCATAATTGCCGCCTGCGGGGAGCGTGCCGGAGAAGTGGTGGAAACACTTCGGGAATTTCCACATCTTAAAGATCCTCGCACCGGACGCTCCCTTATGGAGCGTACGATTATCATCTGCAACACCAGTTCAATGCCTGTGGCTGCACGCGAGGCTTCTGTTTATACTGCCATAACACTTGCCGAATATTACCGGCAGATGGGGCTCGATGTGCTGTTGCTTGCAGATTCTACGTCCCGGTGGGCCCAGGCAATGCGGGAGATGTCCGGGCGACTGGAAGAAATACCCGGGGAGGAGGCATTCCCGGCCTACCTGGAGTCCAGGATCGCGGCATTTTATGAACGGGCCGGGCTTGTTCGCTTTCGCGACGGTCGCACGGGTTCCGTCACAGTGGGTGGCACAGTAAGTCCTGCAGGCGGGAACTTCGAGGAGCCCGTCACCCAGGGCACACTCAAAGTGGTGGGGGCATTCCATGGTTTGTCGGGGCAGCGCTCCGACGCCCGGCGGTATCCGGCCATACATCCGCTAGAGAGCTGGAGCAAATATTCCGGGGTGATAGAAAAGAAGAAAGTGGAACACCTGAGAATGATACTTTTCCGCGGTGACGAGGTCAGGCAGATGATGAAGGTTGTCGGTGAAGAGGGAACATCCATAGAAGATTTTATACTTTACCTTAAAGGTGAACTGGTGGATGCAGTCTATCTCCAGCAGAACTCCTTTGATGCGGTGGATTCCTTCTGTTCCAGAGAGCGACAGAACTATGTTTTCGATGTTCTCACGAAAATTGTGGATGCCCCCATGACACACGAGATGGATAAAGACGAGGCAAGACGGTTTTTCAATTCTCTGCGGCAAAAATTCATAGACTGGAACTATTCTGAATGGGATTCCGAAGAATTCGGACAGAATCAAAAGCAACTGATGGAATTAATGGAAAAGGGAAACCAAGATGTACAGGGTGTATGATCGGATTTTATCTGTTGCAGGCAATGTCATTATGGTGTCTGCCGAAGATGTAAAGTACGGAGAACTTGCAACGGTATCCTCAGCAAGCGGTACTTCGCTTGCCCAGGTTATTCGTATCTTTGAAGACAAGATATATCTGCAGGTATTTGCCGGAAGTCGTGGAATTTCAACAAAGGATCAGGTACGTTTTCTCGGGCACCCCATGCAGGTCTCCTTTTCAGAAAACCTGCTGGGACGTATCTTCAGCGGAAGCGGGAAGCCTCTGGACAGGGGGCCATCTCTGGTGGAGAATCTCATAGACATTGGCGGACCGCCGGTCAACCCGGCAAGGAGAATAATTCCCAATAGAATGATCCGTACCGGGATCCCCATGATCGACCTGTTCAACTCGCTAGTCGTATCCCAGAAACTTCCGATATTTTCCATTTCAGGCGAACCCTACAATTCCCTCCTGGCACGCATCGCGCTTCAGGCCGAAGTTGACATGATTATTCTTGGTGGTATGGGGCTTAAGTATGACGATTACCTGTTTTTCCGGAATGAGCTTGAAAGCGGCGGGGCCCTGAGCCGCTCCATCTTTTTTGTTCACACCGCGGCGGACCCTATCGTTGAATGTCTTCTTGTTCCGGACTTGTCTCTGGCCGTTGCAGAGCAATTTGCCCTTTCGGGGAAGAATGTTTTGGTGCTGCTGACGGATATGACGAACTTTTCTGACGCAATGAAGGAAATCGCCATAACAATGGAACAGGTGCCTTCCAATCGGGGATATCCGGGGGACCTGTACACCCAGCTGGCACGACGCTATGAAAAGGCGGTTGACTTTGAAGGGGCAGGGTCTGTAACGGTTCTTGCGGTCACGACCATGCCCGGGGATGACGTGACCCATCCCGTGCCGGACAACACGGGTTACATCACGGAAGGCCAGTTTTACCTGCATGGCGGCAGAATAGATCCGTTTGGTTCTTTGAGCCGTCTGAAACAACTAGTCAACAGCAAAACGCGGGAGGACCATCGTGCCTTGATGGACGGCATGATTCAGCTCTATGCGTCCTACAAGGAAACGCTGGAAAAACGCTCCATGGGTTTTCGGATGAGCGGATGGGACAGGAAGCTTCTGAAGTACGGCGAACTGTTCGAAGGGCACATGATGGATCTGTCGGTTAATATACCCCTTGAGCAGGCCCTTGATACGGGCTGGAATATTATGGCGCTTTGCTTTGAACCTCATGAGACGGGATTACGGTCAGGGCTCATCAGCAAATTTTGGCCAAAGGATGCTGATAGCGGCACAACCGGAAAGGATGATAAAGCAGCAGATCCAGAAGTGGAATGATAGGGAACAATCCTTGCCGCAGGGGGATGAAAACGCTTATATTGTAAATAGAACGGCGCAGGAGGCCGGGATGGAAGCAGAAGATGGCAAAAATTAAGCTCTCGAAAAATGAGCTTAAAAAACAGAAAGACTCCCTGAAGCGTTTCGAGCGCTACCTTCCGACCCTGCAGCTGAAAAAGCAGCAGCTGCAAATGGAAGTTCGCCGGATTGAGGAGACGCTTCATAAAGTTCGTGAAGAGTACCGGATACTCAGCGAATGGGTCGATACCTGGGTTGCCGTTATGGGCGAAGGAATAGATATTGAAAGAAAGATTGCCTTGAAATCCGTGTCCCTTGGAAAGAACAACATCGCAGGGGTCGATATTCCCGTCCTCCTGGATGTTCTATTCGATACACCGGCCTATGACCTGTTTGTGACACCACTATGGGTGGATGCCGCTGTGGAGGCGGTTAAAAAGATTGTCACGGCGAAGAAAAAGGTGGAGATCGCAGAAGAGCAGTACAGGCTGATGAGGGAAGAGTTGACCATTACGACTCAGCGTGTCAATCTGTTCGAGAAAGTCAAGATACCGGAGACGAAAGAAAATATTCGGATTGTCCAGATCTATCTCGGAGATGAGCAGGTTGCGGGTATCGTAAGGGGTAAGATCGCAAAGAAAAAACTTGTAGAAAGAAATGCCTGAGAATTTAAACTTTTACACGGGATTTGGGCTGTAATGATTGTAAAAATGAAAAGCATCGCTGTCCTCGGACAGCAGCGGTGCAAGGATGAGATCCTCTACGAGTTAAGAGACATAGGCGTGCTTCATGTGTCTCACGTAAAACAGCCCGAAGGAGCGGCTATCGACTCCCTCAAAGAGGAGATCAGCAAGGTTACGACAGTCCTAGGCTGGCTTCCTGTAAAACAGAATGAAGAGGATTTCTATGGTGATAGCAGGGCCATTGCAGGTGAATTATACAACGTGGTTACAGAAATCCGGACCGCGAATGAAGAAATCACCAAGCTTAAACGGGAGGCTGAAAAGGCAGCGGCAGTAGGTGCATTCAATCCCCAAGATATCCAGTACCTTTCGGCCCGTGGCATCGGCATCAGGCTTTACGAGTGCCCGGTGAAAAAGCTCCCCATGCTCCCTGAAAGCCTATTGTACGCCGTGATTGGGAAAAAAGACAGGGCAGTCGCTGTTATCGCAGTAATCAGCATGGGGAAAGAATTCGATATCCCTTTAGCGGAAATAGGAATACCGCCCCGATCGATTGATCAGATTAAGGAGATGATCGAACGGAAAGCGTCTCGCCTTGCGGACCTTAGAACTAAACTGGAGATGCATTCCTCGGCACGCAAAGGTCTGAATGAGTATTTGCGGGTGCTTCAGGACCAAAGGGAATTGGAGATGGTCAAATACGGGATGGGCAATACAAAAGACATCTTTTATATTAAAGGATTCTGCCCCGCAGACAGAGTCGGACGGCTTAAGGAGGCGGGGGATCGTAATTCCTGGGGGCTTGTCCTGGATGATCCAGGGGATGCCGAAGATCCACCGACCCTGATGAAGAACTCACCCTTCGTTAGAATCGTAAAGCCGCTTTACAAATTGCTGGGAACTACCCCCGGATACAGGGAGTATGATGTGAACTGGTGTTTTCTATCGTTCTTTTGTGTTTTTTTTGCGATGATCATAAGCGATGCTGGCTATGGAGCAGTCTTTATGATTCTTACCGCACTCGCCCACTATAAACTCAGAGACAGGACCCAGGCAAGAGACCCGTTTTATTTAATGTACCTGCTCAGCGGTTGTACTATTATATGGGGTTCCTTGTCGGGCATGTGGTTCAGTTCAAGGATAATCTCGGAACTCTATCCGTTTAGAGCCTTCGTCTCTCCGAAGTTCTCCGTCTTTTCTCCGGCCAGCCAGGAAAATGTCATGAACCTGTGTTTTATCCTTGCAGTGATGCAGTTCAGCATAGCACATGGAATGGCCGCGTTACGCAATCGCAGGAATATTGCCGTCCTTGCTCAGGTAGGCTGGCTTATCTACATGTGGGGCATCTTCTTTTTAACCGGAAACCTGGTCCTGGGTCTTTCAATGCCGAAGGTCGCGGTTTATCTTCTCGGAACCGGTTTTTTGCTTGTGTTCCTGTTTGCAAATGCTAAAAAGACATTCAAGAAAACCGTCCAGGAGATCCTCCTGACTTTGCTGCCGACACTGCTTGGATTCGTAGGCGCATTTGCCGATACGGTCTCCTACCTCCGTTTGTTTGCAGTTGGGCTTACAGGCTTTGCCCTTGCATCAAGTTTTCATGAAATCGTGTCTCAAATAGGGTTCGACAGTGTTATCGCTGGATTCTTTTCCGTTGTCATCCTGGTGCTCGTCCACTGCCTTAATATGGCGCTTGTCGGGCTGGGCGTGCTCGTACATGGTCTGAGGTTGAATATGTTGGAGTTCAGCAGCCATCTTGGCATGACGTGGTCGGGTTACGAATATAATCCATTCAGAAAGACGGCGGCTGCCGGTTGAAACGTTCTTTAATGTTTTGCAAAATCATTATTTTCATAAGGAGGAAGTTATATGGATGCATCTGTTCTGGGCCTTGCTGCTGCCGGAGCGGTTCTTGGGTTTTCCGCTATAGGCTCCGCTTTCGGGACCGGTTACGCGGGCATGTCGGCTGTTGGGTCATGGAAAAAATGTTACACGCAGGATAAACCGGCTCCGTTTTCACTCATGATATTTGTGGGCGCGCCGATGACGCAAACCCTATATGGTTATATACTCTTCAGGAGCATTGTTGCCCTTTCTGAAAAAATGGCCGATGCGGGTGCAGGGATATTTGAAAATTTCACCAAGGATCCTTTTTCGCTTCTGATGATGGGTTGCATGTTTGCAGGGTTTGCGATTGGAGCATCGGCCCTTTTTCAGGGCAAGGTTGCGGCGGCATGCGCTGATGCCCTGGCTGAAACGGGAAAGGGTATGGCATATTACCTTATGGTTGTCGGTGTCGTGGAGACCGTAGCGCTTTTGGTCATGGTATTTATGCTCATAACCCTTGGCAAGTTCTGATAATTTCGTGAATTGGGACAATCCTATAATGTCCTGTCAAGTAAAAAATAAAATCTATTGATATCAGTTAGTTAAAAAGGGTAATTATATTGAATATACTC
>JAFGDF010000021.1 GCA_016932235.1 Deltaproteobacteria bacterium | reverse complement strand
CCCCTTCTAACGTGAAAAATATAAATGATACCGATATAAAAATATTAGGTTCAGGAATTGACAGTCTCGTCATGGCCGTTGATGTGAGATGGGAAAATGAATCACTTTTTGAATATCTCGGAGAGCTGAAAGAAAATGCTAAGGAGAATAATAAGGAATTCCCTGGATCACTTGGACCGGATGAAAATATGAAATGGTATTTCAACATGTATCCAAGCGGCGCAAAGGGATGGGAATGGATTCTTAAAGGTCAGGAATTCACTCTTATTATTGGAAATTGGCTTGAACCTATTTCGAGGCCAAGCGTGTTAGTCGATATCGGATCAGAAACATTATGGCGGGTAGGCCCAAGGGATTCGGTTGACTGGATACTGGAACTGATAAGGTGCGTGGGTGGGGGAATTATATCAGTAAAGCCAAGCAGGGTTGATCTATGTGTTGATATTTTGATGCATGAAAGTCTCTGGACTGAAGATCTAAAGAATTTCCGGGTAACACGGGCCAGAAAGTTACACCCTTATTACGAGAATGAAAGGCTTACAGGAATGATGATCGGAAAAGGAGCAATTTCAGCAAGGATATATGACAAAGAATATGAGATCAGAACACAATCAAAAAAATTCTGGATGTTCGACATTTGGGGAATAGAAGAGATACCCGAAGATATGAGGATCATAAGGATAGAATTCCAATTACGAAGGCAAGTAATTAAAGACCTTGGGATTGATACTATAAAAGATCTTTACAGTCTCCTTGATTTCCTATGGGCCTATTGCACTAAAAAATGGCTTAAATTCCAGGACAGGCCGGGGAAACATCACACGCAAAGAGAAACATTCAAATGGTGGAAGATCATTCAAAAAGGCTTCTTGGGTGTTCAAGATGCTATACCTCTTATAAGAGCAAAGGCAATAAGTATTGATTCAGAAAAATTGAGAAATCAAGCTTTGGGTTTCTTTACTTCCTTGATGGCGTCTGAAGCTGAGAAGAAAAATTTAAATATTGATGAGGATATTGACTATAGGGAAATACTAATAGCATTGATCAAAAGTACCGAGTGGGTAGGAAAAGACAACTACGATTTCAATGAGGAAGTGAAAAGGAAAAGAATTAAGTACCATAGGACGATAAAGAAATTGAATCAAATCATAGAGGAACGTATTGGGCTTGGGTTCCCTATAGGAAATATAAGTGTAGAGAGAAATGATTGACAAAAGAAATAGCCTGGAGATAATGAGTCCTGAGGAGGTAGCCTCATATCTTAAAAAGAGTTTAAGCTGGGTTTATAAAAACTCTGAGATATTGGGCGCAAGGAAGCTCAGGGGATCTCTTTTTTTTCCAGGAAAGGAGATACTCTATGAGCGTATATTCGGTAAAAGGGAAAGGTTGGAGATACGACTTTACCCTGAAGGGAATCAGGCACACAAGTTCCTGGTTCAAGAAAAAAACAGAGACCAAAAGGGCCGAAGCAAAAAGAAGGGAGGAGATACTAAATCCGAAACCGATCGAGGAGACCAGAACAGACATGGGCTTCTTGGAATTGCTGAACAATCGCCTTGACTATATCAAGGCTTACAATTCTTCGAAGCATTATAGAGAAAATGTCTATTATGGTAAAAGATGGTTGAGGCAATGGAAAAACTTTCGATGCAGTGAGATTACAGGTGAAACGATCGAGTCCTATATACTTAAAAGATCAAGGCAGGTATCAAATTACACTGCGAATAAAGAGCTTAGATACCTAAGAGCAATTTTTAATTGGGGTATGAAACCGGAAAGAAGATTTATCTCTAACAATCCTACGGCAGGGCTTAGGTTCCTCCCTGTGGAAAAAAGATTGAAATATGTTCCCCCAAAAGAAGATGTATTGAGGGTCATAATGGCTGCTGAACCCGATGTTCAAGATTATTTATGGACAATAGCCATGACAATGGCAAGGGTCAGTGAAATTAACAATCTGACATGGGATGATGTAAACTTGAATGAGCGTTACCTTGTCTTATATACCCGGAAGAAAAGAGGCGGTCATCTTACTCCAAGAAAGGTGACTATGTCAGAGCGGCTTTTTAGGATCATGTCAAGGAGATATGAGAAGAGGGACAAAAGAAAGCCCTGGGTCTTCTGGCATAGATACTGGAGCAGGAAAAAAATGCAATGGGTTGAAAGTTCTTATGACGATAGAAAGCGGATAATGGAGACCCTTTGTAAAAAGGCCAAAGTAAAATATTTCCGGTTTCATGCACTTCGACATTTCGGAGCATCGCTTCTCGATCAGATGAATATTCCAATAGGAACAATTCAAAGGTTATTAGGACATGAAAACAGAACAACAACAGAGATCTATTTGCATTCGTTCGGGGATTCTGAGCGCAAGGCTGCGGAGATTTTTGATATCGTGTTTGAGGAAAAAGTCTCACATAATTCTCACATAGGCGCAAACCAAAATTAAAAAAGGACTTAAACTATTACATCTAAGTCCTTGCTATTACTGGCGCGCCTGGGAAGATTCGAACCCCCGACCTGCGGATTAGAAGTCTATTTCTTAAGCATTTCACATACTTTCAGATAATATCATTTATTTGCACTATTCTCTTGACATTTCTATAAGTTATCAAATAAAATACTTTCATATAGCGTCATTCAAAAACATAACATTTCATTAAAAAATCGTGTACAGACCGTGTACAAAATTAAAGGGGGCAATCATGGCGGCGAAATATTATAAAACTAAATACCCAGGCGTAAGGTATAGGGAACATCCTTCAAGGAAACATGGCCTTAAGCCTGATATATATTTTGCCATTTACTATTATGCCAATGGCAGGCGTAAAGATGAAGGTTTAGGGTGGGCCTCAAACAAATGGACGATAGAGAAGGCCGCAGGTGAGCTTGCCAGGTTAAAGGAAGCGAACCGGACAGGCCGGGGGCCTAAGACATTGAAAGAGTCAAGGGAAATATCAGAAGAACGTCGCGCGGTGAAAGAGGCAGAGAAGGAAAAGGCGGCCAGGGATTCAATCACTTTCGGTGAATATTTTGAAAAGGATTATTTGCCTAACCAGTCATTCAAAAAATTTAACACCATTAGAACCGAAAAGGTCTATTTCAAGACATGGATAAATCCGTATATAGGTGGCATGGTCTTTAAAGATATACTTCCGCTTCATATCGAAAAGATTAAAAAGGCCATGACAGATAAACGGAAAGCCGCGCGTAGTATTGAATATAATCTAAGTATTATCAGGCAGGCATGGAACCAGGCGAAGCGCGACGGACTCATTGACAGGGATTCACCCACAAAGCAGGTGAAAAAGCCGAAGTATGATAACAAACGGATTGCCTTCTACAACCATGAACAGGCAGACACACTTCTAAAAACGGTTAAAGAAAAATCAGAACAGCTTCATAACATGGTTTTATTATCCTTGCATACAGGCATGAGGGCCGGTGAGATATTCAGGCTTAAATGGGCTGATGTTGACTTGACAGAGGGCCTTATTTCAATTCAGGACGCGAAGGGCGGTTCAGGTAATGCCTATATGACAAAAGAAGTAAAGGCCATGTTTCAGGCAATCAAACCGGATGATAACCATGCTTCAGAGCTGATATTCAAGAGCATGGATGGTAAGATGATAAAAGAAGTATCAAGAACATTTGACAGGGTAATTGAAGATTTAAAATTCAATGAAGACATCACAGACCGGAGGCAGAAATTGACCTTCCATAGTTTACGTCATACTTTTGCAAGCTGGTTAGTTATGCAGGGAACGCCTCTTTATACGGTTCAAAAACTTATGAGGCATAAGACTATTGCCTTAACTGAACGATACGCGCACCTTGCGCCGGACGTATTAAGGACGGCAATCATGAACCTTGAAAAGAATATCAAGAGGCAAAAGAAGATAAAGGCGGAAGTCATAAACCTTAAGGGATAGGCAACGCGAGCCGAACGCCGGCGAACCCTGGCCACCTTCCCTTAGTACATAGCCCATTATTTCCAATAGGATAAAATTATATTGACAAACTATTAGAGACTAATTAGTATATTATTCAAATACGCCCTTATCCTCTCCACGTGAAACGATAAGGGTAAGCCAAACTCGCTTTAATGAAAGCCGCTTTGGATGGGAAGTTTTTCTCATTCAGGCGGCTTTTTTTATTGGGCTACCAGGAATACCCGGCAGACGCAGGGCTCCTGGAGTCTACGAAGACCGCACAAAGCGACTCGAAAAATCAAAACCGGGAGATTAATGAATCGTTGGGAATTAAACCAGAAGATATTTTAATAAACAGGAGAAAAAATTATGGGCATTATTTCTTTTAAGGACATGGCCGAAAAGTGGCCATCAAGTGTGGTAGCAAGGACAGAGATCGAGCGGTTCACCGGCGGGATTCTTAAGGAAAAGTATCTTGCGAACCTTGACTGCCAAGGAAAAGGGCCTGAAGGACGTATCAGGATAGGCCGGAAGATTGCCTATCCGGTTAATTCTGTTATTGCCTTCCTGGAACAGCGCGCGACACCGGTCAAGGAGAAAAGAGAGGCCGCATTATGAGGCTATCTCCACGTCAAACGGTGAAGGCGCAATGTCAAGAGTGCCTGGGCATGAATCAATTTAACCGGCAAGAGATTGAAAACTGCAAAGGTGATACCTGCTTTACAGGGCCTTGTCTATTTTTCCCTTATCGTCTGGAGAAAAGAATCCGGCGCGTCAAGGTATAGGCAACTATGGTGCTAAAATAGGCCGTGAGTAGGGTTAATTTCAACGAGAATCGTTTATCAGTTAATGGGTAAGGGTATTATAGAGTATTAAACCGGAGCGCAAGATGGGGCAAAAAAAGAAAACTTTTAGACCCGTAAAAAGCGGCTACTTTCTATTTGAAAATGAACTTTATCATAGTGAAGCATTT
>JAFGDF010000020.1 GCA_016932235.1 Deltaproteobacteria bacterium | reverse complement strand
CATTCCAAAACGATACTGCCGGCCGCTGGATTCCTCCAGAATAACCAGGCTCTCCCGGATCAATCCCTCAATGGGAAACGGCCGATGGTCGAGTCCTTCCTGATCCAGGAGTTCTTGAAGTCTCTCTCCTGTTAGACCCCCCGCGGGATAAAGGAGCTTGGATTCGCCCCCGAGTTTCTTTATGGCCCGGGAGACATTCACCCCGCCCCCTCCCGGCTCAAAACGAGGGGGGTTGCAGTACAGCTTTCGCTCGGCCACGACATGCTCAACACCTGAACTCTTGTCGATCGCCGGATTCATGGTAAATGTCACGATGGTTTTCATGGATAGCCCTCCCTTCTTCGTCCCACCGATGCGGCCTTCGTTCGTTTCACGGATATAAGATTGCGGGTTTTCACATTGGAAGGCAAATGGAGCGTGATGATGTCGAAGAAAGCCAGAAGTTCATCCATTTTAGATCTTCCGACATGTCCTTTGTCCAATTTAAGGCACAGACTTCACCGGTCCAAGCGTCGCCCCATAATATCGTCATATTGGACAGGAAATATATTGTCATCAAAAGAGTCCCGGAGATCCTGCCGGATTACTTTCTGCAACAAATCATAGTCTTTATTTTCTATCATCTTAATCGTCCATAAATAATGCGGAATGAAAGCCTCTCTGCTTATATTCTCCAGTTTCTTAAATAGATAGCGAAGGATTGGCGTGTCAATGACCCCATTTAACCTTGGAATCAGGGACTCCGCCTTTGCCGGACTTGGCATCTTGCAGTAATAAATGTAAACCTTGAGAGCAAGATCGATAACCTTTGCAGCATGGCCATATGATGAAGGTTCCTCGGTCTTCGCCAACCTGATAACTTTAACAAACCATTTGCAGAATCCTGTATGAATCTTACGGAAGTCCTCGTCTGAATCGATACGGTCAAGACCTTCAAATAAGTCTGCCAGTTTCTCTTTGATGAGATCGGCTGAACGTTCCTGAAACAATGGCATCATGGCGGAAAAGGTAACGGCCATATCGATGATATTCTGCTTTTTTGCTATTTCTGCCGGTTCGAGAGCTTCCATTTGTTCACCTGCATTTTTGAGCATTTATATTTTTTTGAATTCAAAGGGCAAAATTGAGCTCTTTCGTCCCTGCTATAAATCTGATACTGATATAGTCGCATTCCGTTCACTACTTATATAAAGCTTCGTAAAATTCAGCGGCAAGTGACAGTGAAGCCGTCCCTTCGTTACTTGTATTGAGTCGTCAGCTCAGGTCTTTCCACCAGTGATCAATATAGCTATCAGACAGGTAGCTCTCCACTAATTCTCGCCATTTCTCGTTTGTCGATACCCATTGCTCATGCTTGAAAGGCAGTTCCCTCAGGAATTTACGCGCCCTGTCCGCCATGAATTTTTCATCAGTACCGGAAAAATGCTCTTCGACTCCAATCAAATATTTTTCGCTTTCCTCGCACCCTTTTCTCGTTCCCCACTTCCTGATGAGGAATTCAACATTTCCTCTGAGCATCAAAGCAAGCCCGGTTCCTTTTAATTTATCATGTGAATACTTTGATAGCTTTTTTGCAAACGCAATGTGAAGCTCTTCCATATTCGTTGTGTCAATATCATCAAAGCCGATGTTATAGAATATAACAAACTCCACTATCGACTGTCGGTGCGGAACCGGCAAAGACATGTACCATTCGATGAATTTTTCTAACGGTGAATCCATAATTTTTCCTTAAAACCTTCTGTCTATCTGACTGGCAACATACTATTCAATCTTTTCAGGGAAAGTTGCGGTCTCTCGGCTAAGGGGAGACGCGACGTAGATCAAGTTGACTTCTATCTTTCCTAAGGTCTTTTCCATGATAGCCTTCATTGGGAGCGTGACATCCAGTCGGCCATCTAAACTTTCTTCAGGCTTAATAACTTTAAAATACAAAGATGCTTTCGTTATTTTTTCCCCAGGTTGAAAATCGATTAGGTTCCCATCTTCATCCAAGTATTCAAGGGTTAGTGCCTGGATATCCAAATTATCTTTGGATTTATTGGTTATTCTGATCCGCCCCCTGAGATTAGGGGTTTCGACGATCTCTTTGGAAGCTATGTCCTGAATGGTGAGGACATCAAGATCGCTAAGCTCTATAAGGAAATCCGTGCCCTTAATCTCAGCCTTCGGTGGAATCAATTTCTTTGTGATTCGCTCCTGTGTAGGCGCCTTTACCTCCCCAGCGCAACCAAGAAACCCAATGACCATGCTTAAAGCAATAAATACGAAGATCTTTTTAAAATGCATCCCATGTCCTCCTTGTTTTGAGGGTTAATTATGTCAGTCTCCTTAATTTAAGGAACAGAGACAATTCCAAGAATTCTCTTTTTTAGGCTTTTCGGCAACCATCGCCTCCGTGGTCATGAAAAGGCCTGCCACGGACGCTGCATTTTGAAGCGCGAATCGCGTTACCCCCTTTTATAAATTAGGATTCAGACAACATTTTTCTGAGTTCCTCGCCCTGCACGCTTTCCTTCTGTGAAAGGAGATGGGCCAGATCATCCAGGACGTTCCGCCGATCCGAGAGGATCTTACGCACCCTCTGATGGGCTTCTTCAATAAATCGGGTTATCTCCTCGTCTATCTGGCCGGCTTTCTCTTCACTGTAATTTTTAGCGGTGGAAAAACTTTCCGGCAGGAACATCGGCTGACGAGCGCGTTCATAGGTCACCAATCCCAGGCGATCGCTCATGCCGTATTCCGTGACCATGGATCGCGAAATATCCGTGGCCCGCTGCAGATCGTTTTGGGCCCCTGTGGAGACTTCTCCGAAAACCAGCTCCTCCGCCACCCTGCCGCCTAAGAGAACGGCCAGACGGTCCAGCAACTCCGAACGGGTCATTAAGTAGCGGTCCTCGGTGGGCTGCTGCTGTGTATATCCGAGAGCCGCGATCCCACGTGGAATAATGGATATCTTGTGCACCGGGTCGGCATGCTCAACAGACTCGGCCACAATCGCATGTCCGGACTCATGAAAGGCGACAATTTCTTTCTCCTGAGAATTCATGACCCGGCTCTTTTTCGCCAGGCCAGCAACCACCCGGTCGATGGCTTCGTCGAAATCCACCGGCTCTACCGTTTCTTTATCTTTCCGGGCAGCCAGCAGGGCGGCCTCATTTATGAGGTTGGCCAGGTCGGCTCCCACAAAGCCAGGAGTGCGTCCGGCGAGCATGCGGAGATCGACATCCGGAGCTAAAAGAACGTTCCTGGAATGGATTTTCAGGATAGCCTCCCGCCCGTTTATATCCGGGCGGTCTACCAGGACCTGACGATCAAACCGCCCCGGGCGCAACAAGGCAGGATCCAGGATTTCCGGCCTGTTGGTGGCGGCCATGATAATGACCCCTTTATTCGTT
>JAFGDF010000184.1 GCA_016932235.1 Deltaproteobacteria bacterium | reverse complement strand
CTTACAAAGGTTCTTGCAAGAGAACTGGCAGGCTACAATATCCGGGTCAATTGTGTTGCTCCGGGTCTTACGTTGACACCGATGCAGGACTCAGTACCCAAAGAGTTCATTGAGATGTCTGCCAAAAGTATTCCTCTGGGAAGGGCGGGCCTGCCGGAGGACATAGCCAGGGCCATCCTTTTCTTTTCCACGGACGGACTTTTTATAACGGGCCAGACCCTATTCGTGGACGGGGGAAAGAATATGCGTTAGTCAGGAGGGGAAAAACATGAGTGTTATAGTGACAGGTGCAACAGGATTGGTAGGTACAGGGCTCATTAAAATACTTATTGAGCGGGGAGAGACGGAAATTATCGCCTTCCATCGAAATCCAGGCAAAAAGAACCTGGATGAGTTAAAGGACCGGATTACCCTTTTACAGGGCGATCTGGGAATCTTCAGCCATGTGCTGGAGGCTGTGGCGAAATCCCGTCCAAAAATCATCTATCATCTGGGTGCCATGCTGACCGCCCCGGCAGAGGCTGATCCGCCAGCCGCCTTTCAAGCCAACATCCTGGGGACATTCAACGTCCTCGAATCAGCCAGGCTTTTTGATGTTGAACAGGTTATCTTTGCCAGTTCCTTTGGAAGTTATGGACAGGATATCCACGCCGATACTGTGGATGATTATACGATCCAGCGTCCCGGAACTATCTACGGTGTGGGCAAGGTCTTTGGTGAAAACCTCGGAAGATATTACCGGAAACGGTATGCCATGGATTTCAGATGTATTCGTTATCCGGGTGTTTTAGGCCCGGGTTTTCGAACGGCCTCCATGGCACAACCCTTCTCTCGTATGATCGAGGAGAGTGTAATGGGCCGGCCCTATATCCTGCGCATGTCCCCTGACGTCAGGCACCCTCTCCTCTATTTCAAAGACGCCGCCCTTGCCCTTATCAAACTGTCTGAGGCGCCCCGCACGGATATTAAAACGGTCTGTTACCTGATCAACGGCATGGACCCTGCCCCTAGGGTCCGGGAAATAGATAGTATGGTCAGGGCCAGGATCCCCTCAGCCGCCCTGAATTTTGATCCTGATCCCGAACTGACACAAAGATATAACAGCCTGCCGCGCCTTGATGATCACACGGCCCGTGAGGAGTGGGGCTGGAGACCGGAATATAATCTTGAACAATCAGTCGATGATTTTATAAAAGAGCTGCGTGATAATCCCAATCTATATAAATGATCGTTTCAGCACAGGAATGTCCGGTTAGGATCTTGCATTGAAAGATATTAAGCCCCATGGACCATCCGGGAACTTTAAAAGCAGGTTAATGCAAGATCCTAACCGGACTAAGCTGGTTTCAGCTTTATCTTGATACCGAGCGCCCTCATCATCAGGAGCAGATCCTGATGTGATCCTAAACAAGGCCCAAACCGCCCGGATTATCTCTCTCTTAAAAAGCCTCTCCTCCCCTATCTTCTCCTCTCCCTATCCCTCCAATCCCTGGGGCTTACATAGGCATCTCCCTGGATCCACATGCCCTGACGGGATGTTCTCGCCCGGAACTCCGCCTGTCTGTAGTCTCTCAGATCCAGGCCTTCCGGCAATTCACCCCGGTAAATCTCCGCCAGGCCTTCCCGAACCATTTCCACACCGACATTTCGGCCTCCATAGTAAACAACGGCAAGCACCCTGTTCTGTTTATCAATGCCGTATCCTTTAATTTCCACGGTTTTATTCAGGATCAGATCCATCAGCATCCTCTTTGACTGATCGCCGAAAGGCTGGCTCGGCTCCCCTTTCCTGTAGGATATCTCGGGAGCGTCTATGGCTACAAATCGCACCACTATCTCGATATCATTCCCCGCTGCCTTAAACGTATCTCCGTCATAGATCCATTTCACCCTGAACTGCCCGGCCGATGCAAATGAACTTGTAATGGATAGCACGAAAGCAATAAACAATATTTGAATTGATTCAGGTAATTTCATTTTTTTCCAAATAGCGTATCAAATCACATCGCTTGACCGACACGCTCAACCTCAACAGGAAGCTGTTCGATCAACGCATTACCTAAAGGGATTTCTTTATTAAGCTGCCTATAGGCCAGGACCATTTCATTAAGAGCATCCCACAGCATTTCCCGGCACTCCTCAAGATTTTTACCCTCAGTAATAACCTTCGGCTATTCAACAAGCCGGCCCATATATCCTGCATTTATTTTCCTATATTTTGCAGTATTATTAATCATCATCAAACTCCTTACTAACTGAATATCATGTAAGGATACATTCAATTTTAAAAAGTATCAATTATAATCAATAATTATACGTTCACAGCATCTGAAATAATCTTTTGCATTCCGAATTTTTTACCAAGATCTTCCAGATCAATGGTTGAAACCCGTGTAACATTCGGCCCGTATTTCTAAAGAAACCATGAGCTATCTTGCTTCTCTCCCGAACAGATTTATTTACGTACATAACCCCAAAAATGGTTCATGGCTTAACCTTGTTGAAACCTTCATTTCAAAAATCTCTAGAACTTTTCTAAGGCATATCCGCGTTGAATCTAAGGAGGAGCTAAAGAAAATAATACTTAAAGGCATCCAAGAAATCAACAGGGAGCCGGTTGCATATAGACGAAAACCTATTCAAGAATTTATCAAAAAACAATCAGTATCGTTGTAAGGTCAATGGACCTACAATATGATGGGGTGATTTTCTGTTGACATACAACACCTAACTCCATATACTCAATTCCTCAAAAGGGAATTCTTATCAAACAAACACCGTCCTCGTTAGAAGCGGCTCATTGGTAACGACCTTTCAAACGGCTTGGGAATACTTCCCAACCCAGTATCCCGCCCTTCAGGGGCGGAAAAGGGGAGGATAGATGCCATGAGAGCGAAAAAGATTCGGCCCGAATTCATCTTCTGTATTGCCATGGTTCTCCTGGCGGTATCCCCCTTAACCATGGGGATTGCCTTGTCCCAGGACAAGGAGCCGGACCTTTGGGAGCAGACTCTGGAGGAATTCAAGGACCTGGCCGTAGAGAAGACCTACGAAAAGCTCGACGAGTCCTTCAGCGAGTTCTCGGGAACGGGAATCGAACCAATCAGCAAGGCCCAAAAGATTCTCGAGGTCGTCGATATTCTGGGAAACCTCGAGACATCCTATAACAAGATCGTGGCAGCCCAACCGAGCCAGCAGGCGAGCATAGACTTTCTGGAAGGGGTTGCCAGCCTTCTTGACACCCTCTCCTGCGCGCCGGTTCCCCTGGTCACGGACTTCTTCGGCTGGTACGCCACCGGAATCCGGCAATGCGTCACCCTCCTCAAGCAACTCAGTGTACAGATTCAGCAGACCTGCCTCCTTGCGGTGAAGGAGGGCGACCTCGATTTCGCCCTCTACAACGGCGGTGAGGAGGTCGTACAGGAGCTGCTTCGAAAGCAGCGCCAGGATGCCCTGGCTGCAAGCGCTGCTAAGACCGTGGCCCGCAGGCAGGCCTGGCTGAAACGCAAGGCGCAGGAAATCGATTCCTTCTGCCCGACCGGGAACGCCGAGACAGACCCCGGCAAGGGTTTCAGCCTCTTTGTAAAAGGCCTGGTCGAGGCCCTGGAAAAGGGCGTGGGCAAGGAGGGGGAGTTCGCCGGCCAGTTTGACCGCATCCTGTCCTACACCAAGTTTCGGTACCGGGCCCTTTTCGAGGTGACCGTCCCCCGGGACCGGCTGGAGGAGGACTACAGCACCTGGATGGCGGGGCTCGTCGTGGCGGCGAAAGAGACTCTGGCGACCCTGCAGGCCCATGTGCCCCTCCTGCGCGAGGCTGCGGACAAGGTTGCCGCGGCCCAGAGGGCGCTGAATTACGTGCGCTATATCGTTGCCGATATTGGGGACGATACCGAAAAGGAAACGCTCTCAAACCTCGACGGCACCGCGCCGCCCCTGTGGACCCTGATCGGGACGCTCAAAACCGGGATCCCGTCCGGCGAGCCGGTCCTGACCCGTGAAGGGGCATTACAGCGGTTTGACGATCTTGTAGCGGACCACGATCGGGTTGCCACGGCGACGCAGCTTCGCGATGACGCTTCCGAGTTCCTTCAGCAGGCAATGGACTTCCGGCAGGCCATGCTGGACAAACTGACCGCCTGGAAGGCTGCGCAGCCGACAGCGGGAACCCCATACCAAACCATCACGTCCCGGCCGGAAACCACGGACCTGAGCGCCGATGCGGTCACGGAGGCCGTCCGCCGCTTTCCCCGGGGCGTCGATCCCCGGCTGCAGTGCCGTACGGTGGTCAAGAACGTTGTGGAGCGTGAGGAAGAGGTCGACGGGAAGACCGTTCTGAGAACTTATTACCAATTCGCCGAGGGGGGCCCGCATTTCCAGTTCGACACGGCGGGCGACCCCCAGGGAATCCTATCGGCCGCGCCAGAGGCGGTCACGGGTCTGAAAGGCGGCTATGGTTCATTTACGGCCTCGACAGCCGGCTACCCGTCCTTCAGCTATTCGCTCGGGGTGGATTACCCGACATCCGATGTCACTCTCCAGGAGGGCACCCTGGAGAGGAAATTCTCCAGCACAGTCCATGAATACCAGGGTATCACCCTGACGCCGTCGGTCGTCCGCCTCTTCACCCCCTCCACGGAGTGGGACACCGCTTCAGATTCTACGCAGGTTAGCGTGAAATACGATTTTTCCAAGGGCACGGCCTACCAGGTGAACCCGGAAGAGGGCAACCTGAGGGTGACGAGCTCAAACGAGGCCGTCATAGGTGTTGAGGACGCCCGCATCACCCACCCCCACTACGGCTTCGGCACCTTCAATCTCCTGGCCGGCGAGCCGGGGGAATGCGAAGTCGTCTTCTCAATTGTTAACGACCTGGGCAACGAGATCCACTCCTCTACGGTGGACGACCCGGCCGATGTCCTGGCCGCTCGTTCGCTGACGGTGAAGTCGAACCGGGTACGAATCTACGCCGGGAACGTCTCCCTGGAAGGAGTTCCTATGGAATTCACCGACGAGGGGGCGGTCATTCTCCGGGGCGGGGTTAAAGTCAACGCAGGCGACACGCTTGAACTGCGGGTCGATGTCGAGGGACCCGGCGACCTGTCGGGCTACGAGTGCCAGTGGCTGCGGTATCCGGGGCTCACGCTCTACCCCGAGGTGGAATACCCTGTCACGGCCTTTGTCGGCGACGTGTCGACCAACCGGCTCAAGGTGCCTGTTGGAACGAAGCCGGGAACGAGCTTCTACATGATGGTGAAGATCCGCCCCTCGGGAAGCGCGACCCCGGTCTTTACGGGAGTGGTCCCCGGTGTCCAGGTTGCGCCGGCCAAGCTCAGCCAGGTATCCCTGTTCGTCGGTTTTCCCGGCGAAGATCCCAGCCTGCCCGAGGAGCCCCGCCTCCTCAACGAGCTGCATCTCTTTCTCAGCCGGACCCTCTACCAACCTAATGTGGAGGTCTTTCCCGCGGGCTATTTCTCCGACGTCCTCAACGGCACCGTGACCAAGGACGTCTACCGAAGCACCGACTACATGGATACGGTGGGACTGTTCCACCGATACACGAACCTCATGCACGTCCCAGGGATTCTTCAGGCCTCCTCCAGGGCGGACTCTGCCACACAGGATTATTTCCATTTCATCAAACCGATAGGCATCGGGGTGACCGCCCTCTATTCCAACTCCTGGGCCTATTCAACCCAGGTCTATGTGGACAACGACCGGGGCTGCGTCCGCAGCGGTAATGCCATCCAGGTCTATGTGGACCGCCTTTCCCTCGAGGGACTGCAGTTCCGCAAGGCCGCGGCTGGAGAGCCCTTCGCGCTGCGTTTGAACGTGCCCACCGAAGGGGATTTGAGCGACTACGAATGTCTCTGGAGCCTGACCGCTGGAGTGGAGGGTCTCGCGGCAGAAGTGACCGGATTCGTCAAGGGAGCCGACGGGGTCTGGTCCTCGGAAAACCTCTGGTCGATTGCTTCGGATCTGGCCGGGCAGACAGTCTCGGTGGACGTTGCGATTCGCTACAAGGGGTCGCTCTTTGCCCTGGGCAAAGACCGCGTCACCCTGTCCATTGTCGCGCCCCTCTTGAGCGACGTCAATGCCGATGGAACGCTGACGCTGGCCGATGTGATCCTGATCCTCAAGATCATCAACGGACAGCCGACCGCGGGGGAAACGGTCCGCATGGCCGCGGATATCAGCCAGGACAGCCGGATCGGATTGGAAGAGGCTGTCCACCTCCTGCATGAAATCGCCCAGATGCGGGATTGATGCGCACCATTCAATAACACGCAGCAAGTGGAATAATGGTACGCTCTTTAATAATTAAATTTACAGGTCCTAAACATGATTCCGCAATTGGAGATTAACAGGGTGTGGGTTAAGATAGGTCTGTTCTACGAGGTAAGGCTGCCGGTATTTCCTGACATAGTGATTGATAAGGGTCACAGGTACGATGAGGGGAATATGGCCGGATTGGTATTGCTGGAAGATCTCCAGGAGTTCCTGTTTTTCATCGGCAGAGAGGTCATTCTTAAAATATCCCATGAGATGGTAAAGAACGTTGGCATTTTTTTTAACGGTCGTCTTTAGACTCAGGGCCTCCATCAGCATGGTTTCGTATTGACCATAAAGGGATTGATTGGGCACCCTCCTGCCATCCGCCACAAGCTTCCCCATTGCCCTGTAATGCTTTTCGCTGTGGCTAAGGACCAGGAGCTTGTTCCGGGTGTGAAAGTCTACGAGGTCTCCCAGGCCCTTCTTCCGGGCACAAAGCCGGCGCCATCGCTTCAGGGTGAAGATACGTTCGATAAAATTCTCCCTCAGCCTTGGATCGTGGAGACGGCCTTCCTCTTCCACCGGAATAAGATGGAAATGTGTCATGAATACCCCGGCAAAAAGGCCGACGCCCTTCTTTTCAGGCATGCCCTTTTCATTGTAGACTTTGACACGCTCCATGCCGCTGCTCGGGGAGTCGCTTTTAAAAATAAACCCGCAAAGGTCCTCTTTATCGAGCTCTTTGACGCGTTTTCTTGCCCATGAGAGCATGCGGTCCGTATGATCCACATGGGTGCGGACCGTGACAAGACGGGGAGCCTCAGGATCACCCACAAGCCGCATGGACTCCCGGGGTATCCCCAACCCACATTCCACCTCAGGGCACACAGGAACAAAATCCAAGTACTGCCCCAGGGTGTCAGTGATGAATCGATCGTGCTTGTGTCCGCCATCAAAACGGACATTTTCTCCCAGGAGACAGGTGCTTACTCCAAGTCTGATCCGTTCTGTCATAAAAATCCTTCCTTAAATTTAAGTTAACATAAACAGGGTGGATTGGCAATTACAAATGTGCTGCATTCCACCCGGGAGATTCATTATGGGTTATTACATGAATGAGCCGGTTAAGATACGAGTGAGGCCAGAGAGCAGCACAGGCGGCTTTTTGTCCCCTATGATCATATAACAGACAGAATAGGACCGCTCTCCCGGGAGGATCCGGGGGGCTTGGCATCCTGGTTGTGGAAAATTCCTGGAAGGCGGCCCGGCGGCCCTATCATAAACAGAAACTGTCCCCCATCCTTGCCGATCTCCGTCATTTTGCGCTTGAGCAGGCAGAGAGGGGCGTGGCTGTCAGGCACGTGATTGCACAGGGTCCTTATGCCACAGCCCTCGCGAGCATCTCATACCTGAGCTGTGCCCTATACGGGTTGATTGTCGCCCGCAGAAAGAGAACCGAGACTGTACCTCGAAAAGATAGTGATCAAAAACTATCTCTGATATCATTCAAAACTGGTTTTTCACCCCAATGCACTGCTATCGTACCGAACATAAATCTCTTGAATCCGACATTTATCAACCCCGCCTCTTTCATCAGGCCCGCCAGTTTATCAGGCCCCATAAAACTCATTGTCGAACCACTCAGGTAATGATAGGCATCTTTTTCACCTGTTATGAGTCTTCCCAGACATGGTATCCATACTTTTAAATAAAACAAAATGAAAGGAGTTAGGATATTCCTGGGAACAGGAGTTGTATCCAGGCAGACCACACGGCCCCCCGGCCGGATTACGCGCACCTGCTCACTAAAGGCCAGTAGCCTGTTGGCTACATTCCTTATGAGAAATCCGGAAACAACCGCATCAAAGATTCCATCGCTAAAAGGTAATCGCAGGGCATCGGCCCTGCACCACCCTACCCTTTCCATGCCCGGACGCTTCATCCCTGCCCGCATCATCTCCATCGTAAGGTCTATGCCGGCTATATGCAGTGTCGGATCTTTTCTTAATGCCTCTATGGCAATTCCACCGGTACCTATCCCTGCATCAAGAATCATGCCTCCCATAGGAAGTCCTGCCTTGCTCACAAGGAACCTTCGCCATGATGAATCTTTTCCAAAAGTCATCAGACGGTTCATAAAATCATATTTATCTGAAACTCGAGTGAATATATCATGAACGTCAGCAAAACCATTCTGTTCATTGTTCTCATTTCTCATCAAATAAAACACTCCCCTGAATAATGCGGCCGGTTTTTAATGAAATTCTCCAGCTCGATATGGACAGGAACTCCCAGTTTCAACTTGACAAAAAGAGCTTCTATCCATTACGATTACATAACAATTTTGTACCAGAGATATCCTTAATCTGAACAACGCTGAAAAAATAAACATATTCTAAATAAATATTCAACAATTTATTTAATGCTTTATCCCGCCCTAAAAACAGTCCGTTATATGATTAATAGAAGGGAATGTGACTTATGAAAATACTCAAAGAATTAATAGATATCGTCGGCCCTGAGAATGTTTTTTCCGACGAAATAGAATGCCTGTGTAATTCAAGGGACATGTCCGTCCACCAGGGAATTCCCGATGCGGTTCTGTTCCCCCGAACAACCGAGCATGTCTCCGCCATAATGAAGCTCGCGCATAGAGATAAAATACCTGTAATTGCCAGGGGATCGGGAACGAGCGTTACAGGTGCCGTGCTGCCGGTGAAAGGAGGCCTTTTGCTGGACCTGCACCTGATGAACAAGATTATCGAGATCAATAAAGCGGACTTTTATGTCCGTGTCGAACCCGGGGTGATATGTCTCAACCTGAATAACACCCTTGCTAAGGAAGGTCTCATGTTCCCCCCCAATCCCGGCAGTGAGGCCGTTGCCTCCATCGGCGGAATGATATCGACCAATGCGAGCGGACACAGGGCCGTAAAATACGGAACTACCAGGGATTATATAAAAGGTCTTAAGGTGGTCCTGGCAGATGGATCGATTATCAAAACAGGTACAATCGCCCCTAAAACCTCCCTTGGCTATGATATGACTCACCTCTTTTCAGCTGCTGAGGGGACCCTGGGCATTATTACGGAGGCAACCCTGAAAATCGAGCCCAAACCTGAGTATGGGGCACTCGCAGTGGCAATCTTTTCAGACCTCAACGCGGCATGTGATGCGGTTACGGAAGTATCTACTTCAGGCATCAAACTGGCCGGTTGTGAGATTATGGATAAGTTCAGTCTCAAGGTAGTGGAAAAGGCCTTGGGTAAGGACGCAAGCCGAATAGAAGCCCTCTTGATAATGGAGGCGGATGGTGCCAGAGAAGTTGTAGTCCGGGACATGGAACGAATCGATAATATTATGAAGAAATATAATGTTCAGGAATTTGAATGGACAGACGACCCCGGCAAAAGAGATGAGATGATGCGTGCCCGTGGTGGACTTGTCCCGACCCTGTCCCGCATAAAGCCCGGAAACCGTCTGGTACCCATAGCCGAAGATCTCGGGGTTCCTCCCAGCAAGATCCCGGAAACCATACGAAAGGCCCAACAGATAGCTGAAAAGCATAATGTCCTTATTGCCACATTCGGGCATGTTGGTGATGGGAACGTGCACACCACCTTTGTTTCAGATGTCAGAAGCAGGGACGACTGGAATCGTCTGAAACCGGCGGTTGAGGATCTTGTGAAGACGGCCCTGGAGATGAAAGGCACCTTGAGCGCGGAACATGGAACCGGTCTCACCCGGGCCCCGCACATCGAGATGGAACTGGGTCCGGCAATGGAAGTCATGCGAAAAATCAAGCAGGCACTGGATCCGGATAATATACTAAACCCGGGGAAAATGGCCCTTGAAAAGACTGGAGAAAAGGCCGACATTTACAGCTATTTTGCATTTCAACCCCTTCTTGATCATCCGGAAGGGGTTCGCTCCTATGGGAAGGAGATTGATAATGAGGTCCTGGCATGTATCCATTGCGGCTTTTGCCGTCTGGGCTGCCCCACCTTCAGTGTCACACAGAGAGAATCGAAAAATGCCAGGGGCAGAAACGCCCTTGCCTTCTATTTTTTAAACGGATCTATTGAGCCATCCAGGGAACTTGCGGAATCCTTCTACAGTTGCACAACCTGCCAGGCATGCACCTACTTCTGTCCCGCCCAGATCAAGGTAGATGAAATCATAGAAGGAGTGAGAAAGAAACTCTATGAATCGGGATTTACACCGGCGCCGGTACTCGGCTTAGGGGACAACATCGAAAAAACCGGGAATGTATACGCCAGCGCAAAAGACGGGAGGATTGATATCTATCCTCCCGACCTGAAGGAAAAGGTGAAAAAAGGCGAAATTAAGGACAGCGCCGAAACATTCCTTTTTATGGGCTGCGTACCCAGCTATCTGGATATGAAGATGGTTCCCAGCCTTATAAAGCCCATGGACGCGGCAGGGGTCGATTATACTGTCCTGGGGACTGAAGAAAACTGCTGCGGATTTCCCTTATATCTCATGGGCTCGGACAAATTCAGACCCCACGCGGAAAAACTCATTGAGCGTATCAGGGCCATCGGCGCTAAGGAACTGGTTACGCCGTGCGCCGGATGCTACAAGACCTTTAAGAAGATCTATCCGGAGATAGGTGATATAGGGCTTGAGGTCTACCATTCGGTGCATTATCTATTAAAACTTATTAAAGAGGGAAGGATCAAATTGGAAAAGGATCTCAATAAAAAGGTCACTTATCATGATCCGTGTGATCTCGGCCGGACCTTTAGAATATTCGAAGAACCAAGGGATATCCTTAAATCCATTCCGGGCCTGGAATTTGTTGAAATGGCAAGAAACAGGCTCCAGGCAAGGTGCTGTGGAGGCGGCGGCAATGTCCTGGCAAATAATCCCGAATTAGCGGTTGAAATGGCCGCCGAGAGGGTGCGTGACGCTCTTGAGGTGGGTGCGGAGATCATTGTCTCAGGTTGCGCCGCGTGCAAGGATAATCTGAGAAAGGGCGCCCGCGCCATACCAAAGGATGAGAGAGGAAAGATCAGTATAATGGACATCACGGAGATAGTATCAAAGGCTATGGAGTAGAAACCGGTCAGCATAAAAGATAAACATCTGCGAACAGGGAGGATAGATAAATGACGATAAGCAAATGGACACATGTGGGAACCGTGTTGAAGATGAATGCGCTAAATTATCCTGACAAGCTGGGATGGCAGGATAAATATAAGGAATACAGTTTTCAAGAATGGAATGAGAGGGCGTGCCGTCTTGCAAACGGTTTAACAAATATAGGAGTGAAACACAAGGACACCTTCGCCGTAATAGCCTATAACCGTGGTGAATGGATGGACATCTATGCCGGATGCGCCAAGGGTGGACAGGCTATAGTCCCTGTAATGTTCCGCCTGGCCGGTCCTGAAATCGAGTTTATAGTAGACCATTCCGAATGCAAGGCATTTATTGTGGAAGCCCCTTTTGTGGATCTTATAAACAATATCAGGGCAAAACTTCCGATTCCGGATCACGCCTATGTATATCTCGGAGACGGGCCTGTCCCTGAAGGATATATCGGTTATGAGGAATGGCTGGCCGGTTCATCTCCCGATGAACCGGATATCATGGTAGACGGCTGTGATACATGGACGATAATGTACACTTCAGGAACCACCGGACGTCCCAAAGGGGTTGTGAGAACCCATGAGAATAATATGGCCCATTACTATGTCAGTGACTTAAATGTGGGTGTGCGCCCGACAGACAAGGTTATGCTGGTCATGCCCATGTGCCATGTAAACTCAATCTTCTATTCATTTGCCTATACCCTGGTAAGCGCACCGGTCTTTGTTTACAACATGGTAAGTTTTGATCCTGAGGATCTGTTAAAGACAATCGAGAAATACAAGATTACCTATACATCCCTTGTGCCTACCCACTATATTATGCTGCTGGCCCTGCCGGACGAGGTAAAAAACAGCATTGATGTAAGCTCCATTCGCCAACTGCTTATTTCGTCGGCCCCGGCGAGAAAAGATCTTAAACTTGCGATAATGGATTACTTTAAAAACAGCGAACTCTGGGAGGCCTATGGAAGCACCGAAAGCGGGCTGGTAACCCTACTGAGACCGGAAGACCAATTCAAAAAGCTGGGTTCCATAGGCAAAGAGATTTTTGGCATTGACCGCATTAAGATACTTGACGAAAACAGGAACGAGGTGCCGGATGGTCAGGTTGGGGAGCTCTTTTTCCGTACCCCGATGCTTTTTAAAGAATATTTGAAAGAATCCGAGAAGACAAAAGACGCCTTCTTTGGAGAATGGTCATCTGCAGGAGACATGGTCATGCGTGATGAAGATGGATATTATACACTGGTAGACCGGAAGGCTAATATGATCATCACGGGAGGTGAAAATGTCTATCCTTCGGAAGTGGAATCGGTTATAGGCGCACACAGGGCGGTCAAGGACGTGGCTGTTATCGGCATACCCGATGAAAAATGGGGTGAAGCAGTAAAATCGATCGTGGTTCTACATGACGGTTATGAACCTTCCCAGGAATTGTCAAAGGAGATCATCGATTCCACGCGGGGTAGAATAGCAGGTTATAAAAGGCCCAAAAGCATTGATTTTATAAGTGATGATGAAATGCCCCGGACCGCAACAGGAAAAATCCTCCATAGAATGCT
>JAFGDF010000183.1 GCA_016932235.1 Deltaproteobacteria bacterium | reverse complement strand
ATCAAGATCTTCCAGCCCCTTCAGGGCGCCCTCCCCTTTTCCCCTGTAATTCGTATCCAGGTAACCGGTCGCGCCCTCCACGTATATGGGCCTGAAACCGGCATATTTTCCTATGCCCCTTATAAGATCCACAGCGGATATGACTCCACCTTTTAGGCCGAACTTATCGGAAAAAAGGGGGATACTCGGGGATCTGCCCTGCCCCCACAGCCAGATTGAATTGGCTTCGTTCAATCCGACGCTGCGCCGGTCCAGATTAACCCTGTGGTTTTCAAGTAGCGGCCATGACTCCCGGATTATCCCCGGAACAGGGTCATCCCCGGAGTTATTAAGATAGCCTGCCATATTCTTATCCAGGACATCATGGGGCGGAATCGTAGGGGCATGCTCCGGGCCGTCGTCCCATACCAGGAGATGACGGTAGGCCACCCCCGGATATATCCTGATGCCCCTCCTTTCAAGATTCCCCTTTAAATCATTCACTATCTTGCCTGACTCTTCCGTTGAGATATCACCTGAACTGTGGCTGATCATAATGATCTCCTTTTCCGATCGCCGGTCCAGAGTCACAAGGTTCATCCTGAAAGCCACCTGTTCTTTCCTCAGATCAACACCCATGCTGGCGGCCTCCAGAGGGGCACGCCCGGTGTGAAAGGATGAAGGATCATAGCCGAGTACGGATAGGTTTGCCACATCACTTCCCGCCTCCATCCCCTTCGGGATCGTTTTTACCAATCCTATATGACATGATGCGATCCTGTCCATATTGGGGGTATCGGCTGCCTCGAGGACTGTTTTGTTTCCAAGGTCTTCCATTGGGTAATCGGCCATGCCGTCGCCCACAAGAATAAGGTATCTCTTGCCTTTATTTTGACTCATCTGTTCTGTCCCTCCTCAACCCTTATCCTTATGGTCTTGTCGGTCAGGACGTCCAGCCTGTCGATATCTTCAAGTGCGTTAATCACATTGCTTTCCAGGGCTTCATGGGTAAGCATCACTATTGGGACCGTGCCTTTCATGTCTCTCCCTTTCTGTATCACGGAGGAGATGCTGATATCATTTTCTCCCAGTATCCCTGATATCTTTGAAAGGACTCCGGGTTTATCAAGGGCCGAGAACCTGAAATAATATGCGCTATTAAGCTTTTCTATGGGCATAATGGATATGTCTCTCTCAGAAGGCCTGACATGGGCAAGTGGAGGGATAAATGAACGGACCCCGCTTTTGATCTGTCTTGCAATGCTTATAATATCGGAAACAACCGCGCTCCCTGTTGGTCTTCTCCCGGCCCCAAGTCCATAGTGCAGGGTAGGCCCCACAAAATCCCCTTCCATGAAAACTGCATTATAGGCATCATTGACGTTCGTCATAATATGACCCACCGGAACCATGGTGGGATGAACCCTTGCCTCGACCTGATTCCCCTTGATCCTAGCTATCGCAAGGAGTTTCAGGCTGTATCCGAACTCGACCGCAAAACGAATATCCTGGGGTGTCAGGAGATCTATTCCCTCTCTGTATATTCTATTAAAGGGTACGGGGATTCCGAAAACGACTGATATAAGGATAGCCAGTTTATGAGCGGCATCAGTACCGTCGACATCAAGGGTCGGGGGATCCTCCGCATAACCCAGATTTATGGCCTCTTTCACGGCATCTTCATAGGGCAGCCCTTCCTGTGTCATCCTTGTAAGGATATAATTCGACGTGCCGTTCAATATGCCCATGATTGAACTGATATTATTTGCGGACAGGCCTTCCCTCAGGGATCGGATAATAGGGATACCTCCGCCGACGCTCGCCTCAAATCCAAGGCTTACATTGTTCTCTTCAGCGGCCTGATATAATTCCCACCCGTATTCTGCGAGTAATGCCTTATTGGCTGTAATAACATGCTTGCCTTTTCTCATAGCGGCCAGGATATAATCCTTGGCCTTTTCAAGCCCTCCCATGAGTTCCGCTACAATATGGATATCAGGATCATCAATGATCTCTTCCGCTTCTTTCGTGAGGATATCCTGGGAGATAGAGATCCCCCTGTTCGACTCCAGGTCAAGATCGGCAATCTTCCTGACTGTTATCTCCGAACCAACCCTTTCTGTAATCAGCTTATGGTTATCCATCAGGATCTCAACGGTGCCCGCACCTACGGTGCCGAATCCTATGATACCCACATTGATCTGCCCCATAACATCACCTCGGTGAATTCTGTTTTGCCGCTTATATGAAAATCACATCTGAATCTATAAAATTTGTTTAATGCCCTTTATCGCCTGTCTTGTACGGTGGGGATTCTCAACAAGGGCGAACCTCACATAGTCATCGCCGTATTCGCCGAATCCCATCCCAGGTGAAACCGCTACTTTCGCTTTTTTAATAAGCATCTCTGCAAATTTTACCGAGCCCATCTTTCTGTATTTATCGGGTATCCTGGCCCACACAAACATGGTTCCCTTCGGCTTTTCAATGTTCCAGCCGATTCGGCCCAGTCCGTCAACAAGTGTATCCCTTCTTTTCCGGTAGATCTCCACAATCTCTTCCACGCAGTCATAGGACCCGTTCAGGGCTATTATGGAAGCAATCTGTATCGGTTGAAACATGCCGTAGTCGAGATAGCTCTTTATCCTTTTCAGGGCGGCAATCACATGCCTGTTCCCTACACAGAAACCTACCCTCCATCCAGGCATGGAGTAACTTTTCGACATGCTGAAAAATTCCACCCCTATATCCTTTGCGCCGGGGATCTGGAGAAAACTCGGGGGCTTGTAACCGTCAAAGACAAGATCCGCGTATGCAAAATCATGAATGACAATTATCCTATGTTCCTTACAGAACTCCACGATCTTTTCAAAAAATTCCCTTTCCACAACCTCAGTAGTAGGATTATGGGGATAGGAAATAATCAGCATTTTCGGATTCGGCCATGTCTGCTTCGTCGCGGTCAGAAGATCCTCTAAAAAATCCCTTTCCGGACTTATAGGAATACTCCTGAGATCACCCCCGGCGATGATTACCGAATAGGGATGGATAGGATATGTAGGATTAGGGGCGAACACAACATCTCCGGGACTGATCGTGGCCAGCACCAGATGGGAAAGCCCCTCTTTGGCGCCCATTGTTGCTATAGCCTCCTCATCAGGATTAATGTCCACATTGAACCGGCGCTTATACCAGTTCGCGATGGCCAGTCTTAGTTTAGGTATCCCGGCGGACGCCGAATACCTGTGATTCCGACCTTTTTGTGCCGCTTCTACCAGTTTTTTAACGATGTGCTTAGGGGTAGGGATATCAGGGTTTCCCATACCCAGGTCAATAATATCCTCTCCTTTGTGCCGTAAATCCATCTTGATTTTATCAACCGTCGCAAAAACATAGGGCGGCAGCCGGCTCATTCTCCTGAACTCATCCATTTCCTTTATCTCCCCTTAAAATTTGTTATGAGTTGATTATTAACCTATTGCCGAAATAAAAGCAAATAGTCTGACGAGATTATTCGACCTCATATCCCGCCGGGTTCCTAAGAGACGAAGCCTCATTGCGTCTTCTTTTCCGCATGTTCACCCATCCCTCACCATAGGGATATGGGCCGCTCATAAAACGTTCACATGGGAATTGATTACAGTCCCCCGGACAATTAACAATAAACCCGGATTTTGGTGAAATTCTTAGTGCCAGCAAGGTGTCAGATGCAAGGCGCCGAGGAGCAACGACTGAGGCGTATGAACAATACGCCTTCTTCCAGCCCGGAAGGCTTACAGGCCAGAGGGCAGGGAGGAGCGATCAAAGGCTTCGTCGTGAGCTTAGCCGAACGGTAACACCGCCATTCGGCTGTGCTCGGGACCGTGAGCTTGTCGAACGGCTTGTCGAACGGCCTTTCTAACGGCAGATGATACTTTGCTGGT
>JAFGDF010000182.1 GCA_016932235.1 Deltaproteobacteria bacterium | reverse complement strand
ATCTATCCGCTTTTGATCTGCTCTTCAATTGCGGGCACAGGGCGGGAGAGATAATATCAGGAAAGACATTTCCGGTGCGTCGATAGATACTTTTATCATTTCACAGTTTAATAAAAACTCTCGCAAGGAGGCCTGTAAATATGGATCCACTGTTGGTCTTGGGCGCATTTATCTTCGGCGCGGCTTCCAGCAAGATCGGCTTGCCGCCGCTTGTAGGGTACCTGGTCGCCGGATTTATCCTTAACGCTTTTGGAGTCCAGGGAGGCGAAGATCTCGAAAAGATCGCCAATATGGGTGTTACCCTGCTTCTTTTTACCATCGGCCTGAAACTAAAATTAAAGAGCTTCGCCAAACGCGAAGTGTGGGCCGGCGCCACTATTCATGTTCTTATCACTGTAGCTGTTTTTAGCGCGGGGATTCGGATTCTCGGCATCGCAGGAATGCCTTTCTTCAGGGTACTCAGCTGGCAGACGGCTTTATTGATCGCGTTTGCCCTGAGTTTTTCGAGCACGGTTTTCGCGGTAAAGGTACTCGAGGAGAAAAAAGAGATGTCATCCCGCCACGCCTCCGCCGCAATCGGCATCCTGATCATGCAGGATATTATGGCGGTTGTCTTTCTATCAGCTTGTGCCGGAAAGCTTCCCTCTCCATGGGCCGCTGTTCTCATCGTGATGCTGTTTGTCATCCGACCGCTGGCAAACAGATTGATGGACCGTTGCGGTCACGGTGAACTGCTGATGCTGTTTGGAATACTGATGACCATAGCAGGCTATTTTAGCTTCGAGATGGTAAAATTAAAAGGAGATCTGGGAGCGTTAATATTCGGTATGCTCCTGGCCTCTCATCCCAGGGCGACTGAACTGGCCGGAAGGCTTCTTGGTTTCAAGGATCTTTTTCTGATCGGCTTCTTTTTAAATATAGGCATCGCAGGAGCATTGACTCCGGAGGGCGTCTGGGTCGCTTTGCTGCTGGCCTTGGTCATGCCGTTCAAGGCTGCCCTTTTTTTTGTCATCCTTACGCGATTCAGGCTGCGCGCGAGGACATCGATGCTTGCTTCGTTCAGCCTCGGCAATTACAGCGAGTTCGGCCTGATCGTCGGGACTATAGGAGTAGCAAAAGGCTGGATAAGCTGCGACTGGCTGGTTATCATCGCCATCGCGCTTTCCATCACCTTTGTTTTGGCGGCGCAGTTGAATGCCTCCGCGCATAACATATATGCCCTTGCCTCAAGACGGCTGAAACCTTTTGAGACCTCAAAACGCCTGCCCGAAGACGAACCGATCGAGACCGGCGATGCTGAGATAGCCATATTCGGTATGGGAGGCGTGGGAACGAGTGCCTATGATGAAATGAGACGTCGGTACGGCGATGTGGTGATCGGTCTCGATTTCAGCGTTGAAACGGTCGAGGGACATCTTCGATCCGGAAGAAACGTGGTTTATGGTGATGCGGAGGACAGCGATTTCTGGGAGAGGGTCGAACCGGAAAAAACACGTATAATCCTGGTGATGCTTGCCCTTCCGGATCCCAAGACCAGCATATTTGCTATCCGGCAGATGATTAAGAGAGGTTACAAGGGACAGATAACGGCATCGGTGCACTATGATGATGAAATAAAGATGCTGAAAGAGGAAGGAGTTAATGCTGCATATAGCCTTTACGAAGAAGCCGGCGTCGGATTTGCCGACCACGTTTGCGATCACATGGATTACTGCAAACTCAAAGAGACCGGAATATAATAACGTTAAGGAGAAAGATATGAATAAGTATAAAACCATACTGGTAGAGAAGCAAAGGCCCGTAGGAAAGATTGTTTACAATGTGCCTGAAAAGCGGAATCCATTGACTATTGAGATGATTGATGAAGCGACCAAAGCCTTTCTTAAATTTGAGGAAGAAGATGAAGTGCGGGCTATTATTTTGACCCATACCGGGCCGATCTTTAGCTCCGGAATGCCTCAGCACTTTGTTGTAGGGAAAGAATACGAGGAGATCATGAAAATGAGCCATAAATACATGGAATATCAATCATTTTTACAGCGGGATATTTCCAAGCCGGTAATCGCCGCAGCATACGGACCCGGACCTATTGATGGCATGGATATCGTTATTTTTAGCGAAAGCGCCTCATTCAACCTTCCGGCCATAAACATCGGCCTGCTCTGAGGCTGTATTGTAACCGGCGCAGTTCGCGCCGGTTTCAAGAGGAATAAAAGAATGATAATGACAGGTGATATCATTAGTGCCCGGCAGGCGCTTGACTGGGGTTATATCGATGAGGTGGCTCCCCATGACTGTCTTGAGGAGGTCGCCATGGAATGGGCTATGAAGCTGTCAAGGCGGAGCCCTGCGGCGATGAAACTCCTTAAGAAGCTCTTCTGGGAAACCCAGGATATGGGGCCGGGCGAGGCATTACCCTATATAGAAGATATTTACTGCCGTCATGCTGCCAGTGAATCAGGTCAGGAGGGCATAAAGGCTTTTCTTGAAAAGAGAAAGCCTTCATGGCTTGCCGAGGTGGAGGATTTATAACCATGCGGTACTTCAAATTCAGAAAAAAACATTGATTATTGCCGTTGGTATTGATTATAAATTGTGGAAAAAATTAAGTCCGGCTAATAAGCGCGGGGCTTGATTTCAGCAATAATCAGTGAGGATTTTCCAGATCGGCTCTGGATAAACTCTTAAAGAATACTAACAATTATGGGAGGACTCATGACACCGGGGACGGCATTTGACAATGAGAAATACATAGAGGAGCAGACATCAGAGATCCTTGAGAGGGCCAAGAAATTCAACGACAAGCTCTACCTCGAATTTGGCGGAAAACTCCTGTATGATTACCATGCTTCAAGGGTACTGCCAGGGTATGACCCTAACATCAAGATGAGACTCCTGAAGGAGTTAAAGGACGAAGCGGATATCCTTCTCTGTATTTACGCGGGGGATATTGAAAGGAAAAAGATGAGAGCGGATTTCGGGATCACATACGATTCCGAGGCTCTAAAGCTTATAGACGATCTCAGGGGATGGGGGATTGATGTTCTTGGTGTGGTCATCACGCGCTATAACGAACAGCCGGCCGCGGAACTTTTTAAGAACAAGCTTGAAAGGAGGGACATAAGGGTCTATACACATCAGTTCACCAAGGGTTACCCCACGGATGTTGATCTGATCGTGAGCGATGATGGTTACGGAGCCAATGATTACATAGAGACTAAAAAACCTCTGGTAATTATTTCCGGTCCCGGCCCGGGCAGTGGAAAGCTGGCCACATGTCTTTCACAGGTCTATCATGAATATAAAAGAGGAATCAACGCCGGATACGCCAAGTTTGAGACATTTCCAATATGGAACCTGCCCATCAATCATCCGGTAAATATAGCCTATGAGGCGGCAACAGCGGATATAAAGGATTTCAACATGATCGATCCGTTCCACCTTGAGGCATACAATAAAAAAGCCGTTAACTACAACCGCGATGTGGAAGTCTTTCCGGTGCTCAGAAGAATTCTCAAGAGGATCAGCGGTGGCGAATCACCCTATCAGTCACCTACGGATATGGGTGTGAACCGGGCCGGGTTCGCAATAATTGACGATGATATAACCAGGGCCGCCTCCAAGCAGGAGGTCATAAGGCGGTATTACCGATACAGGTGCGAGTATGTAATGGGATTGACGGGCAAGGATACCGTACAGCGAGTGGAGCTCCTGATGAAAGATCTGAACCTGGATCATAAATACAGGAAGGTCATTGAACCGGCTCATGCGGCGGCCATGGAGGCTAGCGAGAGGGAAAAAGGAAATGAGGGAATATTTTGCGGAGCGGCCATAGAATTAAAGGACGGCACCATAGTAACGGGAAGCAATTCAGCCCATCTTCATGCCGCTTCAAGCCTTATACTGCATGCCATCAAGCATCTGGCGGAAATTCCCTCGAAGATCAAGCTCCTGCCGACTAATATTACCGAATCAGTCAGAAACCTGAAGACCGAGGTGTTGAATGAAAAAACCCTGAGCCTGGATCTCCTCGAAACCCTTATCGCCCTCAGTATAAGCGTACCGACAAATCCGGCCGCACAGCTTGCCATGGAGAAGCTGGTCGAACTCAAGGGCTGTGAAGTCCATATGACCCATATTCCCACACCCGGAGATGAGGCCGGCCTGAGGCGCCTTGGCGTAAACCTTACCAGTGATCCCAATTTTTCTTCAAAGGACCTTTATTATGTCTCATGATTCAGCCTTTAACTGTTATGGGTTTCAGCAGTATAGTTAATATGATACTGATTGATGAAACAATGAATCCGGTTAAGAAAGCTGTCACATAGTTGCCGTTCAGGTCATACAGATAACCCATCGTAAACGGACCTATTGCTGCTCCGATAGTAAAGCCAATATGAACAACACCATAGATCAACCCATGGGAGCTTAAGCCGAAAAGCCAGGCTATGAGGGGAGATTCGACGGCGCCCGTACCCCCGAAGGCAAAACCGGATAGAGAGGCAAGCAGAATAAGCAGCTTCTCATCTTTTAAAAATATTAGGCCCAAAAAGGCAAGTGTCGTCAAAATACAGGAAATTAAAAAAACCTGCCTGTTGCCGGTCTTATCTCCGACCCAGCCCATCACATACATTCCAAGAATACTAAATCCACCATAAACGGCCAGGATGTTTGCGGACTTTAAAGAACATATACGCAACTCCATGGCATGTGATACAATATGCACCATTATACCGGCACCGCAATATCCTATGCATATAAATATGAAAAAGGCTGTCCAGAACTGAACGGTAATAATCGACTCCCTGAAAGTAAAATCATTATTCTCTGATTTTAGTTCCTGATTTTCCTCTTCCCCTTCACCGTATGGCCGTTGTCCTATCTCAGCCGGATCACGCCTCATCAACCTGGCGGCGAAAATAAGGACCAGGAACGTTACTATACCGATTATGGCGTAGGTCAGCCGCCAGTTATAAGTCAGGATAAGCCGACTCACTACTATGGGTCCAATAAGGCCGCCTATTCCCATTCCAGCTACGGCAATGCCGGTCATAAGGCTTCTATTCTTAATAAACCACCTGGAAATAGTTGAAAGCTGGGGTACCCACACACCACCCATACCCATACTTACCAGTACTCCGAGCAAGAGGTAGAGCTGCCATAAGGTGGATAGTTTAAACAGGAGGAGGTATCCGATCCCCATCAGTAAGCCGCAACAAGTTATTATCCCCCTGGGCCCGAATTTATCAGTAAGTCCTCCCATTACAATGCCCATTATACCATAAACAATCATGGCAAGAGAAAAGGCCCCCGACACCTTGGCCGCGGTCCAGCCGAATTCGGTCGTGAGCGGTTTCAGGAAGAGACCAAAAGCACCCATTCCGATATTGGCGACCAGCATCACAGAAAAGGCGGCAATAACCACTATGTAGCCGTAAAAGAACCGCGCTTCGGTTTTATGAGGCTGCACACCGTCCCTTTTTGATGACATGGAATATATCCTCACGGCTTCTTTCGCTGAATGAAGGGAGAAAAGGGTATGAAACCATAGGCGAAGATAGAAAGATATTTATCAAATCAATCTGTAACGATTTCGCCTTATCTGGTAAGCATCATGCTCGGCAACCAGAGGGTGATTTTAGGAAAGAGAAGAATTATTAAAAGAAAGATTATAACCACCCCCATAAAGGGCCATACGCCTCTCAATAAATCCCTGCTGGATATCTCGAAAGTGCTCCTCACTATGAAAAAATTTATTGCCATGGGCGGCGTGATCAGGGCCATCTCCAGGTTTACCACAAACAGGACGCCGAACCATACAGGGTCGAAGCCCAGCCCTTTGACCAGGGGAACGAGGATGGGTATTGTTATGAACATTATGGAAGTGCCGTCTATAAAACATCCCAGAAAGAGCAGAAAGATCATAATTAAAATTATCAGGACGATAGGCGGAACTCCCAACCCTCCGAGCAATATGGTAAGCTTTTCAGCAATGGCTGAACTTCCCAGCACATAGGAAAAGAAGGTTGATGATACCAGAATCACAGTGATCATCGCGTTAATCTTTGCCGTTTCGGTTATCGCTCGAAGAAAGCCTTTTTTCCTGAGGCCATAAACAGCAACGGCAACGATCAATATAACAAAAGAACCAACACCTCCCGCCTCAGTCGGAGTTGCGATCCCGAAATAGATGGATCCCAGGATACATACCATCACAAGGGCGACCGGCCAGACTCTTTTCAAAGAAGAAAATCTTTCTTTCCAGCGGACCTTTCCCGCCGGGGGGCCAAGGGAAGGGTTTATGCTGCACCTGATAAGCGGGACAATGCAAAGCATTACGGCAAGGAGGATTCCCGGAATAACCCCGGCGATAAAGAGGTGCCCTAACGGGACGTTTCCCAGTACTGAATAAATAATCATCGTACCGCTGGGGGGGATCAAGGGACCGAGTATCCCGCCAACGGTCAGGGCTCCAAGGCCTATTGTTTCGTCGTATCCGTATCGCCTGAACTCCGGGACAGATATTTTTCCGACAGAGATAATGGTCGCGGAACTGTTACCCAGCGCTGCGGCTATGCCTGCCTCGCCCATAACACTGGCGATTATTATCCCCCCGGGAACCCTGGAAAACCACGCCCTGGCAGCCTTGTATATATCTTCGCCGATCGGTGTCTCAGAGATCAGGTAGGCCATAAGTGTGAAAAGGGGAAGAGGTGTCCACGCCAGATTATAAAGCAGGGCAAATGTCGTCCATCCGGCCTTCTGGAGGCATATGCTCCCGAAGGCAAAGGACCCTATAAGCATCGCGCTGAACCCGAGGGAATAGGCAATGGGGACCCCTATGAACAGCAGGAAGAGCATTAATATGACGAGCAGAATGGATGCGGTATTATAATCCATTATACCTCCAGTTTATCAGGAGAATGACCGGGCTTTTCAGGGTTTTCCTTTGTCCCATTTATTCCGGGAATGAGATAAATGAGCTTCACCAGCAGCACAAGACTTAACAGGCCGTAACCGATGGGGACAAGAATCTTGACAGGAAAGAGTGGTACGGACCAGATCGACGTGCTTTTTTCGCTGACCCTGAGTGAATACATGGCAAGTTGCCAGCCCTTCCATGTAAGAACGACACCAAAGAAAAGCCCGATGAGCCTGCTCAGGATCATGCTTATGAAAAACCCGATCTTTTCCGGCATAAGGGCCTGAAAAAAGTCGACTCTGAGCTGACTGTCCTCTCTTTCCACATAGGATATTCCCAGAACAAATGTCCACAGGAGCAAAATCATGCTCAATTCATAGGAATAGGGTTCGGGCTTGTTAAATACATACCTTCTCACAACCCCGTAAGTGGCGACAAAGCTCATAAGGACGGTCAGTATCCCGCTGAGAAGTATGAATATTGAGCTCGCGCCATTGATCCAGTCGGTTATCTTCCTGATTGTGGATGTAATCATTCACACCTCCTCACGATGAATTGCGGGCTTTTCTTCGGATTGAGACAGAGTTTTAAAAAAAGCAGGAATATCGGCGCCGGGGGCCTGCCGTTTAAAGTCCGACAGGGTTCCGGGTGATTGTAACCAAAGAAGCCGGCGGGCCGATATTCCGCGTTGTCATGAAATGATCCCTGATCAATAACGCCTAAAATTAATCGTCACGCATCAGTCGACTTTTATTACTTCATAAGGATGGTTTTTATTTGATTCATCAGCAATGGCCTGGACTTTCTTGGCAAATTCCGGGGCCTGCTTCATGAATTCGATTTTAATCGGCTCCATGTGCTTGGCCCATCTGTCATATTCCGCTTTGGGAAGGATATAGACCTCGGTCCCTCTCTTTTTAT
>JAFGDF010000181.1 GCA_016932235.1 Deltaproteobacteria bacterium | reverse complement strand
GTAAAAAGGGCTCCCCAGGCCACGGCCCTGAGACCATATGGCGCTATTTTCATTCATCGTGGTGGCCCAAAGGGCCATGAGTGTTTAACACGGGTTGATTGATATCGCCCACTTTTAGACTAAGAAGCGCGCAACTCGCTCATAAAATTAATCAGCTTATCAAGGAGCTCTTTCGCGATTTCAGGATGTTCAGCGGCAATATTGTTTAACTGGGCCATATCCGTGTGACGGTCATACAGTTCATCCCGTTCCGGGACTTCAGCAAGACTGCCCGGCGTACAGGTCCATTGTTCCTCATCATCAAGAGTAGCGGCTTCTTTCATGCGGCGCTGGCTTTCGTTCATCTGAGGCCCGGATTCTTTTAACGGGTTATGCTGGAGGTGACGTGAACTGTATTCCGTACCGCGCCCGTAAACTTCATACATGGATTCAGCAACGGTCTTTTCATCTTCCTTCAACCAATGAATAAAAGACCAGTCATCAGTAATAATTGACCATGAATAACGATAATACCCTGCGATGGCAAAATCGCGAACCTTATCCACCTCGCCGCGAGCAAGTGGTAAGAGGCTCTTGCCCTGCATATCCGGATGAACCCCGATACCAAGCCAATCACATACTGTAGGGGCGACATCCACGGATTGGGCAAAGGACTTGATTCGTTTTCCCGCAGGCATACCGGGGGCGTGCAGCATCATGACACCGTGCGCCAGTTCCTCGTATGGCCAGGGACGGCACTTACGCATGATCCCGTGACCATGCTCGCCATTTCCCATTGGCTCGCCATGGTCGGAGACCAGCAGAATCATAGTGTTGTCAAGAAGACCCATACGCCGGACATTATCCATAAAATAGCCAAGCCACTTGTCCACCATTGTCACTTTTTCCGCATAAAGCATACGGATATGGTGCAGTTCTTCTTCGGTATAAACACCTTCCACAGGTCCCATTATGGGGAGAAACTGATCTTTCCCCTTGAAGTCAGGATCATAGGGACATGTCATGTCAGGATCATATACAGATGGAGGATCCCATGGCTCATGCGGATCAAAGCTATCTACAAAGAGATAAAACGAATGGGTTCGGTCCGCCTCCTCCAGGTACTTGACTGCGCGCTTCATGACCTTGCACACATTCTGGTCTTCGTCCGTTTTCCAGTACTGACGCTGCTTAATGAAAGCAGTGGTTTCCACTATTGTCGGCTCGCTCATTTTGCAGCCGAGTATCTTGTCCATGGTATTCATGGCATGTTCTTCAATAAACTGTTCCGGTCTAAGGTGATAAAGAGGATCTTCTCCGTAGAACTCCTGATCCAGTTCACTTCCGTGGAGAAACCAGACCTTATCAAATCCCCTGGTGTACCCGAACTTGGGCAAACGGTTGGGTGCGGCATCAAATACAAGAGCTGAGTCTATTGGGCGGCCCCAGCACAGATCAGCGATTGTCGTGTCATCCATATCAAGCGCGCTCCATCCTTTTGATGGGAGAGTGTATCGGCCGGTGTGCATAGCGCGTCTGCATGGTACGGTCGGCAGACCCTCTATATACATATTGTCAAATACAACGCTTTCCCGTGCAAAACGGTCAAAATTGGGGGTTTTTATCCATTCGTTGCCATTGCAATGTAAATAGTTATACTGCAGGCTGTCAAACATAAGTACAATAGCATTCATTTTTTCTGGCATTTCCAATCTCCTTTCAGTCGTATTTTAGATATTACAAGGCTTACAAAATTTATTTTCAAATCCTCAATATTTTATACTGGATCCAATAAAAAAATTTCATTTCCTATTTTTATTAGCATGTTATATGCCATAATAGATCTAATGCAGGGGGAGTAAGATTCAACTCTCTGTTATGAAAAGATATTTCAATAGTAAAATTTTCTTTTACAGGGGAAAAAGATTGTCAAAGTGTCCATATTCGGATATAATTGACCATATATGGACACAATGTCCAAAGATGGACAAGCATATAACCATGCTTGGAAGAAAACAGACGGAGCATTCATGGAAAGAAAGACCAGCGTAAATGAAAAGAAGATAATTATGCCTTTTCTGAAAAAAGCTGAAGATTGTTTTAAGAATCTCGACATAGAGCCTTTACCCGCGAGACAGTATTCGTTATTAAAAGAAGGGCTGGATGCCCTGAACCGGCTTGGAAAATATCAGCTCTCTCAAGCAATGAAACTTATTTTTATTCAGTACGCGCTTGAAGCCTTTCAACATGTTTTTAAAGTATTTGCCCACCACAAGATCTTAACAGATGTCTTAAACATTGCCAGACAGTTTGCCATATTTATCGGTGACAGACGTTCCTCAGCGATCATTGATTTACAGTTAAGCACGGCTTTTTTGATCCTGAATGAATTAGAAGCCAGCAAAAAGGCTTATATGCGTGGTCTAGTCAATGTTGAGGCCCTGGGGGACGTAGAAATTTCCACCAGTGCCGCCAATTTTTATATCACATACCACACCCTCCTGGGTGAACCGAGAAAGGTACTGGAAATCTATGAGCAGGTCCGAAACTCGCTGCAGACTGAAACAGTAATTGATCCATTTGTGCTTACCCATACTCTTCCATGTGCCGCGTTAAGCGCTTCTGAAACCGGGAAATTCCAGCTTGGAATAAGCATCTTAAAAGGCGGGATCAGAACGGCTAAAGTACATGGATATCCTATTGCAGAACAATGCCTGCGCGCGCAGCTGGGCTGGCACCTTGCCGCATCAGGAGATCTTAACCAGGCACGTTATTATATCAACGCAGGAATTGATGTTCCTGACGAACGTAATGTGCCTCTTTCTCAGTTCTGGATGGAGCGGAGCATGGCATATCTGGACTATGCAGAGGGTAACCTGCGGAAGGCCTATGATCAAATGAAGTCAGCGAAAATACGTGCGACGGAAAGAGGCCTGACGGGTATGTCGTATACTGCGCCATGGTTCCTTGAGATGTTATGGGCATTTCATAATGATGGATATCCTCCCATTCCCGGACTGGAATATGAAAAAGAAATCGCCTTAATTTTAAAAGGGTCCAATCTGCACCTCAAAGGAGTAGCGTACCGTCTTAAGGCGCTTGATGCAAAGGTTAGAAGATTACCTGTGGACAGGCAGTTTGAATTACTTAAACTGAGCGAAGATTGCCTGCTTAATGTATCAGGGCAGCTTGAGCTAGGGAAGACATGGATGGAGATAGCGCGAATTCATATTGAGAATAATAATATCGATTTGGGAAAGGTATTCATCAAAAGGGCCTGGCAGATATACGACCATTCGCAACCCAATCCATTCCCCGAGGATCTGTATCGTATTATGGACCCCGCAAATTATCTTCCAAAACAGGAGCCGTTCTGGCCGAGGCATGATGCGTTCATTAAATTGCTTAATCAGCTTGTTATTCCCATCCCTCAACATGAGGTTTATCATCGATTGGTAGCCCTGGCGTGCAATTTTTTTGGGGCCGAGATGGGGGCTTTTTTCAAATATGACAGTAATAGCAGTTCAATGAAGCTCGATGCAGGGTACAATTTCCCCAGGTTCGATAAAGCATCTTCTCACGCGAAATGGATACTCGGAGTGATAAGCACCGCATTCCAGAGAAAAGAATCTTTACTCAGGGACAGAGCAAGTAAACACGGGACTTCTAATTCCGTACTCTGCATTCCTATTCAGGTATCAAAAGAAAAAAGGGTACTCTACCTAGAAAGCTCCATTAAAATGGATATCTTTCATAATCTCTCTGAACAGGAGATACAGCAGCTCGCTGATAATATAGGACTTCATGTGGAGATCTTGATCAACTGGAATACAAGACATGAGGAGGTATATCGGCAAAATCTCGGACAGTTGTCCGCAGGAAAGGAATTAATGGGTCCAAAGATACTGTTTTCCAGTGAGACAATGAGTAAGGTTATGGAAAAAGCTGATACGGCCGCCAAGTCCGATGTGCCGGTACTCATCTCCGGTGAAACAGGTGTGGGAAAAGAGCTCCTGGCGTTTTATATCCACGAACAGAGTCCGAGGTTTGAGATGCCTTTTGTTACTGTAGACTTGAGCAGCGTGCCGGAGTCCCTGATTGAGAGTGAGCTGTTCGGACATGAAAAGGGCGCCTTTACAGGGGCAGACAAACAGAAGGCCGGGTCGTTTGAACTTGCGGACAAGGGCACTATTTTTATTGATGAGATAGGGGAAATTCCGATCTCTGTACAGACCAAGCTCTTGCGTGTATTGCAGGAGAAGACATTTAAGCGTGTGGGAGGAATAAGGACCCGCTGTTCTGATTTCCGCTTGATTGCTGCCACCAACAGGGATCTTCGGCAGGAGGTTCAGAATAAACGTTTCCGCGATGATCTTTTTCACCGGCTCAATGTCATTCCACTTGTTATTCCGCCGCTGCGCGAACGAAAGGAAGATATTCTGCTCCTTGCAAATAACTTCCTGAAACTATTTTCACGAAAACACAATAAAGCATTCCCTTTTCTCACCAAAATCCAGGAGCACTCTCTTACGAGCTATTCATGGCCCGGAAATGTTCGTGAGCTGAAAAATCTTATGGAACGTATTGTCATTTTTCAGGATACCAATCTGATTGCCCAATCCTTGTTCGATTCGCCTGTTTCCCTAGGTCAAAATTCCAAAATAACGGTAGACCATTTTTTGTCCGATCTTTCCGTCATTCCGACCCTCGATGAGGTGCAGAAAGATTACATTAACAATATTCTGCACCTGACAAGGGGCAAGTTAGGAGGGAAGGGCGGTGCCGCTGAAATATTGGGAATGAGACGCTCCACACTTTATAACAGGATGAAAAGGTTAGGCATATCCGTCCCTAAATTCTAGTGATCTGTGATGGAATTAGGAAGGATATGGAAAGTATCAGCCGGAGAATATGAAAATAGATATGGCACTGTTTAAAATTGCATCGCTGCTGCCTGTGTGTAAAATATCAACACGGAAAATAATTTACAAGGGGGTCATGGATCATGTCTGCAGAGCAGAGGATATTCTATAAAAACCTGGCTGATATGGCCATTAGGAATCTCAACCGAAGGCACATCAATGCGCAGTACGTTCCCGAAAGAAAAGAGGCGGCAGCAAAGATGCTGGATATGATCCCGGAAGGGGTAACTGTAGGAGCAGGAGATTCCGAGACCCTTGTGCAGATCGGCATCTTTCCAGCGCTACGGCAGCGGGGGAAAAATGAGATAATCAATCCATTAGAAAGAAACGATGAGGGCAATCTGGACGGGGGATGGGAGGAGATTAATGAAATGATGCGAAGAGTACTCCTTACGGATGTATACCTTTCCGGCACAAACGCGATTACACTGGATGGAAAATTGGTCAACATAGATGGCGGTGGCAACCGGGTGGCTCCGATGATTTTTGGCCCCGGGAAAGTGATCATTGCGGTAGGTGCCAATAAGATTGTAAAAGACGTGGATGAAGCAATAAATAGAATAAAAGGATTCTGCGCCCCGATAAACGCCCTCAGGCATGTTATCCAGCATAATGATGAGGAATTTATGGAGCTTCCCTGTGTGAGGACAGGGATCTGCTCCGACTGCCGTAAACCACAGAGGATATGTAACTTCACATCTATCATCGAAGGAGAATCACACCGGAGTGCAGGACGCATGAATATTATCATTATTGGAGAGCACCTCGGGATATGATACCCGAGGCAACCCTGTAAGGCTGCTATCAGTTTGTTGGACTTTGCCCGACAAAATGCTCTTAATATTTTTGCATTTTTTATTTTGTGAACAGATTTTTTCTATGTTGCGAAAAGATCTGTATAAAGGATAGTAGATTTTTTTTCAACCTTAAGTCACGCAAATTTATTTATTTCATCCATAAATCTTTTAAAAAATATTTTCATGAATTCATGCCGGGCAATTGCAATTCGACGCCCTTCTTGGGTCAGCATCCTGTCTTTTATTTTTGAAAGCTTCAGTTTAAATTCTCGGTAAGCAGTATCTTCCTTTGTATATGAATATGTGCCTCTCAAGTCCACGTCAGCATTATGTAACTTTGCTCCTATCTCTCCAGCGAACTGGAATGCCCTTGCGATTCCGACGGCTCCGATGGAATCAAGCTTGTCTGAATCAAAAAGAACCTTTGCCTCAAGTGTTTCCGGCCTGCAGTCGCCCCTAAACCTGTGGGAGCGGATTGAATGAATAATGTTGGATTTTTGGTCATTCGTTACCGGATAATGCTCGAGAATCTTCAGCGATAATTCCGCTCCCGCCTGAGCATGGCAGATGTTACCGCTGGACTCATCTTGAATCTGCCTTCCGATATCATGCAGATAGGCGGCGATTTTCAAGACTTCCAGGTCTGCTTTCTCGATATGGCCTATATGAACACACATGTTGTATACCCGGATTGTATGGTCCCATCCATGGCTTCCACGACTGTTTAAAAAGAGTTTCATGGAATAGTCCCGGATATCTTCTATCGTTGTGATCATTATCCTGTCCCCATGAATGCATCATGATTTTTTATCCGCCTTCGCAGAAGACCATGGGCCTGTCTGCCTTCATCCAGGCTAGCTTACCCATGGATGAATGCGTACATGTGAACAAAACTGCGGCGTGATGTCACCCTCAGGTTGAGGCGGATAACCGCGGCATAGCCGCAGGCGAAGCCGGGTAATATTATGGGACCACGGGTTTACCCGTGGGGCCACATTATAATTGGAAATTTTTATAGTTGAACGCTGCCTGGCTGTCAATTTGATAATTTTTTTAAAAATCAGTTAGCCTCACTAATGTCCGGTTAGGAAATTGCATAAAGATCGTGGCATGGGGAGCTCTTTTTTCGGGCGAACTCGATCCCGGCAAGTTTTACGCATAGCGATATAGTATTTTTATCTTGTAATTTAGAGCATTTTAGGTTATTTAACGGCACTAACATCTAATATGCAAACATTTAATTACAGGCCGATCATGGAACAGGTATTGCTCCTAAATATCTCATATGAACCTTTAAAGGTAATAAATTGGAAAAAGGCATTGACAATGCTCTGTCTTGGAAAGGTTGAGGTTATTGAAGAGTATGCGGAAGAGATCCATTCTGTAAGTTTTACCATCAGGCTTCCAGCGGTTGTGCGTTTGCTCAAGATGGTAAGTCGGAATAAAAGCCCGGTTAAATTTTCCAGACAAAATATCTATGCGAGGGACAGATATAAGTGTCAATACTGTGGCGGAAAATTCTCTTCAGAGGAGCTTACCTATGATCACATTCTCCCTAAATCCAGGGGAGGTTCTACCGAATGGGAAAATATCGTCACTTGTTGCGTGGATTGTAATAGAAAGAAGGGGGGCCGCACTCCACGTGAAGCGTCAATGAAACTCATCCGCAAGCCCCAGAGACCCTCATGGGTACCAGCCATCAGAATTACCGTAGGGTATAAAGAGGTTCCACAGTCTTGGCGGGATTACCTCTATTGGAATGTCGAGCTTGTGGAGTAAAACCAGTTCGGGAGCCTGTTGGACAACGTCTGTTATGCCTCGCATAAAATTCTGATTTTATGATGCATTTTTTTGAAATTAATAGAAGGCTGCCGGCGAGATCCTGTTGCCTTCTATTTTTTTACCAGGTCAATCATTATTTTCCCATAAAGTGAAAGGAGCAGGGTCTATACAGGAGCATAAACCCAGCTATAATTGATAGGCCTGAGATCCGGCGAATCATTTTTCGGGTGGAGAAATTCGTCTCTGATCTTAAGCCAGTTGTATGCCGGTTTGACTTTCCGAAGCTTTCCGTCTTCTGGAGGTTTGGAATATACTGTATAATCATAGACCGCCTCCGATATCCCCACATAATAATCCATTGCCGGATAAAGGTATGAGGACCTGAAGTTCTCCGCCTCCATACCCTCTTTTACCGCCAAAGCGTTGATCTGGTTATTATTCAGTTGGATCAGAAAATATTTTGAAACGCCTCTCTCCGAATACTTCACCATTGAACGTGATTCCGAGCTCGAGATAAAAATGGTAGAGATAAAATCAAGTTTCCTCAGAAGCTGTGCGGCGATCAGGGCAGCGGTTCTCCTTCCGCCTACGCTGTGATGGCAGCCGTAATATTCAAAAAGTTTGTTCTGCAGGATGCGGGCGGTTTTGTCATTGTTTTCATAGAGATTATTTTGTATGTATCTTAGCCATTTGGCCAGGTCCTCAGCCGCGTCCGCGATCGGCCAATCGATTTTCACGTGAAAATGCGTCAGCGCATACCTGTTCTTCTTCTTTACCGTAGGATCCTGCTGTATGAGTAAAGCGTAATCAACTTTTAAAAGTTCATTTGTAAAATCCAAAAAATGGGGTTGCTCAAAGTAACGAATGTTTTGATGAAATTTTTTGTAAAATGTAAAATCTGCAAGCGGTTCAATGTTTTTTTTTATAACTTTGTTTTCAGGAAAGAAACGGATATAATTTTTTAGGGCCGGATCCACGCTTCCTTCACAAAATATCACTATAAAGGTATTAAAAAATTCGGATTCCTTTTCCATTTTTCTCGATTTTGGCCGAAGCTCGCTCTTTTCGAGAAACGAATATTCTACATTGTTCTTCATGTAATTATAAAATGAGTCTATCAAAGCGGTCTTCATGAGTTTTAATTCAAGTGCATCCCGCATTATTTCATAAAGCGAGCGTCTCTGCTTCTCATAGTAATTTAACCGTTCCCTGTATTGCCACATATATATCCTTAAAGAAAATATAGGTGATAATCTTGATATTTGTGTTGGATGTTCTTTACAACGGGCGATGCGAACCGAATTGATAAAGTACTTTAAGATAATAGGCCAACAGCACAAGTGTCAAGGGAAAAAGAGAAAATCGTCGTTCGGTTAAGCTTGATTTAAAAAATCTCAGCAGGAAGGACAATAATTCCTTTATATTTTAGAGGTTTTCTGATAGTCTGCCGGATTATATATTTATGCACGGATCTTTTGGTAAAGAGTGGAAGATACTTGATATTCCATATTAACTTAAAATGGGTATTTCTCATGAAAAGAGGGTCAAGCTGGTCTGGCCCTCTTTTATTTACTTACGAAAATAAAGTCTAACAATATAGGTATATAATTCAATGTTATCTCTAAAGACCGTGGCCTGAGACCATAGGTTGCTATTTTCATGCATTGTGGAGGCCCGGAGGGCCATGAGTGTTTAACACATTATAGGTAAAATGTGTGGGATATTGCTTTCATAAAGGAAAAGGATGCCGAATAAACTGAGGGGTTTTAAATGACGAATGAAATAAAATTATTAAGAAACATTGGTATCAGCGCCCATATTGACTCCGGGAAGACAACACTAACCGAGCGGATTCTGTACTATACAAAAAAGATATTCATGGTCCATGAAGTAAAAGGAAAGGATGGCATCGGCGCAACCATGGATTCGATGGAACTGGAAAAGGAGCGGGGTATTACCATTTCTTCCGCGGCTACTCATTGTGTATGGAACGGATACAAGGTAAACATTATCGATACGCCGGGGCATGTTGATTTTACTATTGAAGTCGAGAGATCACTCCGGGTTCTGGATAGCTCGATCCTTGTCCTGTGCGCGGTAGGAGGGGTACAGTCACAGTCTATTACGGTTGATCGCCAGATGAACCGCTATAAGATACCGAGAATAGCCTTCATCAATAAATGTGATCGTTCAGGGGCCGAGCCATACCGTGTCGTAAGACAGATGAAAGAGCGTCTGAATCATAATGCGGTACTCATGCAGATCCCCCTGGGTCTCGAAGGTGATTTATCAGGAGTTATTGATCTTGTGACAATGAAGGCGATCACCTTTGGAGGTAAGTTTGGTGAGGATGTTCAAACAGTGGATATTCCGCCGGAATTCACGGAAGAGGCAAATAAAAAAAGAGAGGAAATGCTTGATGCCGCTTCCATGTTCTCTGATGATTTGATGGAAGCAATCCTTGAAGAGAATGTCAAGGAAGATATGGTGTATGAAGCTGTAAGAAGAGGAACCATTAATAGAGAGATCACGCCTGTATTTATCGGGTCTGCATACAAGAACATAGGTGTCCAGCCTTTACTGGATGGGATCATTAGGTATCTTCCATCACCGATGGATACGGAAAACAGGGCCCTGGATTTGGATCAGAACGAGAAAGAAGTCATTCTCTCCTCTGACTCAAATGATCCTCTCGTGGCGCTTGCCTTTAAACCGGAGGTCAAACCTTATGGGCAATTGACGTACCTGAGGATTTATCAGGGCTCCCTCAGCAAAGGGAACGACATTGTCAATTCCAGAAACAGGAAAAAGATCAAGGTGGGGAGACTTGTGCGAATGCACGCTGATGAGATGGAAGATATTCCATATGCCGGAGCAGGGGATATTGTTGCCCTGTTTGGCGTTGACTGTTTTTCAGGAGATACCTTTACCGATGGTCGTTTGAATTATGCCATGACTTCTATTTTCGTCCCGGAACCAGTCATCTCGTTGAGTATAACTCCGTCTGACCGTAATGCAGAAACTAACATGACAAAGGCCATCAACAGGTTTCTGAGAGAAGACCCCACCTTTAGGACATATGTTGATGAAGAGTCCGGAGAAACAATTATTTCAGGGATGGGAGAGTTGCATCTGGATGTCTACGTCGAAAGGATGAAAAGGGAATTCAACGCGGAAGTTAGGACAGGTATGCCCAAGGTTGCTTACAGGGAGGCCATTTCCGCTAAAATTGAGTTTGATTATACCCATAGAAAGCAGACCGGTGGAGCCGGACAGTACGGCAGGGTGGCGGGATTTATGGAACCGTCCGATGATGGGCAGTATGAATTTATCAATGAGGTCAAAGGAGGTGCGATTCCCACTGAATATATACCGGCTGTTGACAGCGGATTCCGGGAATGCCTGAAAAAAGGCGGTTTGATCGGAGTTCCGATAATAGGGATGAAGGTAACAGTGAATGACGGCAAATCACATAGCGTGGATTCATCGGACAAGGCTTTTTCACAAGCCGCCATAGGCGCTTTTAGAAATAGTTATATGAAGGCGAGACCCATTGTCCTCGAACCTGTCATGAAGGTCTCGGTGGAATGCCCTTCGGAGTTCCAGGGAAATGTTATGGCTTCGGTAAATCAACGCAGGGGGGTTATAATAAGTGCTGTCGAGGATGGAAAGTTTACTACCATTGATGCAGATGTCCCGCTGGCTGAGATGTTCGGATATGCGACAACTCTAAGATCCCTTACACAGGGAAAAGCGGAATTTACAATGGAGTTTTCACGGTACTCAAAAGTACCGGAATCCATCGCGGAGGAGTTAAAAAAAAGCTTTTCAAACAGATTAAAAGGGGGAAACAGGTGATGAACGATTTTATTAGGGTCAGTCCATTAAAGATTCTTGAAATGACATCAGACAGAGGGCTGGGAAAAGGCAATCTTGGTGTTCTAATGGCCCGGGCCGGAGTGGGTAAGACTGCCTGTCTTATCCATATAGCCCTTGATAAGATTTTTCGGAAAGAAAAGCTTGTTCACGTCTCACTGGAGGATATGCCTGAAAAAGTCACTTCATATTATAATGTCATTTTTTCAGATCTTGTAAAGGCACTGAATATCTCCGGGGAGAGTGAAATCAGGATGCTGTTGGAGAGAAATAGAATGATACTGGCTTATCAGAACAGGAGCTTTGAGATTGATAGATTTAAAAATAACCTAACAAATCTTATAGAAAATATTGAATTTACACCAGATTCTATAATCGTAGACGGATTGGATTTTGAGAAGGCCGAGGTAGATATTTTCAGGAGATTCAGGGAATTGGCGGCAGAGTTTCAGGTAGAGATATGGTTTTCGGCCCTCTCACACAGGCATATTCAGGATGTTAACAAAAAGGGCATCCCTTACCCCTGCAACCGTATGGATGAGTTTTTAAGCGTTATTATTCAGTTGCAACCCACACAGGAGGGCTTATTTATGTACCTATTAAAAGATTATGACAGGGAGATAACGGCTAATGCGCGAGTTCGACTTGATCCCAACACATTTCTTGTATCCCCGTAATCAAGTGTTATTCGACCTTTAATGATTTCAGAAGATAGATACGCGACTATAAGATTAATACTCAGCAGAAAGATGCTAGTGGCTTTTATCATGGGCTTTGCCTGCGGGCTGCCGCTGCTGTTGACTCTAGGTCTGCTGCAGGCCTGGATGACAAGGGAGGGAGTCGATCTTACGGTAATTGGACTGATTACTCTGGTCGGTCTGCCATATACTGTAAAGTTTATATGGGGACCGCTTCTGGACTACTATACGCTTCCGTTCCTTGGAAGAAGAAGGGGGTGGCTGCTTGTTTCACAGGTGGCACTTATATTCGCAATCGTGGCCCTCGGTTTTTCTTCTCCGGGCAGGGATCCATTCATGGTGGTCATTACCGCTTTTATGGTTACTTTCTTCAGTGCATCCCAGGATATCATTGTTGATGCTTACCGGAGGGAGGATCTGGCAGATGAGGAACTGGGGCTCGGTTCATCCTTTTACGTAAACGGATACCGTATAGGAATGTTGCTGGCAGGAGGCGGTGGTTTGATACTCGCGGATCATGTATCTTTCAAGATAGTGTATCTGATAATGGGAGCCTGTATCCTGCCGGGAGTAATTACCACACTTCTCACACCGGAACCAGAAGCCCCTGCCGGGAAACCTGAGACCTTTAAGGAAGCTGTTTTATATCCGATGATAGAGTATTTCAGCAGGTCAGGTGCGGGATGGATGCTTGCTTTTATACTCCTGTATAAAATCGGTGATACAATGGCAAGCGCTATGACCACGCCATTTTACCTTGCGACAGGTTTTTCAATGACTGAAATCGGGGCTATTGTCAAGATATTCGGTTTTTGGGCGACAATCGGCGGGCTTTTCGCAGGAGGTATCCTCATGGTCCGTCTGGGTATAAATAAGTCATTATGGCTTTTTGGCTTTCTCCAGGCTGCTTCCACGGCATGTTTCGCGATACTTGCCGTTATAGGTCGCAGTATTCCGCTTCTCTCAGCAGTTATCGCGTTTGAAAACCTCAGCAGCGGAATGGGTACTTCCGCTTTTGTCGCGTTTATGGCAAGCATTACAAATAAGAAATTTACAGCTACTCAGTACGCTCTCCTCACCAGTCTCATGGGTGTGCCAAGGGTTTTCATTTCAGCACCTACAGGTTTTTTTGCAAAGATTCTTGGATGGGAAATTTTTTTTATTGTTTGTACTTTGATCGCAATTCCGGGAATGCTTCTCCTTTTGAAATTTGCGCCATGGAATGAAAAATAGATTGTTGACCAATTTATGAATAAGCAAAAGTTTTGATAAATATATGCTCTTTTGATATACTTAAACAGTATTTACGGCGATGGAATTGTCTGAAATAAGATTACAGGGAAGCCGGGACTTTATAAAGGAAGGAACATGAAAGTAGGCCGAAACGATCCCTGCCCATGCGGCAGCGGTAAAAAATTCAAAAAATGCTGTATGGGGAAATTTACGTCAACTATGGATGATATTAAAACAATCTATCTGAAGAAATATGATATCCGACTGAAGGATGGAAAAGATGTTGTCGCCATAAAGAAGGCCGGTCGATTGGTTGTTGAAACACTGGAACGCGCGGCTGAACTTGTTAAGCCGGGTATAAGGACGGATGAAATTAACAGGATTGTTCACGAGTATACCATCAGACATGGCGCCAGACCGGCTCCCCTCAATTACCGTGGTTTTCCAAAGAGTGTGTGTGTTTCAATAAATGATGAAATCTGCCATGGAATTCCGGGAGAAAGGGTTATTGAGGAAGGGGATATTGTCAATGTCGATGTAACTTCCATCCTGGACGGTTATTACGCGGATGCCAATAAAACATTTTTCGCGGGAAAACCCGGATCTAAAGCAAAGAAAATCGTTCGCGTAGCCAGGGAAAGCCTTAAAGAAGGAATGTTCATGATCAGGGCCGGGAACAGAATGGGGGATATCGGATGGGCGATACAGAAATACGCTGAAGGCGAGGGTTGCTCCGTGGTTCGTGAATTTGTGGGTCATGGCGTTGGATTTGATTTTCACGAAGCTCCTCAGGTGCCTCATTACGGCACAAAGGGCAAAGGTATCAGACTGATTCCTGGAATGGTCTTTACCGTGGAACCGATGATTAACCTTGGTGGCCCTGAGTTGCATGTGCTGGAAGATAACTGGACGGCTGTGACTAATGACGGTTCACTTTCAGCGCAGTTTGAACAGACATTTCTCGTGACCGAGAATGGATTTGAAAGCCTGACACCTTATGACCTCGACGAACCGCTATAAATAACTGCCTGACAAAATTTGCATGGATTCCTGATAGGATGTTCATCTACTTGACATCAAATGAACATAAATGTATCTAAACTTAGAGAAAGGGCTTTAGAACTGGGATTTATTAAGATAGGTTTCTCAAAGCCCCGGGAGCCTGTGTTTTATGAGGATTATTGTTCCTGGATTTCAGCTTCAAAGAACGCTGGGATGGAATGGCTGGAGGCCGGTGTTGATTTAAGGAGAAACCCTTCCACGCTTCTTGCTGGATGCAGAACCATTATATCTCTTGCCTATCCTTACCCGTCAAAAAAACCGGTTACGACTGACGGTTTCTCTGTTTCCCGATATTCCACGCCCCTGGAAGAGGATTACCACAGCAGGTTAAGGAAGATCTGCAAAGAACTTGTCAAGGTCATCAGGAACATTGACAGCAGTATCAAATCACGAATCTGTGTAGATTCAGCACCGTTACTCGAAAGGAGTTTCGCATATTCATCAGGTGTGGGATTTATCGGTAAGAATAATATGCTTATTATCCCTGGGTATGGATCGTTTTTCTATCTTGCTGAAATATTAACAACAGCCGACCTGGATTTTCAAAGTGCCAGACCTTATGTAAATCAATGCGGATCATGCAAAAGATGCGTTGACTCATGTCCCACGGGCGCCCTGGAAAAACCTTTTTTACTCAATTCTTCAAAGTGTCTTTCCTATCTCACCATAGAACATAAACATGCCGTCAGCGCAGATGTTGGCAGGCGGATGGGGGACTGTTTTTTCGGGTGTGACCGCTGTCAGGAGGTCTGTCCGTTCAATTCCTTTGAACAATCAATACATGTTTCATTGCCTTCGACAGAAGAATTTCTGAAAATGACCGAAGAAAAATTCAAAGAAAGATTCGGAAGGACTGCACTTGCCAGGGCAGGTCTTGATAAAATAAAGAATAACATCTGTGTTCTATCGATTGATTGAAATCGGTCATTTCTTTTAATTAGCTCAATTTCCTGAACGGGCTATTAATGATTGGAAATGAAAAAATTTTGTTATTTATGCCGTCTTGATCTAAAATAGATATCAAATTCCGATGGAATGGATCTGCGATGCAACTTTATCGACAGGAAAATTCCTTTGGATCTCTTCCAGGGGTGAGATAGAGAATAATCCTTCAGGCGCATGCCGGGTAAGGTCCGGCATGCGCCTGGGAAACAGTTATTTGTTTAATGGTCTATGGTCGCTCACTATGGTATATCTTTTAAACGGTTAATAACATGAGGAGGTGAAGGGATGTCTAACACGGAAGTTGTGAAAACCTTTTATGAAATGACAGATCGTGGTAATATGGATGCAGTGATGGCTCTGATGTCGCCTGATATTTTATGGACGGAAATGGCAGGATTCCCTTATGGCGGAACATACAGAGGAAAGGAGGCGGTCATGTCGGGTGTTTTTGCCCGGCTCGGAAGTGACTGGGATGATTTCTCGGTCACACGTGATGCGTTCTATGACGCAGGAGATACCGTGGTCATATCTGGTAATTATTCCGGCGTTTATAAGAAAACAGGAAAAGGATTCAATGCTCGGTTTACGCATATATGGAAGTTAAAAGACGGCAAGATTATCAAAATGGAACAGTTTGTGGACACATTGCTTGTTGACAGAGCGGTCAATCCACAGAATTAATCATCAAATAATCTTTTTTTTCGGTGGGGAATGCTCTGATCAGAAAGTTGAAAGAATCCTTGAGCAGTTGAGGGAAAATCCAATTGATTCATTGATAGTTGCGGGCGGCGGGAAGTGTATTGATACGGGTAAATGTGTTGCGCACCTCATGTATGTTCCAGTCATCATTCGCCCCGCGCTTGCTTCAACCGATGCCCCCTGTTCATTTGTTTCGGTAATGTATACGCCTGATGGGGCCTTTGATCGGCCGTGGTTTTTTATGAAAATCCCGCGATGGTTAGTGTTGACACAGGAGTAATTGCTGGGGAACCTTTGCAGCATATTGTCTCCGGCATGGGCGATGCAATGTGGACCTACTATGATGCCCGTACCTGTTTTCTTAATCGCCAGGCAAGGACAATGGCTGGAGAGCGGCCGACCGTTATGGGATTTGCGATTTCTAAACTGGCGGCAAAGCTTCTTTTTGAGAATGGCGTAGAAGCTGTGAGGCAGTGAAAAAGCGGATTATTAATGATGCAGTAGAGAATGTAATAGAGGATAAATCCATTATTATTTACAATGAAACTCCATATATATTACAATGAAATTACAAAGGCACTCAGAAGAGCATGGAATGATGGAAGGTATTTTCTTCTTGAAAATGAGATATATGACCTTCTGAGTTATTCCGGTTCGGAGACATATCCTAAGACCCTTCTTGTAAAAAAAGGATCCTTTCCCACAGAAAGAGATCTGGCATCCATTCCAGGCAAAAGGGTTGTTTTGAAAATTGTTTCTCCCTCCATCGTTCATAAAACGGAAGTCGGAGGAGTACGAATTGTTGAAAAGAAGCCCGGTGAAATAAAGGCCTCTTTAGAAGATATGCTCGCAAAGGTTCCTTGTAACTATGCCAAGTGGTTGAAAGCCAATCCGGATCTGTCATCCCGGTATGATGGAGGAATATCAAAGGAGAAAACCTTTAACTCTGTATCGGATATGATATGGGGGGTTCTTTTATGCCAGTATATGCCGCCTGATTCCGAGGCATTCGGAAACGAGCTTATCGTAAGCCTCAGGAGGACCCGTGAATTCGGAATGATTATTACCGCAGGGCTTGGAGGAACAGATACTGAATTATATGCCATGCGTTTCAAAAAGGGACAGGCAGTTGTTTCGGCCTCAACGGAATTGGTTGATGCTGAGGCTTTTTTGGAACTCTTCAAGACAACCATTGCCTATAAAAAGATGGCAGGTCTTGTAAGAGGTCAGAAAAGAATCGTCCGGGATGAACAACTGCTTGAATGCTTTGCTTCATTTATTGAAATGGGGAGGTACTATGCGCCAGGGAACAAAAATGCGTCTTTCGTGATAGATGATCTTGAGATCAATCCTTTCTCCTTCTCTAACTTTCTCATGATTCCCCTGGATGGGATCTGCAGATTTTCACTAAAGAGATCGTTGCCCGTCTCCCGTCCCATAAGCAAGATAGACAAACTGCTGCACCCTTCTTCAATAGCCATTATAGGTGTTTCATCCTCGAGGATGAACTTCGGGCGTATCATTCTTGATAATATACTCAGCGCCGGTTTTGATCCATCACGGTTGACGATTATCAACAAGACTCGTAAAGAGATTGGCAGTATAAAATGCGTACCCGAGCTGGCCTCACTAGATAGAAAAGTGGACCTGTTTGTAGTGGCTGTTGACGCAAGCAAAGTGCCCGAGATCGTTTCCCGTGTGATCGATCTTGATGCTGCAAACAGCGTTATGCTTATTCCGGGAGGCCTTGGTGAAAAGAAAGGGAGTGAGGAGCGAGCAAGGTTTCTCAAAAGGAAGATCAACTCGGCGCATAAGAAACATGACGGTGGCCCCGTTTTTCTAGGCGGAAACTGTCTGGGCGTTATCTCCCATCCGGGTAGATATGATACGCTCTTTATCCCTGAAGAAAAACTGCCTAAATCAAGAGGAGCACACGAACGCAATGTCGCCTTTATCAGCCAGAGCGGCGCGTTTATGATCACACGGATGAGCAAACATCCAGATTTTGATCCGAAGTATCTTATTTCCATAGGCAACCAGACTGATATCACGGCCGGAGATATTATGTCATACATGACAGACGTCGAAGATATCAAGGTTATCGGTTTATACATGGAAGGCTTTAATGATCTTGATGGATTAAATCTGTGTCGAGCCATAAGGATGGCCGTGCTGAATCGCAAGGATGTGATTTTCTATAAGGCAGGCAGGACTCCGGAAGGAAAATCCGCCACATCAAGCCATACTGCCTCGCTTGCAGGCGATTATATGGTATGCGAATCCTGTGTTCGTCAGGCAGGAGCAATAGTGGCCGGGGATTTTACAGAGTTCGATGATTTGTTTCTCCTGGCTAAACGGCTGCACGATAAACAGATAAAAGGCGCACGACTCGCTGCTGTCAGCGGCGCTGGATTTGAAGCAGTGGGTATGGCCGATAGCATCCAGGGTGAAGATCATTTTATGGAGATGGCAAAGTTAAATCCTTTTACTAAAAGAAGGATAGCAGAAGTCATCAGAGAAAAACATCTTGAGATGCTTATTGATATTAAAAATCCTCTGGATATTAATCCGGCGGCAGATGATGAAGCGCATGCCAGGATCTCCGAGATTCTGCTTGAAGATCCTGATGTTGATGGTCTTGTGTTAGGACTGGATCCACTATCTCCTGCCACAAAAACGCTTCTGGATAACACCGCAGATGAAAAAAACATTGCCGGTCTGATTCTTGACCTTTTCGGCAGAGCTAGAAAACCATTGCTGGGAGTAGTTGACGGAGGACCGTTGTACGAACCTCTTATTAATCTTCTAAATAAAGCCGGCATGCCTGTTTTCAGGTCATCATCAAGGGCGGTTTCCATTTTGTCAAAATATATAAACGGTCGTCTCTGTGCCGACAGGATAAGAAAAGGAAGCAAGACATTATCATGAACATTATTTACCGTTCAAAATTGATTATTGTTCATAATCTTATTCAGCGGCCTTTTTCCCGAGATAAAATGCTTCCTGCAATGTCTCCGGATGATCTTGTACAGCCGACTTATCTTCAAGCCTTTTGAAAAAAATCCCTCCTTCATAGCTCATATCAAGGGCATCAAAAAAGTATCTTGCAGTCAACTGTGAACCCTCAAAAAGATTTTCCCCCCTTGTCGCACCTGCGGCAATGAGATAACCGTTTCCGCTGTCATATCTTTTTCTTTCCTCCCTATTCTTTTCCAGCATCCTTTTAGACCACATGGCCTGGCAACGGTCCACGAGAGCTTTTGCCTGAGCTGAGATGCCGTAAAAAAACACGGGCGATGCGAGGATTATAACATCCGCTTCTTCAAGAAGGGGATACACGACCTGCATTTCATCCTGAACCACACATTTCCCGGTCCGGTCACAACCACCGCATTCCAGACACCCAGATATTTTTAGACGCCGGACAAATATGGTGGATATGTCAGCCCCGGAGGATTTCGCTCCATTGAGGGCCTCATTCAGAAGCTGATCAGTATTCCCGCCCTTTCTAGGACTTCCATAGATCCCAAGAACTTTCATTTCGACCCCCTGCTCTGATTTAAAAAAAATGACCTGAGGATTTTCTCTGTAGAATTTATAGTGCCATTTGTCAATATCTATTCGGGCGATAAGTATTCAGGTCTATTTTCGTATCATTGAAATCTTTTTAGGCGTATGATAAAAATATTATTCTTTAACAGATAAATTCACATAACGCGATCTTGATGCAATCTCCTGAACGGACATTATGGATTCAATGCTGAAATAATCTAAATCGGAAAGAGAAGGAAGGATAATGAATTTACGAAGCTCGCTGTCATCAAAATGGCCCGAAGGCGTTCCTGATGAAATTATTGGGTTCAATAAACCGCTTTTCTCCATTCTCGATAATTCAGCAAGGGAATTTCCAGAAGCTGTTTATACCATGTTTCAAGGCGCATCCAGGAATTTTAGACAAGTCAGGGATACAGCGGATAGAATTTCGAATTTTCTGGTATCCGAAGGTCTTGTAAAGGGTGACAGGGTGGCTGTGTTCCTTCCGAATATTCCTCATTATCCTGCCATATTTTTCGGGATACTCAAAGCGGGCTGTGTTTGCGTAACATGTAATCCGTTATACAAGGCCGCGGAACTTAATCTGCAATTAAAGGATTCGGGCGCAAAAGCTGTCTTTGTGATGGATCATCCGGGTTTCTATCAGACGGCCCTTGATTCAATAAAACAGACTAATGTGCGCACGGTTGTTATCTGCGGCATCAAATCATACCTTCCTGTGATTAAAGGAATTATGGGATCTCTTCTTGGAAAGATACCCAAGGCGGAAGGGCATGAGAATGGACATTTCATCTTTGAAAGTATTGTTAAAGCTTTTTCTCCTGATCCGCCGAAGATTGAGATAAACCCGGTAAAAGACTATGCCCTTATCCTTTATACCGGAGGGACCACAGGAATTCCAAAGGGAGCGGCACTTACCCATGCCAATCTGATGTCAAATGTAATGAGCATGGAGGAGTGGATAAGAATCCCGGAAACAACCGGCGGACCGCCGATAAAACTGCGAAAAGGCGGAGAACATACATTTCTGGGTGTGTTGCCCTGGTATCATGCCTTTGGTTTAACGCTGTGTATGCTCACCAGTTGCATAACCTCTTCCCGTCTGGTTTGCGTCCCTGACCCGAGAGCCGGCAGGCCCCCTTTTAGTGACGTCCTGAAATCCATAAGGAAATATAACATCACGATCGTCATTGCGGTTCCGACAATATATAATGCGCTGGTTAACCAACCTCTGACAAAAAAGCTTGATCTGTCCAGCATAAGAGCATGCGGATCAGGGGCTGCCCCGATGCCCGCAGAACTGATTAGAAAATTTGAAGCAATGACCGGATGCATAATATTTGAAGGATACGGGCTCACGGAGACATCTCCGGTGGTTACTGCAAACCCGACAAACATTGAACAGAGAAAAATCGGATCAGTTGGACTTCCATTGCCCGGCGTTGAGATTAAGATAATAGACCTTGCAGATGAAATGAAAGATCTTTCAGAGGGAGAAGACGGTGAGATCGCGGTGAGCGGACCCCAGATTATGGCGGGATACTGGAATAAAAAGGAAGAGAACGATTTGGTCTTCAGGGATATCAGCGGCAAGAGATTCTTCCTTACCGGTGATATTGGTCATCTTGATCAAGACGGGTTCCTGGTAATTACTGATCGTAAGAAAGATATGATAGTGGTAGGAGGATTCAATGTCTATCCGGCAGATGTGGAAGGGGTGCTGTATTCTCATCCTAAAATAAGCCAGGCTGCCGTAATAGGCGTTCCCGACAAAGAGTGTGGCGAGCTTGTAAAGGCTTTTGTTCAATTAAAACCAGGAACGGATGTGACTGCCGAGGAGATCATTGACTTTTGCAAAGAGAACATGGCAGCTTACAAAAGGCCGAGAATAATTGAATTTAGAGAAAGCCTTCCAACCTCGCCGGTGGGAAAGGTCCTCCGCAGGGTTCTCAAGGATGAGGAGCGTGATATGCGCAATCAATCATCTCAGCAGGGTTTGCATTGATGATTTTTTGTCTGAAACAAAGTATCAAATTGTGAAAAATTTCACCTTTTGCGTTGACATTTCAATGCCAATAATATAGGAAATCTATTAATTTTAGTAAAATAAACGATATAGATGTCAGAAGAATATATCATAAACCGGGATTGAGAGGAGATGTCCATGGCGGAAGAAGCTTTAAATCTGACAGACAGAAAAGGGGAATTCAGGCGGAGGGTCGAAGAAATCCTGCCTGAGGGAAACCTGGATTTGTGTTTTACCTGCGGAACCTGTTCAGGCGGTTGTCCGGCAAGCGGTCTGGAGGGAATGGACCCCCGCAAATTCGTTCGCATGATAGCCCTCGGCCTTGACGACGAGGTCACATCAACTCCATGGGTATGGATGTGCAGCATGTGCCAGAGGTGCATATATGCGTGTCCGATGAAAGTCGATATTCCTCGGATGGTTGGTCTGGCTCGTCAGGCATGGCCCCGCGAAGAGCGTCCAAAGGGTATCCTCGGTTCATGTGATATGGCGCTCAGGAATGATAGCTGCAGCGCTATGGGGGCATCTCCGGAGGACTTTCAGTTTGTTGTGGAAGATGTTGTTGAAGAAACACGAGAAACACAGCCAGGTTTTGAAACAATCGAGGCTCCGATAGACAAAAAGGGAGCAGTGTTTTTTCTTAATCAGAATTCAAGGGAACCGGTGACAGAACCTGATGAAATGATACCTCTTTGGAAAATTCTCCATATTGCAGAGGTTGACTGGACTTACGGGAGCAAAGGATGGGGAGGAGAGAATTATTGCATGTTTCTCCAGGATGATGATGGTTGGGAACACATTGTCAGAACCAGCATTAAACAGGCCGAGGAACTGGGATGCAAGGTATATCTCAATACCGAATGAGGCCATGTCACTTATTCGGTCCTGGAAGGACTGAGGAAATTCGGAATCAAAACTGATTTAGAGATTGCCAGCATCTATCAATACTACGCCAAATGGATAAGAGAAGGAAAATTAAAGGTTAATTCTGACTGGAACAGGGATTTAAAAATAAAATTTACCGTTCAGGATCCTTGCCAGATTGTTCGTAAAAGTTACGGCGATCCAGTGGCTGAAGACCTTCGCTTTGTCGTTAAATCTGTAGTGGGAGAAGAGAACTTTGTAGATATGTCCCCAAACAAGTCAAATAATTATTGTTGCGGCGGGGGTGGCGGTTATTTGCAGTCCGGGTACGTTGACGCCAGACATCAATACGGAAAGATAAAATTTGACCAGATTGTAGCCACGGGTGCTGATTATTGTGTCGCCGCTTGTCATAACTGTCATGCTCAAATACATGACCTGGCGGAACACTTTGAAGGCAAATATCACACCGTTCATTTATGGACCCTGATTTGTCTTTCGCTTGGGTGTCTCGGTGAAAATGAGAGGACCTACCTGGGTCCGGATCTGGCGGAAGTGGGGCTATAATATAATGTAAATAATCAACATATCCATCTGGACCCTGACCGGAAGACGGCAGGGTTTTTTTATGCACCCGGCAAAGCTCATCCACTTGGAGATGGAAGTATTCCATTCAAATAGCCATATTATCTATAGACCAATCTATTGCAATATAATAATCATAAATGTTATCCTGACGCAGGATCACCTTTCTTTGTGCAATTTTTTAAAAAATTTATATTAATGGGAAATAATCCTGGTCAATTCACTGAGGAGAAAGAAAATGAAAGAGAAAAAATACCGCATCAAGACGGCATGTCCGCAATGTGGATGCAGCGCTGTTTCTCATCTGTCTGCAAAGGAAATGAAAGAAAAATATGGTGATGTTCCCAATATAGAAATCGAATGCAACGAATGTAAAAAAATATATGAAGCCAAAATGAGAGAGGCATGCCCGGAATGGTCGGATGATTGCCGTTCAGAACTGGAATGATGAGATTTTCCTTTTATGGGGTAAATACAGATGAGTTCTGATGGAAAATTTAATTCAGGCCAGAATAAGCAAGTCCTGATTATCGGAGGCGGCGTAGCGGGATTGACCGCCGCAAGCGCCCTGTGTGACTGGGGGGCCAGGGTGCATCTGGTCGAAAAGGCCGGGCATCTTGGAGGAAAGGCCTTTGGATGGGCATGCATGGCTACGGATGAGTGTCAGAACTGCGGCGCCTGTCTGAGCGCTGAACTAGTTGACAGGATAGGAAACTCAATAAGCTGCAGGGTCTATCTGGAGACTGAGGTCCGTGATGTGAAATTTTTAAAAGATCAGTTTGAGGTGCATCTTAAGGGTCAAGATTCCAGCGTTTTAACTGTGGACGCAGTCCTCCTGGCTGTCGGTTTCGAGACCTTTGATCCATCCTCAATAGCGACACTGAATTATGCAAATAATAAAAAGATCATCACGACCGCCGAGCTGAACAATATTTTTAAAAAGGAGGGTCTGATAGAATTTCTCGATAATAAAGATTCTCCCAGCATTGCTTTTATTCAGTGCGTGGGCTCAAGAAACAGGGAAGAGGGCAGGGACTATTGCTCTCAAGTTTGCTGCAAAATCGCCGCCAGACAGGCAAGCAAGATTATCGATCTCATTCCGGGCGCCCATATCACCGTATTCTATATTGATCTGCAGATTATTGGGAAAGAGATTCGCCGGCAATTTGATCTGTTAGGAGAAAAAGCGGCCCTCCTGCAGGGTGTGCCCTCTGAAATCCTAAATAACCTGAATCATGATATGCTTACTGTAATAAGGGAAGATGATCAAAACGGGCAAAGGGTGGCACATCATTTTGATGCTGTTGTCTTATCCGTGGGGATGGTACCTTCACACGGTTCGCGGTCGATATATGCTCTCTTTAAGACAGATCCGGGGCGATGGGGTTTTATGGGCGGGGATGGAATAAAGCTACTGGCTGGAGTTTATGCTGCAGGAGCGGCTTGTGGGCCGACGGACATATTGAATGCGAGGCAGCAGGGCTTGAAATCCGCTCATGAGATAGCTATAAAAATCGGTTTGTTAAAAAATAGCTCTCCTTTTCCATCTGTCGCCGTAATAGGGGATGGCTCTCATAGCGTCAGGATAGCTGATAAGCTGGCTTCGGATGGTTACATCGTCAAGCTTATCAATAGTGGCCTAGAAGATACAAAATTAAATACCGATGCGGAAATCTATTCAAATTCAAGAATCAAATCGCTTGAAGGCACGGTGGGGCGGTTTCTGATTAAAATTGATTCGGATAATGAGAGTAAATCCCTGGTCTCTGATGCCGTCGTTGTTGCGCCTGACGCCAGGCGCGAGCATGGGATGATAATGAATGGACTGGACGATGAAATCAGAGAAAAAATAATAGGACTGACTTCACTTGAAAAAGATTTCAACACGCATGCTGAAATTCCTCATCGGATAGCGTTCCTGCTTGATCGTGAGATACCGGAATGGAAAGTCAATTCACGCTGTGCTCTTCTGCTTGCTTCAAAACTGGCCGATCAGGGAAAAGATGTTTCCATTATTATGAAAAATATGCTTGTGCATGGTTCTGATGGCCAGAAGATGTATGACACGGCACGTGAAAAAGGTGTCAGATTTGTCAGACTGTCCGCAGATAATCAACCCAATCTTTCAAGGAAAGAGCAATCTCTCAATATCAGCATGTTTGAAGCAACTTTGGGCGGTTCAATGGTGGAAATGGAATGCGACCTTCTTATCATGCCGCCCATGGTCATGCCCGGGATCAATAATGCTGATATCGCAAAGATTACGGATACTGGTCTGGATAGAGAAGGATTTTTACAGGAGCCGAATATTCGATATCGCTCGATTTCATGTCCCAGAGTTGGTCTCTATTTTCTCGGAGAAGATCATGATGAGGTCGATGAAAAGAATTTAAATGATGAGATAAGCGAGTTGGAGATACATCTGGATGGGATGAGGAAAAGGATAAGGCCTATAAAAAGCGAATTCGTGGCAGAAATTGATGATCGCCTCTGTTCACGATGCCTTACCTGTCTCAGGATATGCCCTCATTACGCGATCGAGCTCATTGATTTTTGTAAACCATATATCCATCCTGATGCATGTTTTGGATGCGGAAGATGTGTTGCTTCATGTCCTGCGAAGGCTATAGCGCAAACGGAAAGAGACGACACCTATTCGGAGGTTAGTGATTCAGGCCATAGTACGGTTGTCTTTGCCTGCGAGCGCTCATCGGGTCTCGCTCAATCAGAGGCAATGGGTTTTGAAACCTATCCTAAACAGAATTTAAAGGTCATCAGGGTGCCCTGTGCCGGAAGCGTTAGCGCCCAGATGATTTATACAGCCCTGCTGGAAGGTGCTGGCAAAGTTATCATAGCGGGATGCCATGAAGGAAACTGCCGTTCGGGCAACGGCCTTATGGATGCCAGGCGCCGGGTGGGATATATCATCCGGGAGACGGGAATAAATGATAATAAAATCAGATGCCTGAGTATCGCGGCTAATGAACCTGTAAGATTTATACGAATAATGAGAGGCAACCTGTAATGGAGACCCTAAGGATAAATCAAAACCCAGCAACGCATAAAAAATTGGATAATGAGGCCGGGGGCGTGGACGTATCTCAATGTCTGACATGCGGGATCTGTAATTCCCGCTGCAGTTGGTACGACGGTGAAAGGGGCCCGGTGCCCAGAAGGATTGTTCGCATGGTGCATTTGGGACTTGAGAACATATTATGCCGCATGACCGATATATGGGATTGTCATATCTGCAACAGGTGCACACTGGACTGTCCGATGGGCATTGTCATGGAGAACGTGGTCAGACGGATAAGGTCTCTTGCCTATGCCGGCGGCTATGCACCTCAGGATTTGATCAAAGGTGTGAATACTCGGTTATCAGTGGGAGATGTCAACGGCCTCACTAAAGAGGAATTTATAGAAACAATTGAATGGCTGAGTGAAGAATTTTCGGATGATATTGGTGATCCTGATGCCGAGATTCCCTATGACAAGAAAAACGTAAAATATCTATACTTACCCAATCCCAGAGAGCTTGGTATCGATCTCCTGCATTTAACGGATATGGCCAGACTCTTCCATGCCTTTGGAGAATCCTGGACCATGTCAAGCAGACACACCGATGTGACAAACTGGGGATATTTTATTGGCGACAACCGGATTACTCTTAAAATGGTCAGCCAAATCGTTGAAGCGACAAAAGATATGGGCGCCGAGGTCCTGGTACTTTCGGAATGCGGACATGGTTATTACGCCCTTAAACATTACATGGATAAGGTATCAGCAGGGAACCCGGGGTTTTCCTTGATCAGCATGCCAGATCTTATACTTGAAATGGCCGAAAAGGGTGTGATCAAATTTGATCCTTTGGCCCATGCGTATCCGATCGCATATCATGATCCATGCAACCTGGGAAGAAAATCGGGAATATTCGATCCTCCGAGGATATTGTTAGGTCTTTGCTGTCAAGGGGTGGTAGAACTTGAACCAAACCGGCTTCATTCGATCTGTTGCGGGGGGGGAGGAGGGTTGATCCAGGACAGCACCAGCCATAGTCGCCGTATGATCGCAGGAAAAGCAAAGGCAAGGCAATTGGAGGCTGCAGGTGTGAACCATATCGCGACAGTGTGCCTTTCATGTCACAGGCAGCTCACGGAAATATCGAAATACTACAATCTTGATATAAGTGTCCATACAGTTGCTTCCCTTGCCGTCTCCGCGATGACTGCTGCTGATGAACCACGAATGTGATTTTCCTTGCGGGTCTATCAATGTGATGACGTTACATTATTTAAAGAGGTGTGATCATGAATAAAAATCCGGATTTTAAGGTCCCGTACCAGTCAGTGGGCCCTGATACTGTCAGCGCTGGTGTCTTGGAAGCCCTCGATTATCAGTACAGTCATAGACGTGATATTGAAATTAACATCTCTCAGCCGGAGTTTACGTCTCTCTGCCCGATGACCGGCCTTCCTGATTTTGGTAAAATATCCATATCTTATGTCCCGGATAATTATATCGTTGAGCTGAAATCATTGAAATACTATCTCCTTCAGTATAGAAATGTCGGGATATTTTATGAGCATCTGGTCAACAGAATTCTTGATGATTTCATTAAGGTGATTACTCCGAAGCGAATTGAAGTAAGCGGGGAATTCAGCGCAAGAGGGGGCATAGTTACGAGGGTGAAAGCCAATTACGATAAGAGCATCAACGTATAATTCATCAGATCTATCGCATGGCCTGAAATATAAGTGAATAAAAATTATCACCGCCAAAGAGATGTGCAATAGCAAATATCGGGTACCCCAGGAGTTTTCCAAGGATATTTATCCTTGCAAAATTGTCAAAGATAAGGATACCTACCAGCAGAAAGGGGGCATATGTTCCTATTTTTCTGTAAGTCAATGAAATTTTATAGGGTAATATATTTTCCATCACGTGCGATCTGTCCAGAGGCGGGATCGGTAACAGATTGAAGATCCCCAAGCCGCAGTTCATCAATATCATATAAAACAGCAGTTTCTGATATATTTCCCACTGCACATAAAAATACCGAATGAAAAGACCTGCGGCAAATGCAGTTGCGATATTTGAGACAGGTCCACTAAGGGCCATTAAAATAATATCCCTCCGTCTGTTTCTGAAATAGTTCACATTTACAGGAACAGGTTTTGCCCAGCCGAAATTGAACAAGAAAAGGCATAGGGCGCCTAAAGGATCAATGTGGGTCAAGGGATTGAATGAAAGCCTTCCCGCATTTTTTGCGGTCGGATCTCCCAATGAAAAAGCAGCTTTCCCGTGAGAGTATTCATGGATTGTGATTGCGAAAAGTAAAACCGGGATCCTTATAATCCATTCGGTTATTTCGATGCTCATAAACAGCGTATAACTCCTTTAAGAATCTTAATGTTTTATTCTAATGAATAATGATTTTTTATTCAAATTACAAATAGTATTTACCCTGGTGAATGACGGGGCGCATTTTTCGAAAGAGTACGGCAAACAAAATTGAACTTGCATAAAAAGTCAGATTGCTTCATAATTCAATTGGATATCTGCCAATCCATGTTTTTCCAGGAACAAGTATTTTGTCATCAGGCCACCAGGTGAAATTTGCAATTAAATACTATGATCAAGGAGATTCATAATGCAAGTAAGGAGATCTGATTTTGCCGGAAGCTGGTATCCCGGAAATGAGTCTGAATGCCGGGCTGAGATAGAAAAGTTATCCGGGGATCTGTTTCCCTGTCCCGGCGGCGGCGAGAAAAGGATCGGGGGAATAGTGCCGCATGCAGGATGGTATTTCTCAGGTAAGGTTATATGCAACGTAATTGGATGCCTGAGGAATGAGACACCACCGGATACTTTTGTCATTTTCGGACGGCACCTTCACCCAGGAAGCGGTAATTATATTATGAAAGAAGGTTTCTGGTCTACACCCCTGGGTGAAATCAGGATCGATCATGAATTCGCCGACAAGCTGATTAAGGAGTTTCCTTTCAAAATCGAAACCGCCTCTTACAATGAACCCGATAATACCATTGAAGTGCTTTTACCTTTTGTCAAATATTTTTTCCCAGATGTCAGTATTCTGCCTGTGGGGCTTCCACCGGTTAATGCTTCCTTGAGGATAGGGGAAAGAATTGCAGAGATCTCCGTTGAAGAGAGCCGGGATGTTTTAATACTGGGTTCAACGGACTTGACACATTATGGATACAATTATGGTTTTACACCCAAGGGTTCCGGCAAACAGGCCGTTGACTGGGTAAAGAATGAAAACGATAAAAAAATAATTGACCTCATGCTGGCAATGGATCCGGAAGGGATAATAAGCGAGTCATTAGTAAGTTATAACGCATGCTGTTCAGGGGCGGTGGCTTCCGCAGTTGCATGCATGAAAAAATTGGGCGCTGTCAATGGGAACAAGATAGCCTATACGACAAGTTATGATGTGAGACCTGATACCAGTTTTGTCGGTTATGTGGGAGTAATATTTTCATAAATAATTAAAAGATCGGTATTTCCATATGTGCCTGGATTGCCGGGACATTCGGGATTATGGGAAAAGGGAGAGTTCAGTATATGTCTAACAAGAAAAATGTAAGGATAAAAACAGAGCTTCTGGTACATGATCTTAAAAATCCACTGGCAATAATAGAGGCCGGCGCTTTATCTTTGATAAATCGGCAGGATAAATACGGTATTTTGGACGAAAAGCAGCTTAAAGTTTTGAATAGAATCTTGCGAAGCTCAAAACTCGCAATGGGTTTAGTGAATGATATGCTTGAAATAGGTAAGTCCTGTGAAGGGGTTTTCAATAAAAGAAAGTTTTTTATTTCTGATCTGATAAAAAAAACCTTGGTGGAGATTTTCGATCTGACAGATCATGACACTGCGGACAGTATCAAGAAGTCTACCAGCCTCAATGAATTGAAAAAAATTTTATCGGATAAAGATATCCTGCTCAAAGTTGAAGAAATGGCATGGCAGCATGCAGTGGATCTTGATGAAAGCAAGATAGCACAGATATTGAGAAACCTTTTGCATAACGCGATCAAATTTCGGAGCAAAATTATTGAACTTGGTCTCGAGATAGACGAAAAAGACCTTGTTTTACTCGTTAGTGATGACGGAATGGGCATCAAGAAAAGCGATCAGGAAAAGATTTTTGAATGCTATTTTCAGCTGAACGCCGGAGAAGATTTTACTATAAGGGGTCACGGTCTGGGTCTTGCGGGTGTCTTGATCCTTGTTGAAGATATGGGAGGCAAATTGACCATCGATAGCGATAAATATGACGGCGCAAGATTCTTCGTGAAAATTCCCTTATAGGTTGCCAGCAATCTGTCAGGTATGGTCGGGCAGTTGCCTGGCCTTAATCTTTCATACGCAAAGGAGGTTCAGAGAATGGATTTCGCTGAAAAGGCCAAGATCCGTATTGAGCACTGGCTGCATCATAATGAACATCATAGTGAAGAGTACGAGATGTTCGCGGAACAGCTGGAAGATGCCGGGAAACAAGAAAGCGCGGGTCATATAAGGGAGATGATAGAAATTATTTCTAAAAGCACGAAATGTCTCAAAAATGCGCTCAACGCGCTTGAGCAATAAAAAGTATTCACGGGGGAGCATGAAATGTGTGAAGCGCATGCTTTTATTTTAAAAGGTGGAAAGGAAGAGATGATTCTGGAAAATGTCGATCGGATTGACGTGGACGACGATGAAGTCAGAATGATCAATATCTTTGGAGAACAGAAGATATTAAGGGCAAGAATAAAAAGTTATAATAACAGGGAGAGTAAAATATTGCTTGAATCCGTTTAGCAGTATGTTGGACAAAGTCTGACAGGCTTCGAGCTCGATTTGATCATGTATAAATTAATAGATCAGGCCGTAAAGATAATTTCCGAATCAAATCTCACCGGAGCGCTGACCGGAGCGGGAATTTCCGTCGAATCGGGGATCCCTGATTTTCGAAGCTCGGATGGACTGTGGTCGATCTATGATCCGGTGGAATATGCTACTATATCCGCCTTTAAGAAAGACCCTGTGAAGGTTTGGAAAATGCTCAGGTCAATGGATGAATTGATAGCCGGAGCCAGACCTAACATGGCCCATCTCGGGATGGGAGAACTTGAAAGAATGGGACTCCTCCATTTTATTATCACACAGAATGTCGATAATCTTCATCAGGCGGGTGGATCAAAACGTGTTGTGGAATATCATGGAAATTCAAGCATCCTCGTTTGTATCAGCTGCGGAAAAAAATTTTCGGCTGAAGAAAAAAGGGGGTCATACCCTCCCAGGTGTGTTTGCGGTAGTATATTAAAACCAAATGTTGTTTTCTTTGGGGAACCCATTCCGGCGGACGCTATGAATCAGTCTTTCCAGCTTGCAGCACATACTGAGGCGCTTATGGTAGTGGGGACTTCAGCCGTTGTCTCACCGGCGAACAGTATCCCGATGATTGCAAAACAGAATGGCGCAAAGATAATAGAGATAAACAAAGAAACAACCCATCTTACGGAAACCGTCACGGATATTTTTTTAAATGGTGAGGCTGGCTATATAATACAGAAAATAGTAGATACGATTAAGAATTATTCGGGGAAAAGATAATTAATATCTCCTTATCTTTTTCTAAGAAAAGGATCAAGGCGGATTATCTTGGTGCTTTCAGAAGTATTGGTGCCCTGTTTGATCTTTGTCTTATGAAGATCTTTTATCGCCTCGCGAAGCTCGGTATTGTTGTCTATTATATCTTGTATCTGCATGCTGAGATCTGCCCAGGTTATTGAAAGCTCTTCTGTGTCAAGATAAAACCCCCCCCATGACGATAAGAAATTCCCAAGGTGTGAAAGAAGCCCGAAATGGGTGGTCCCCTGGAGATAATAAGGGCAATGGCACCAAAGGCTTAGGCTTTGGAGCCCTTTTTTACCGGCCTCAGTGTGAAGGGCAGTGTGAATGGCTCCGGGACCTTTGTAATTGATCGGGATGATTTTTCTATCACATACCGATTCAAGAACATGCGCGCTTGAAGCAATGGCCGAAATAAGGGAATCCGTATGGGATACATTATCAAACATGCTGCCCAGTGTGATAATGGTTTTTACTCCTATTTTTTGACATAGATGAATGATTGATTCAGTAAATTGATACCAGTTTAGATCAGGTTCAGTCGCCTTGATGAGGATAATATCCTGGCCTGAAGATTTCTCGCTTGTTTTATAAAAAACGCCGCCAGGAGGTTCAATCTCCTTTAACAGGCCGTTTTCTATGAGGATTCTTGGACGATTCTTTGTGTAGGAATAAAATAGATCAGGATTTAGCCTGCCGAAGGGCTTTGCTTTGAGTTTCCGGACAAGATATTCCACCATGCGGCTGGAAACATCGAGGGCGTTTCCCCAGCCTTCAAAACCCATTATCAGGAGGGCGTCTTCCATCTCAGGGATGTGATCTAATATTATCGTCTCATTATTCATATGAAGAGTCTTACACTGCGAGAGTATATTGTCAAGATGCTCTTTACTATTTTTGTTGACAAAGTCTTAAAAAAAGTAAATTAACACCTTTGAATTCACTGTTTTTATTCCGAAAAATTGGATAACAGGAGGAATGAAAGAAAATTGACTATCGAGATCGAAGAAACTGTTCTGAAAAAGGCGTGTACTGAGATGATAGAAACGATCTTCTTTTGTCTGCCGGACGCGATTAAAGGTACGGTTTACAGAGTCGGCAGGGTGCCCGAGCTGGTGGTTGAGAGGGTCACTTCCGGGGTAATAGACGGGGAAAGAAAAACAATAGCGTGGGGCCTTCCTTCAATATCCGAGTATAATCCTCCGGGCAAACCCTGGAAAGAGTACAGAGATGAAGCGGGTCGACCACTCGAGGCAATGGGTTGGTGTGTTGAGAGGCAGAAAAGCTGGACTGCTGAAGATCCTACGAGAGATGCGAGAAGCGTCAGTCTTCAGGCTCATTTGGGATATGAGGATTTCCACCATTTGGAACCTGTTCTGGTAAGAAAATCGGATCTAAATCTTGACATAGACACACCGATGGAATACCCCAGAAATAGCTCGGGCAATGTCATATGGCGTGACAGCGAATATATTGTTGTGGCGGTAATCAAGATCCATTTTCTTCCATATACTATTAAAATCGATAGCGATAAGACAAGACTCATTAAAAAGCTTTCCCGCAGTCTTGGAACGGAGCTCTTATCCTACCAGTTGCGTCAGGATTCCATGAAAGCTATGCAGGCGATCGCCAAAGACCGGTTGAACGCGTGCAACTATCTTGCCGATTCGCTCAGAAACGCGATCACCAAATCCGGCATGATTTTGTCCTTGATAAAACAGGAGATACGATACCTCAGAGAGCAGTGGGAACAACTACTGCTCGAACATTTTAATGAAGAGGATCATAAGGTAAAGTGTTTCTCTAAATTAAATGAGATTCTGGCGGATATTGATGAGATGGATGGGAATGTGAGGGAAAGGATTAAGAATGCTCACGATAAATATATTGAGCTCTCACTTCCTCCCGGAAAGGGGAAACGCTGGGTTACAATGCAGATAGAGTCACAATGGAACAATGTTATCGATCAAGTTTCGATCGAAAATGAAAAAAAAGATGAAATCCTTTATAATATCCATGAACTTAAAAAATACCTTTATTTTGGACAGGATGATGAAGTATTGCAGCAGTACGATCAGATTCCCGAAACACTCAAAAGGGAATGGGTCAGCCTGATCTACGAAGACAACGAAAGCTTCAACACGATTAGTCTCGATAAGCTTATCGGAATTCTTGATGACCCTTATTTGAATATCCCATCCAAAAAAAGATCGAAAAATAACCTGATAAAGCTGAAAGCTCTTGCGGAAACCATGTCTCAACTCGAGAGCAATACTAATTTCCTTTTACACCATGTCCTTAACGGTGATTATAGAAAAGGATCAGACGAAAATCCTCCACAATTCATCAAGCAATCCCTATAACCTACTTTATTATTCTTTATATCGCATCAATTTTTTGATGCATTTTCGACGAGGATGTTATAGAAGAAATAAGGTTTATAAAGCATGCGCCTGTAGCTCAGTTGGATAGAGCAGCGGACTTCTAATCCGCAGGTCGGGGGTTCGAATCTTCCCAGGCGCGCCAGTAATAGCAAGGGTTTTGACAGTTATCGTTAAAACCCTTTTTTAATATATTCAATTTTATACATGTATAGTACACGGTTTAAATTCAAACCGGCCTTTTTACCCGCTTCTTTTAATAAAATCCTTTTATGTCCCCTTTTATATGCAATTCCCTTCTTCTTCCTAGAAGTCACTGTGTTTTGACAGACAGAAAATAGACCTTGAAAACATAATATTCTAATGATACTCTAAGCTCACAACCGACATCATGTTTCATAACGGTGTTTTTTTATAAAAATTTTTCTTTTATAGATTGACTACCCCAGACCATTTTTTTCGACCTTGATCAGGACACATAAAAGGACGAAAGTGCATCCTCAACAACCACGATTTTTAGATATGACAGAGTCTTCTAAAAAATTAAACGCCGTCGAAAAGGCTCTAAAAATCATTCAGACCCTGGCCGACCATGAAAATGGTCTGGGGACTGGCGGTCTCAGTGAAAAGCTGGGCTTCACGATGTCGACCGTAAGTAGGCTTCTCAAAGATCTTTCCAGGCACGATTTTGTGAAGAAGAGTCCAGCGGGGAAAAATTATGTTCTGGGCAAGTCGATCATAGATATCGGAAGAGTTGCGTTCAAACACATCGGCACACAGTTATTACCCATTGCAAAACCCTACATTGACGCCCTGCGGGACAAAATCGAGGAAAACGCGACCCTAGAGGTTTTGAATGGGGACAACGTGATGCTTGTCTACAGGGCAGGAACTCCTCACGCAATAGGAATTTTCCTCAAAACAGGTGCGATAGTCCCCGCCCATGTTTCTCCTGGGGCCAAGGCGATCCTAGCCTTCTCCCCCACAGAAATTGTGGATGCTACTCTAAAAAAGAAGCTGTCCCGATATACGTCCAAGACCATCACGGATTTGGAGGTATTCAAGGCACATTTCAAAGAAATAAGGAGAAAAGGGGTTGCCTTCGCCTCAGGTGAGTATGACAATAATATAAACTCGCTTGGCGCCCCGATATTTGATAGTAAGAAAAACCCGGTGGCAGCTGTGGTGATCACCATTCCTAAATTTAGAGCGAGATACCACAATCAGGCAAAATTGATTTCTCTGATCAAAGAAACTGCTGACAAGATTTCTGAACAAATTGAAAAACAAAATATGTGAGATGAATAAAACCGATTTATTGTTGCTACATGGTTCCCTTAGTTTTTAAGTCAATGTCATTATCTTAATAAATCAAGTTTATATTAAAAATAACTAGTGTCCGATTAATAATTAAATAATTTCAGCTGTTATTATTATATATGGTATTGGTATTATATTGTGAAGTGGTAAGTACCTCTAAACAACCGGCGGGCAGAGTTCCAAAGGCTTGCCCGTGGTTATCTACATAAGGTGATCAGATAACCGGCATTTAGTTAAAGGTTGGGGCTTCTTTTCGGATGCTATGCCAAATCGATACCAACTTTTATTTTCGGCCTTAGCTTCAGAGGATTTATTTTATGCCTGCCTTTAGCAGATGTCCGGCATAGCTTTTTTTGCTCGCTCAACCCAATAATCCCAAGCGCGCTTCAAGGCTACAGCACTCCCCATAATTTTACTTATTTGTCTTCCCTCTTCATAGGAAAGATATTTTGGTTCACCTATTTCGAGAGCACGCTGCTGAATATTTGCATTATCGCGCAAATAAATGGCCGACATTACCATAAATGGAACGTTCTCGCCAACAACAATGCACCCATGATCACGTAGTAATAAAGCTCTTGAATTACCCATAACACGCACTATTCGCTCTCCTTCCTGTGGGGAAGCAATCAACATCCCCGAACTAACATCATAATCATCATAAATGGGGATACCCTCATAAAACATACCTGCAAAGTGTGCGATAGGCCTGATCAAAATACCCGTACTGGAAAACGGTATCACTGAGTGAGGATGTCCATGAAAAACAGCGTTTACATCAGATCGCGCTTTTAAAATTGCGGCGTGAATAATTCGCTCTCCGTAAGGCGTCATGTCTGTTTTGGATAACACTTTCCCATCAAGATCGATTGACAGGATATCATCTTTTGTAACTAGCTCTGGAGACAATGACCGGGATTGGAAAAAAACCTCTTTATTTTCTGGGTTCCTAACGGAAATGTGTCCGAATGCGTCAAGCACACCCTCATTAGCTAAAATACGATTGGCCAAGACACATTGTTCAATAGCCTCGTTTGCATTGCGAGCCGCGCCCTCATAATCCTCAATACTTAACATAGTTGCCATATGAGTTCTCCTTTTCTAATATTTATATTATTCCTTGAAAATCCATTTTTTAAAGCTGGGAGACTATTTGTAATTCGGTAACGAACTTATCATCTGAATAGCATTCTTTTCAATAATGCTTTCACTCTTCTTACAGCACTATAAACACCGTGTTGGCTCATCCCTGACCTTTTCACCATCTGAGGGCCTTCTATTCCCAGCCCATGCATCCTAAAGATCGCAGCCATTCAGTATCCTGAAAAACATCTTTTGCAACATGGCACATCTTCCCGCCCTTCTAAGAAAGCTACATGATTTATTGCAATACTGAAGTGGTTGTTGAGAATGACTTTTCGTCATTTTATATTGTTCCGATCAATGCCAAATAAAGGTGGTCGGGAATAATCAATATATACAAGATAAAATTTTATAATACAAAAGAATTACCGTCATGAAACGCAACGTTGTTTTAGGATCAAAATTATCATTAAAATTTTTTATTGACAAGCATTTTATTTCGTAATATAAAAAATATATTTCATATTACAAAAATAAGCTAAAAGGACACAATACCATGGTAACAGGAGATATGGTGACTAACAATGCGCGACGTATTCCTGATAGAGAAGCGCTGATATGGGGGGATGAAAGATTGACATGGGCGAAGCTAAATCAGCGTGTCAATTGCCTGTCCAACGGTCTGATCAGTATGGGTATCCAACCCGGAGATAGGGTAGCTTTCCTTCTCAATAATTGTAAAGAGATTGTCGAGCTATATTATGCAATAGCGAAAATCGGAGCTGTATCGGCGCCGATTATGCCACGATCGGTCGGCCGTGAAATCGCCTACATCGTTAACAACGTAGAAGCGAAAGCGCTTATCACCAGTTTGGAATATTCTTCCCTTGTCAATGAGGTCCGGGATGAAATGCAATCACTCGACTTCATCGTTGGTCTCGGCGGCGATAAGCCCTTTGACGTGGAGTACGAAGATCTCTTGGGGAGGTCGAAGGAGGATGAACCATCCGTTCAAGTCTCTCCGGATTCAATATATGCGATTATCCACACCAGCGGAACCACCGGTTTTCCAAAGGGCTGCATAGCCAAACACGGTCCTAAGATGATCAGCAGATTGAGTTCGCTAGTCAACATTCCCCACCGCGAGGATGATCGGGCTATGATCTTTACACCTTTGACTGCCGGATTGGGATCGGATATGCTGCATAATCATATACTCAAGGGAATTCCAACGGTTTTGCTGCCGAAGTTCGACCAAAATCTTGTGCTCGAATCTATTGAAAAGGAACGGATTTCGCTGACGTATATTATCGAATCCACCTTTGACCGTCTCATTAAAAATTCGGATCTTGAAAATTATGACCTTAGCAGTCTCCGTTATATTCACGCAACCAGTGCGACCCGGGATGCCCGGGAGGGGATTCAAAGACTAAGAAAATTGAAATCATTCCGAGGACAATTTTATAACTGTTATGGATCCACCGAGGCGGGCGGCTGGATCACCTTCTGCAGTCCCACTGAGATCGAAAGGGGGCTCGATGATCCGAAATACAAGGATATTTTCAAATCTATCGGACAGGAAGCGATTCTTTGCCGCATTGATTGCATAGACGATGATGGGAACACAGTACCGACAGGAGAAATCGGCGAGATGGTGGTCCGCTCACCATGGCTTTTTGCAGGTTACTGGAATCAACCCGAACAGACGGCCGAGGTTTTACGTGACCGGAGGATGTTCACCGGTGATCTAGCGCGAAAGGACGAAAAGGGATTCATTTATCTCGAGGGACGAAAGAAGGACATGATTAAATCAGGGGGCATTAACGTCTATCCCGCAGAAGTGGAGGAGATCCTCAGGGGATACGGAAAGATCGCTGAGGTCGCCGTGGTGGGTGTGCCGGACAAACACTGGGGCGAAAAGGTGGTTGCATGTGTTGTTACAAAATCGCCCTGTACCGAACAAGAACTCCTGGATTATTCAGCGAAAAAACTTGCAGGATATAAAAAACCCAAAATAGTTGTTTTCCTTGATGAGCTGCCCAAAAACATAACGGGAAAGATCCTCAAAAAACGACTTCGGGATGAATTGATAGCGTCGGAATCTCCCTCTTTATGATCCTGGTCGCTCATTATTAGAAGGCAGTCTGAACCGCGATATATACGTAGAAAATGAAATTTCGAAAGGAAGTTGAGTATGGGAAGAGACGTTGTAATCCTCGGCGTTAGTATGACGAGAATCGGCAAGTTTATGGAAAAAAGTTTTAAATCTCTGGCAACAGAGGCAGTTGATGGGGTTGTTAGAGATGCTGGACTATCCAAAAACCAAATACAGGCCGCGTATGTTGGAAATGTTCAGGCAGGTGCCATTTCGAACCAACTTGTCATCAAAGGCCAGGTCTGGCTACGAGCGGCAGGAATCGGAGATATTCCGATTGTCAATACCAACAATGTCTGTGCCACAGGTGGAACGGTGATCAATCTCGCCTGGCAGGATGTGTCATCGGGCAACCATGATTGTGTTTTGGCCATGGGTGTGGAAAAAATGCATAGCGATGACCGGCAGGAATGCTTTCGGTGGATGAACTCGGCCAAGGACATGGACGAGCAACATGAGAGGCAGGGCGAGGTAAAGCACGGGGATGCGATTGGCCATTTTGCATCTCTTGCACTGGAATATATGAAAGTTTTCGGCCTGACCAAGGAACAGTTGGGAAAGGTATGTGAAAAAAATCATTTTAACGCCAGCCTTAATCCTTATGCCCAATATAGAAAAGTATTTACAGTTGATGAGATACTTGACTCTCCTATCATCGTTGAACCTATTCATCGCAGCATGTGTGCAACCATCGCCGACGGCGCCGCAGCAACGATCCTTTGCAGTGCCGAATTTGCCAGGAGATACACTTCCGATCCGGTATTTATCGCGGCCTCCATATTGCAGACCGCAGCTGTTGAAGCGGATGAAGATGGTCCCTCCCTCCAGGAAAGAAGTGCCTGCCAGGCATACGAACGTGCTGGATTGGGGCCCGCGGATGTGGATGTATGGGAGATCGGTAATCCGACCTCTTTTAATGAAATCATGAGTTACGAGCAGCTCGGGATATGCAAAAAAGGGGAAGCCCCTTCTCTTATTGAGGGAAATGAAACAGCCCTGACGGGAAAAATGCCAGTGAATCCAGCCGGCGGGCACGAGGGAAGGGGCCACCCTGCAGCCGCTACGGGTGTTGCCCAGATCACAGAACTAGTCTGGCAATTGCGTGGAGATTCGGGTGAACGTCAAATAACGGAGCGTCCAAAAGTCTGTTTTGCCCAGATTTACGGAGGGGACTTAGGGCCTGAGCCGGCAGCATGTGCTACAACAATCATTAAAAGATGACTAAAAGCGCACGGCCTCCCTCCCGATGAGCAGAGGCCAAGCTAAAAAACCGTCACCATGAAACCTAATGTAAACCTTTGTATGGATAGCAAGGAGGCTGACATGCCAGACAAGACTCATGGGTCCGGTAGGACCCTAGACACGAAATTGGAACGAAAGAAAAAGGTCATTACCCTTTCTGAGGCTGGGAAGATGATCGCCAAATGCAAGATATTATCTGTTACCGGATCTCAACTCTTTGATGCACCTATGGCATTGATCCGTGAAGCCATACGAGCAGGGGCCAAGGACCTGACACTGATATCCAATGTGGTCACAGGGATCGCTTTTGATATGTTGATCGCCGCAGAGTGTGTTGATACCTGCTATGTATCCTATGTCGGCTTTGAAGGTCTTGGCCTCGCTCCCGCATTCAGGAAAGCAGGGGAGTCAAAATCGATTCATATCATTGAAGGGGATGAGCCCTTCGTCGTTCTGGGCGTCCGAGCCGCAGCCAGCGGCCTTCCCTTTATCGCTGTACCCCGTCATGTTTACGGGGCTACGGACATTCCTAAATTGAACCCACATATTCGCTGCATCAAAGATCCCTATACAGGTGAGGATGTCTATACGATTCCGCCCCTAAAGGCAGATGTCTGCATCATTCATGCCCAGCAGGCGGACGAATATGGAAATACGCAATGCTGGGGAGGAAATCGACAGGAACCCGATAAAGCCAAAGCCGCGGACTTCGTGATCGTTAGCGTGGAAGAACTTGTTTCCGTCGATGAGACGAAAAAACACCCTGACAAGACAACCCTCCCAGGTTTTATGGTAGATGCCGTTGTTCACGTCCCCTTCGGCGCCCATCCTACGGGGTCGTCATATTGCTATACCTATGATGAGGAACACCTTCGAACCTATCTTGATTTGGTAGGAAAAGGCAAAGCAAAGATTTATCTATCACAGTTTGTATTCGGCCCTAAAGGGCATTATGAATATTTGGAAAAGATTGGCATGGAACATATGTTCGATCTTCGAAAAGTCCTGTAGAGAGAAAAACCTTATTTATAGAGCGTAACTGGAGGACAATATGGCAAAAATCGCTGATCCGGGAACGGATCAATATTCCATGGCGGAACTAATGGCCATAGAAATGGCGAGAAATCTGGTTGATTGTGAAGAGAAAGTCGGAGTTGTCGGCTCCGCTGCGACTATACCTATGGCTGCAATCCGCATGGCAAAACTGACGGTCGCGCCGAACCTGTGGTGGGTGTGCGGGGACAGCAGCGCAGTCAATCCTACCTTTGACAGGCTACCGGAGACTGCCGCCCATCCAAGGAATATGGTCGGAGCGGAGGCCAGGACGGCCATGATGGATGTCCTAGAAATGGGGCTGAGGGCAGACTGGGGTTTCGGATTTCAAGGGGGACTCCAGATGGATCAGTTTGGCAATGTGAACATGATCGGCATCGGCCCCTATGAAAATCTGAAAGTCAGGGGACCTGGGGCGGTAGGCACACCATGGGAGATAAGTATTGAAAATTCATATCTTTTTTTCTGGCATCACAATCAAAGAATCTTTGTGAAGAATATCGATTTCATTACCGGCCCGGGTTTTCTGACGGGCGGTGATTCAAGATGGAAAGTTGCAAAACCGCAAGCAAAGGGACCGGTCTTTGTTTATACGCCTTTATGTGTCATGGATTTTGAGGAAGGTTCCCACCGGGCTAGGCTGCGGTCCGTGCATCCCGGATATGGGATCGAAGATGTCTTGGCAAATACGGAATTTGAACTGGTCCGGTCGGGAAATGTACCGACAACGGTTCCTCCGACCGACAGAGAACTCCGAATTCTTAGAGATCAGGTCGACAGGGACGGTGTCCTAAAAAGATTTCGGCTCACTGTCGGGTAGCCGAGCAGCCCAATCCCGAATTGTGTTCATCAGGATTTGACCTGTGACTATCTTAGATTAATTAATGGTTGTCGGCATTAAAACGCTTTTCATGGAACCTGGCAACCCTTGGGAAACCGGATATAATGAAAGCTTTAATGGTAAGCGCAGAGACGAATTGCTAAATAGAGAATTATTCTATTATTTAAAAAATACATAAAATATCATAAAATGCTGATGATATGAATACAATAACGTTAGGCTTCATAGTAGCTTATATTATCTTTTACTCACGCCAGAAGCCAGATTGCCTCCGACGTTTTAACTCGATACAAATAGGCTGCCCTAAATACTAACTTAAAGTGATACAAATACTGGAGGGAGGTCAGTATGACATGCCAAATACAAGGGAGGTTATAAAGAATGCCAGAAACCAAGGGCGCACCGTTCTCACGGAGATGGAATCCAAGCAACTGCTCACCAGCTTGGGCATCCGTACCACCGTGATGAAGTTGGCAACATCCAAGGAGGAAGCGGTGGCTATGAGCCGAGAGATCAATTATCCTTGTGTCCTCAAGGTGTCTTCTCTGGACATTGTTCACAAGAGCGATGCCGGAGGTGTCAAGGTAGGGCTCAAAAGTGAGCAGGAAGTAGCCGAGGCTTACGACACCATCATGGCTTCATGTCTGTCCAAATTCCCCAATGCAGTCATCGAGGGAGTCACGGTTCAGAACATGGCAGTGCCAGGCCTGGAAGTCATGGTCGGGATGGCCACTGACCCACAGTTTGGCCCCGTAATCATGTTTGGACTAGGCGGTGTCTGGGTGGAAGTCCTCAAGGACGTCACTTTCAAAATCGTGCCGCTTACCAAAGGTGACGCGGCCAAGGCGGTCAGAGAGATACGGGCCTCACGTCTTCTATACGGCTTCCGGGGCTCTGACCCGGTGGATACTTCCAAACTCGAGGACATCCTCCTGCGTGTCTCGGAATTTGTAGCCAAGACACCGGAAATCAAAGAGATGGACATCAACCCTATCTTCGCCTACCCTGACAGCGCCGTCGCTGTCGACGCCCGCGTGATACTAGGAGAGTAATTTTATGTCGATAAAGACTGTTGAGCAGATAAAGCAAATATTCAACGCTGAGTCGGTAGCGCTGGTGGGTGCTACCGACAAGGATGGAAGCTTCGGGCGCCTTTTTTTGGAGGGCATGAGGGATGCTGGGTGTCGGAAGCTATACCCCATCAATCCCAAGCGCGAGGATATCCTGGGTATCAAGGCATACTCAAGCATCAGCGCCGTCCCTGACAGGCTCGATCTTGCCATCCTCCTTATTCCGCCTAATGCGGTGATGGGCCTTGTCAAGGAGTGCGTCGAGAATAAGGTCGGCGGGGCTGTGGTCTTTGCTTCCGGTTTCGGAGAGCTGGGAACTGAAGGCAAAGCACTCGAGCTGGAGATAGGGCGTGTCGGCCGCGAAGGTGGGACGCGCATCATCGGCCCTAACTGCCTGGGCTTCTTCAATCCAAGAGCCGGCATCGTCACCTACCCTCAGACGTTAATGAAAGATGTGCCCACTGAAGGTGGCTCAATCGGCGGCTTCTCCCAGAGCGGTTCGTTCGTAGACTACCTGGTTTGGTTCCTGTCGGCGAAGGGTGTGCGCTTCAGCAGTGTCGTGAGCTGCGGCAATGAGTGCGACCTGGCCGCCGAGGACTTTCTCGAGTATCTAGGCCAGGACGACAACACCAAGACCATTGTATCCTACATGGAAGGGGTCAAGGACGGCCGGCGCTTTTTCGAGACAGCCCGCGAGGTCTCCCGGAAAAAGCCCATCATCCTCTGGAAGGGCGGGGTGAGCGAACAGGGAGCTAGGGCTGCTGCCTCGCATACCGGAGCGCTTGCCGGGTCGGCCAGCATCTGGAACGCAATGTTCAAGCAGGCAGGTATTATCAATGTTAACAGTGTCGAGGAAGTTGTCGATTGCGCGGTCGCTTTTCACAACCTGCCTTTGCCCAAAGGCCGCAGGATCGCGATCATCAGCGGCCAAGGCGGTACCGGTGTAGGGACCGCAGACAACTGTTGGGCCATGGGGCTGGAGCTACCCCGGCTTTCAGAGAAAACTACCTCGCATTTGAGGGAAGTGCTTCCCCCAGTGGGTACGTCGGTGGGAAACCCCACGGATACCGGTGTGGCCTCGTTGTTGGATCCAGATTTGTACAAGAAAGCGATCGAGATTGTGGCGGATGATGAGGGTATTGACATGATCATGGTCATTTTGAACCCGGTTCCAGCCTGTCTGGAGAAAGTGGCGGCCGTGACTAAGTGCATTGAAAAGCCTCTGGCCGTGACTGTCTCCGCGTTGCCCGAGTTGGAGCCCAAGATGTTTGCTACTTTAGCGGAGAAGGGAGTCGCTGCTTACTCTGATCCCAAACGTGCTGTATACGTGCTTTCCCGCATGGCCGAGTATGCTTCTTTCCTGAATGACTGACAAGCAGGCAACCAAAAGTGGTCTGACAATATCGTCGCCATCGAAGACCTTTCAAGCAACATTGTGCGGCCCTATTTTAGAAATGCATAGCTATGTGCATAACAAAGGTATCTTTGACAGCCAAACCAATGTCATCTGCATCTCCAAAGACTTTCAGCTCCCAGAGTTTTAACGCACTTACCGACGTACATCAAAGAGGTGCTTTACAAAATCAGGAAGGGAGGAGCGGGCCTTAAAGCTACCTCCTACTTAAATCTCTGCGAATTCACTTTTTTTGGCGCCTGAATTTTTGGGGAGAACCATGGCAATTTTCATCTTGACAGACCTTTTATTTTGTATTATAAAAATCGTATTTCACAATACAAAATTTAAATCATCAATGATATCTACCGAATGAACATTTCAGATGCTGAAAAGTAATCGATCTTTCTTTGAAGGAAATATCAAAAGTATCCGGCGAATGGATATCTATCTCACTTCGCCCAGAGGTGGTTCAATAAAATACGGAATATCTAAGACGCCAGGATGCCTCTTTTTAAGCATAATCACAACAGTTAAAAGCCTGACCCCATGAAAATGAGAGATAACACCGAACACATGTCCGAGGAATTCCTGCATAATGGAAATGATGAAATCATTCTTCTAAAAAGCAGGGGGTTATACTGATTAGCGTGGTTTAGACCACATCATGTAAGCAAAGAAAGGAGGGAGTTAAGAGGTGTGGAGATGTGTTAACAACCATTAATACTAATTTATTCTGTAAGGAAAGGAGATCAAAATGAAAAAAATTATTCCGGCAATATTGACTGTGATCATTTTAATTGCTTTTATATCTGTTGTTGCCAGGCATTCTTCGGCCGCTGAATTAAAAAAATACAACTTCAGATATGCAACTTTTTATCATCCTGATGGCTGGGGAGCAATTCATTCAATAAAACCATGGTTTGAGCAGGTTGAAAAAGCAACCAATGGTCAAATTGTTTTCGAGCCATACTGGTCTGGTTCTCTTGCTAAGGCCGAATCTGCTTGGGGCTCATTGCAGAAAGGCATCGTTGATGTTGGTGATGTCAGTTTTCATAACACGCCTGGTCTTGTTGTTTTACACAATGTAATAACCCTACCTTTCCTCAATTACCAGAGTGCGGAGCATGAGTCTATTGTGACATGGAAACTGTATGAAAATTTCCAAGAAATTCAAAACGAATATAAGGATAATAAGATATTGCTCTTTTCTGTATCCACGCCGTTTTTCTTTGTATCCAACAAAAAACAGATTAAATCAAGGGAAGATTTCAAAGGTCTCAAAACAAGGGCTGTTGGAGGGGAATGCCTTCAATATATGGTTGAATTAGCTGGTGGTATTCCGGTCTCCATGCCAGGTTCTGAGAGTTACAGCGCTTTAGAAAAGGGGGTAATTGATGCCGCGTCTGCCAATTGGAGTAATCTACTGCAAATGAGAATTTACGAGGTCGCAAAATACTATTTTTTTGGACCTTTTAATGCCGGTGCAAGAGGTGTTTGCATGAGCCATCAAGCCTGGAATAGCTTGACTCCCGATTTACAGCAAAAGATCATGAGTGTTAGCGGTTTGGAGGGAAGCCGTTTCTGGTCCAGGACAGAATTTGACGCATCCGCAATAAACGGCAGGGAAAAAGTTAAATCTGAGGGTTATGAATTGAATGAATCAGTATTATCTCCTGAAAAAATAAAAGAGTGGAAGGATCTCGATGGAGAGAAAATCTGGAACGCATGGATTAAATTGGCGGTAAAAAAGGCAAAAGAACAAAAATGTCCTGAGCCTGAGGCCTTGGTAAAAAGAATAATTTCCTCCACGGAGGAGTTGATCGAAGCGAACAGAAAGTGAGGTTTTGTTCATGGGCACAATGAGGAAGACCATTGGATTCAAGCTGATTAAAAGGGAAACTATCAGACAGGCGATCATCGGTCTGAATACGCTATCTCAAGCTGCATTGATCCTTATGATGTTTCTTACGGCAGCAGATGTCATTCTTCGATATTTTTTCAATAGCCCGATATTCTTCTCTCATGAGATAAGTGAATTTCTTATGGTTGTTCTTGTCTCTCTTGGTCTTTCTTACTGTGCTATTGAGAAAGGGCATGTTAGCGTTGATGTATTGAAAGGCAAACTACCAAAACGATGGGAAGGAATTTTTTATTGTTTTACCAGCCTCCTCACGGTTGGTTTCTTTTTGCTGATAGTGTGGCGCTCTTTTGTAGAGATACGTGTTCTTTCCGAAAGCGGAATCAAATCGATGACCCTTGGTATACCGAGATATCCTTTTGTGGGTTTAATTGGAGTCGGATTTGGGTTGTTTACTATTGTAATTTTGATGGATTTGATTGATTCAATATACGAGGTATTTAAGAAATGACACCCGTGATCATTGGCATAATATGCCTGGCCTTTCTGTTTATTTTGCTTCTCATGCAAATGCCCATTGCTATAGCTATGGGTCTAACAGGCTTTATTGGTTCTGCATGGCTGCTCGGCTTTGATCAGGCGTTAGGTATGTTGGGCATATATCCTTTTGAAACATGGAGCAGCTATACACTCTCAGTAGTGCCGCTTTTCATACTTATGGGCCTCCTTTTATACAATTCTGGGGTAAGCACGGACCTCTACGATGCGGCTTATACCTGGATTGGACACGTGCGGGGCGGTCTAGCAATGGCTACGGTGGGCGGGTGCGCCGCATTTGCGTCTGTCAGCGGCTCCAGCATAAGCACTGCCGTAACCATGGGGATGGTGGCGATACCAGAAATGAGGAAGCATAAATATGATCCAGGTCTTATGACCGGTGTTGTTGCTTCTGGTGGCACAATGGGCGCCATGATACCCCCTAGCATGGGGCTTATTTTTTATGGAATCATCACTGAGCAATCTATCGGCAAACTTTTTCTTGCAGGCTTTATTCCCGGTATCACTGAGGCTATCTTTTACATTGCAACTATTTATCTACTTTGTACTTTGAGGCCTAATATGGGACCCCCTGGACCCTATACAACTCTGAGGGAAAAGGGGAAGTCCTTGAAGAAAACCTTTCCAATATTCTGCTTGTTCTTGCTTGTGATTGGCGGTATTTATTTTGGAGTTTTTAGCCCCACTGAGGCGGGGGGCATCGGAGCCTTCGGGGCCTTCATGTACGCTATTATTACAGGTAACCTGGCTAGGCCGCTTTTTTTGGAGAGTCTTCGCAGTACTACGAAAGTTGTGGCAATGGTTCTGTTAATCTTGACCGGCGCTTCGATGCTAAATATCTTCATGGCTGTGAGCAGACTTCCAACCGAACTAAGTGATTTTGTCGGTTCACTCCCTCTGAACCGTTATATCATTCTAACCTTTATACTATTTTTTTATTTGGTATTGGGCTGCTTCATGGATCCTTTGTCAATGATGTTGCTTACACTTCCTGTTTTTTTCCCTTTAATTATTGCAATGGACTTCAACCCGATCTGGTTCGGGATACTTGTAACCAGAATGGGTGAAATAGCAAATATTACACCCCCTTTGGGCATGACTTTGTTTGTTATAAAAGGAATTGCTAAAGATATCCACATGCAGACTGTAGTACGCGGAATTGTCCCCTTTATTGTGGCAGATATATTACACCTGATTCTTCTGATCGTATTTCCACAGATATCGCTGTTTTTACCTGGAATGATGTCTCACTAAGATTTATTTGCGCCTCCAGTAGCAATTGGCAGCGCTGGATTTTATCACATAAATCCGGGGCATTGGATTAGAAAGGTAAGTAGGTAGCCCATGTTGGAGCGGCCCGTGAAAATCCTAACAATAACCCACGCAGCACAACCTATTCTGAGGTCTCGCAGGACTTCATTACAGAGGTGTCTCTAACTCCCCTCCCCACACTACCCTCATGCTGGATCGAGTCGATACATGATACGAGGCCAAGCATTTATTTGTTTGGTTGATTGGCAAAATACATCAGGTTTCAGATGGCATGATTTCTATAGTATTCTCGTATCTAAGGTCTTGGCATTGCTGTGATCAGTACTTTATATCTAAAAAATATTATTCATCTTTAAAGTTCGAATCGATAGCAGATACATGAACTTTGGAATTGGTCACTTTTATAATGTTGGGTCCTATTTTATTCCCTGGGAAAAGCGAAGATCGGCAGTGGAAAAAAATGATAGAAATAACGAAAAGTTCAGTTGGGCCGTGTCTTTTCGGCATCAACTGGAACGCCAGGTTAGGTGGTCGTCCATTGACGCTGTATGGCTTCAAGGTGTTTGCGTAGCCCAGATTCAATCTTAGCCTTTCCGCCGATGGTGTTCTCGTAGAAAAGCACACGGAAGGGCGAAACATCGAATGGTAGCTGGGTTGGTTTCTCTGCAATAAGGATGGTTGGTTTGTTCAAAGCATGAGCGTAACCCACCTCGTAGTAGACGTTGGGATTCGCTGGGGTGATTTCTGCGATTATCACTTTCGCCTCAGTAATATCACGAACAATATCAGCAATGATAAGACCTGGGCCGTAGGTTTCGTCCGCCCGAACAGCTATGAGTCCGAGATCTTGACATACTGGAGCTATGACATCGGAGTAAAGTTCATTATATGGAGGCGTGAATTGCATGACTACGAACGCTTTTGGTGGCTGACGCGTGATATTATATCGGCTAATTTTAATACCGGTGCCGCCCATGCACCATACCCCTGCTTGGCCGGTAGGCAGAGGGAATGGAAGGTCGGTAATAACTACGTCTACACCTTCTAAGTTCACTGTTACCCGAGAGCCAACAACAGAGGCTTGAAGATTGTATGGGTGTCCAGTCTTTAACTGAAGTTTTTCTCCCGCACTCGAATGGATTACCCATTGATTTCCTGACCAAGTCTGGACAGAGCAAAGGGCTCCTCCAGCCCCCAATCCGACCATCGTGAATGCCTTCGTTGATGGGTGGAAATACAGTATGAATCCGCACGCCTCATTTTCTATTGAGGTTGTGAACTCTATTTCCCCGGAAATGATGCCGTTTCCAAAAGCCTGATTACATATAAAGTTCCCTACGTTATAGAGAAGACGACCATCCTCCATAGGCTGAGAACCGCCTTTGAAAATCAAAGTATCTTTTTCAGTTGAGAACTCGCCAAGGATTGGAATCCATTTGTAGCTCATGTACACCTCCAGTCGATAAACTTTCACCTAACATATATATATTATCCGGAAACCGGATAATTCGGTATTTTCGGTATTATCCATCTACCAGATAATTTTTTTATTTTGACCCCCTTTTCTGTAACACGGATGGATAGAAATTAATGGGCTGGTTATAGGATTGTGATTGATCTGTATTAGTTGGGCTGATTCGTTAGAACATTCCGAGAT
>JAFGDF010000180.1 GCA_016932235.1 Deltaproteobacteria bacterium | reverse complement strand
TTGGTGCGAGAGAGGGGACTCGAACCCCTACACCCTGCGGCACTGGATCCTAAATCCAGCGCGTCTACCAGTTCCGCCACTCTCGCAATACCGAAATCATAGTATGAAAAACCTTATTAATCAAGGGGTTTTGCGATGCAAAGCCCCTTTTTTTATGAAATGATTTATCTAATTAATTTTGCTGATATTTGCCGTTTTTAGCTAATTTTTACGGTTGGTATGGCAGAAAAATGGCAGAAATTTTTTCAAAGTTTTATGAGTCCCTTCTTATATAAATAATATCCGTTCCCAGTTGTTGTATACCCTAAAGTTATAAATTTTTTTAATGTAGGAGTTAATTCATTTCCGCCTTTAAGATTTTTCAATAATTCTTTTGTATACTGTAGTAATTTTTTTGGGTGATCCTCAAATATGGGAATTATTCCTTCACCGCTTTTTATTGCTTTGAGCCTGGCCTGAAACATTTCATAAGTACTTCGCAATATAAAATGAGCATAAATAAGATCTTCATCATATTCGATATTATAGACCCTTTGGATCATCCCAAAAATACTACTAAAATAAAAAAGTTTCTCCTCAAAAGTCTCATGCTCACTCATCATCTTTATTGCATAGTTGACCTCTTTTATTATCAAATCTATATGTTTACCAACAACCATATTTACCCCCTGTACCTAATAATTTACAGCTTTCCTATAGAATATATCTTCCTCACTTTGCCCAATTGCAGAAGAAAAGCTTTCATTAATAGAGCAACTATTAAGTTCATCTATAGCCGTAGGCTCTAATCCAACGGCTCTCTGATTTCTAACACTTATTGATTGATAAGGAAAAGAAGAGGTTACTGTATTATCCAAACCGACAAAAAGTAATTTGGCTGGTAAAACCTCTTTTCCAACAACATTAATTTTTATATCCAAGCCAAGGATATCAGAAATCTCTACCATCTTTTTAATAGTTATATTAGGAGTCTTGTTAAACATTTGAGATATAGCTGATCTGGATTTGTCTAATTTTTTTGCAAGTCCTGCCTTATTTAATTTATTTTTCTCCATTGAGGTTAATATCTCATGATAAAAATTATGTATTATCCCCCACGCCTTTTGATTTATTGTTGAAGGTTCTGCAAAAAAATTCTCAATTTCTTGGAATGAATTTTTTGAATTCTTCCTCATATCTTTCCCTCTTTTTATCTATTTCCTTATAAACTTTATCCCCCAATGAATTTACCTTTTTAGGTTTATAATCAAAGAATATAATATTTTCTCCATAAACATAAAAAAAGAAGAATCGATGAGATTTAGGTCTTATTTCGCCGTAATTATATCCACGAAGATGATTATTAATTTTAGGAGACTTGAAATCGTCGGTTATGGCCATGTTGATTATTAATGCTTTTATCGCGTCCCGTTGGTCCCTATCTAAAGCCTTAAAGCCCTCCATTACTTGGGATCTACCGTTCTCTACCACATGATAAACCTTTTTCACTTTGCTCGAAGGTACCTTTATTGGTATTTGTCTGAACTCAATATTCTTATCGGCTATATTTTGAAGTTCTTTAATGTTAACTTATAACTTAACATTATGCAAGAAAAAAAATAACGAAATATAAATAACAAATCAATAACATTATATAGTAATTAAAGCATTTTAAAGATCAAAATATTGTATCTCAATAAAAATATTTTTCTATTTTTTCCCATCAATGAATCTTCTATCATCATCCCTTTTCAGCATTCCCATTCTCAAAAATTCAGGATCCGCTTTTCATAATCCAGCAGATACTCTTTGATAAGACCCTTGTCGGCAAAGCTGAAATAGCTGTTATGTCCTATTATGATGTGATCGAGTACCTGGATCATCAAAAGACGGGATGACCAAACGAGATCCCTTGTAAGTCTTTTATCTTCAATGGACGGTGAAGGATCACCGGACGGATGGTTATGAACAAAAACAAGGGCAGCAGCGCTATTTTGAAGAGCCTGAGTCAATATCTCCCTCGGATATACAGCGCTTCCGGTCAGGCTGCCGAAAAAAATATTACTATCCATGATCAATTCGTTTTTCCGGTTAAGGAAAAGCACTTTAAAGACCTCTCTTTTAAGATCACGCATTGAGTGAAAGAGGTAATCAAAAACGGCTTTGGATGATCCAAAAAATGATTTTCCCCGGGCCTTATCTTTAAGATATCGTCCTGCGACCTGGTGGATAAGGTTCAGGTAAAGGGCATTTTTCGGACCTATTCCCCTTATTTTTATTAAATTTTCAGTTCCTGAGGAAAGGGTTTCGGAAAGACTTCCAAATTTTTTAAGGGCCTCTCTTGCCGGTTGTTTCACATCTTTTCTGGGTGTGCCGAGTGAGAGGAGAAATTCGATTACTTCCTCGTCTGAGAACCTTTCAAGGCCACCTTCTAAAAATTTTTCTCTAAGACGGTTTCTGTGACCTTTAGTCCTATTTTTAATATCATTATAGGTCATATGCGTTATTTATTAGTATAATAAAAACTTAATGTCAACATATTGATCATATTCATTGTATTTTATTGTTATATTTTGTCCATATAAAATAAGACAATGTCTTCAGGGCATATAAAAATTTGGGAATTTTCTGGTTAAAGGCGGGTTTCTCTGTTATATTGTTTGGCAACCTGGTGACGTTATACAAAAAACAGGGGTTTAATAAGGAAGGTCGTCTCTTAATGTTTTCAGTTAAGTTTTTTTTATCACTGTTACTATTTTCAATGATTTTACTGTTTTTTTCCTCCACCGCCTCAGCCTGGGGACCTGCGATTCACACTGTCATCGCGTGCAGGATAATTGATGAAGCGGGATTTAATATACTGCCAGCGATATCCTCGGTAATACAATCATACCCACTGGAATACATATATGGAAACATGGCTGCGGATTTTTTTATAGGGAGAGGGCAGAAAAAAAAGAAAGGACATTCACACAACTGGGAATCGGGTTTTAGTCTGCTGAATGAATCACGCAGCGAGAGAGAAGCGTCCTATGCTTATGGATTTCTTTCTCATCTCGCGGCGGATGTAATTGCACATAATTATTTCGTTCCTTTGCAGCTGAGCAGACATTCAACATTGAAAAAGATCGGTCATATATATTCTGAAGTCATGGCGGACAGGTTTGTCGGCCCTTTTTACATGAGAATCGCTAGAGATGTGCTGAGCATCAATAGACTTGAGTGCGACAACCTTCTCAGATCAGCGGTAACAGGAAGCTGTTACGGACTCAAGGCAAAGAGGCATATCTTTACGCAGACAGTAAAAATCTCTGAATACCTTTACTGCTTTCCAGGTATCTCTCAGAATATGCAAAAATCAGGAGATAAGACAGGCCATGAGAGCATTGTTTTCATGATCGGGCTATCCTTCAGACTGGTTCGGGATCTCCTTTCAAATCCGGAGGCGTCTCCCTGTCTTTCTCATGACCCGATTGGGACGAGGAGCATCAGGAATGCGGGCAGGAAAGGGTTTTTATCCAAAGTTTTTCGAAAAAAATGTGGCATTGAACAAGGTTTTACCATTGATCAGAGACTGCTCGATATCTAGCAGCCTCTCGGACTTTGGCCGACAGGCTGCCGTAAAAAGCATGACGGTCTGCCAAAAAAATTTAAGAGGCATTTTCTTTCAAGAACATGAATAATATTAGAATTTTGCCGGAAGACGTGGCCAGCCAGATTGCTGCCGGAGAGGTTATTGAAAGACCTGCTTCGGTCGTTAAAGAATTGTTGGATAACAGCATTGATGCAGGTTCCGACAGGATAACTATCAATATTGATGAAGGTGGAAAGAAGCTTATCCGGGTCAGTGATAACGGCGAAGGTATGAATAGAGATGACCTGCTGCTTTGCATCGAGAGACACGCGACAAGCAAGATAAAATCTCTATCGGACCTGTTTTCAGTAAGCACATTGGGTTTCCGCGGCGAAGCCATTCCGAGTATCGCATCGGTATCGAGGATGAAGATTACATCTCGTACGCCGGATCAACTCGGTGGATACTGCCTTGATATTCAGGGCGGAAAGATGAAATCCATAAACGAAGTAGGCGTTCCGGTAGGAACAACTGTTGAAATAAGGGATCTTTTTTTTAACACGCCTGCAAGGAGAAAATTTCTCAGGGCCGATCAAACTGAACTGGGGCATATCACGGATGTGCTTTCGAGGATCGTCCTGGCGTTTGACGCGATTGATTTCAACCTTAAAAGCGCACGTAAACCCATCCTGAACCTTCCGGCATCCGGGAATATCATTAACAGGTTATCGGCCCTCATGGGACGCGACGTTGCCGATTCCATAAAGGAGTCAAAACGGGAGACCGGATTTATTAAATTACGCGCCTATCTGGCGCCTCCTGAGATGAACAGGAACAGGGGAGACAGGTTATTTATCTATGTAAACAACAGAGGCATCAGGGACCGTTTGATCACTCGCGCGATCATGGAAGGCTACGGGCAGCGGCTTATGAAAGGGAGATATCCTCAGGCCGTGATATTTATTGAGATAGATCCGGATATGGTTGATGTAAATGTGCACCCATCCAAGCAGGAGGTCAGATTTCATCAGGGCCGCTTGATTTTTCGTGAATTGGTATCTTTCACGGAGGCAAGTCTGAAAGAGCAGTTTTACGCAGAAAGCGGTTACCATTTCATGAGGCCGCCGGAGATAAGTGAAGGTGATGTTTCACGGGTATTAAGCGAAGAACCCAGCTGGAGATATTCCGGACCGATGAAAGAAGCTTTCAAAGAGACTATAGAAAAGGATAAAACGGGGTATGCCATTGAAGAGAGTCCCAGGCTTATCGGACAACTGAAAGGCACTTATATCCTTTTTGAGGCAAATGACGGTCTCCTGGTGGTTGATCAGCACGCCGCTCATGAGCGTATACTCTACGAGCAGTTAAAGAGAGGTTATCGGTCATCGGGCATAGAGCGTCAATCTTTTCTGATTCCAAAACGATTTGAACTTTCTCTCCATGAGGCGGATATTGTCCGCGAGAAGATTGATCAGCTTGCCGATCTGGGATTTGAAGTGGAGCATTTCGGAGGATGCACATTTATTCTCAGGTCTCTTCCATCGATTCTTGTTAACATACAATGGGATCAGTTCATCCTTGATCTGATACCGATCCTTGATGAGGAGGGTGAACTGACCAGTGACAGGGCAATGGAAAGGATATTGACTTCAATGGCTTGTCATAATGTCATCAGGGCGGGGCACAGCCTGTCAAATCAGGAGATGACACGTCTTCTGGAAGATCTGGAAGAATTGGAACTGCCGACCAACTGCCCTCACGGCAGACCTGTTTTTAAAAAGATGACATATTATGAGTTGGAGAAGATGTTTAAGCGGGTCCCTTAAAAGATATCCGAATGGAAAGAACCAAGCCAAAATTGATTGTTATCGCGGGTCCCACCGCATCCGGTAAAACGTCTTTAGCCGTAGACCTGGCTGAACATTTCGGCGGGGAGATAATCAGTGTTGATTCCATGCAGGTCTACAGGCATATGGATATTGGAACTGCAAAACCTAGCAAAGATGAGATGCGAGATATTGTTCACCACATGATTGACATTGTTGATCCGGATGAAGAATTTAACGCGTCATTATATCGGTCAATGGCCGTCCGGGTAATAGAGGAGGCCATCGATAGAGGTAAAATCTGTTTCGCTGTCGGTGGTACGGGTCTTTATCTGAAAACACTCCTGAGAGGAATTATGAAATGCCCGCCGGCGGATTCTTTTCTGAGAGAACACCTGAAGCTGAAATGGGAAGAACAAGGCCCGGCTTTTATGCACAGGCAACTCGAAAGGCTTGATCCGGAGGCCGCGTCCAGGATCCATCCGAATGACAGGATAAGAGTGCTGCGATCTCTTGAAATAATAAATCTTACCGATAGAACAATCACAGACCTGACAGGCGGTCATCGATTCCAGGAAAGTTACTATGAAACCCTCAAGTTGGGACTGGAAATGGAAAGGAGCAAGCTCTATAAGCGGATAAATGAACGGAGTTTCTCAATGGTTGATAATGGTCTCATAGAAGAGACTCACTCCCTGATTGACATGGGATATTCAACTGAGTTGAAGCCGATGAAATCTATCGGTTACAGACATGCGGTTGGTCTGCTTAAAGGCATTTGGAACAAGGAGAAAATGATTTTCGAGTTCCAAAAAGATACCAGGAGGTACGCAAAAAGGCAACTGACCTGGTTCAGAAACGATCATGACTACATGTGGGTGAATCCCGATAGCCGGGATTTAATACTAAAAAAGGTAAGGGAATTCATTGACCGATGATTGATTAATAGGTGATTATAAAGAACTGATCAAGTCTTTCAGATTTTCAGGATGCAGGAATCAATTTTAAACAAGAGAGGATTGAATGAGCATTAAAAGGCTAAAAAAAGTCCTTCTTTCAGCCGTCTGCTGGGCTATCCTGCTTTTGATTTTTGTGCCGCCTTCCATTTCCGAAGAGAATGCGGTTGAAGAAGAGGACCAGGAGATCATCGTGATCGGGAGCGGCTGGATTTCGGAGGGGAATGTGGCGCAGGCCAGAAAGGCGGCTATTTCAGACGCACTGGTAAAAGGAGTGGAAGGCTATTTAACGAAACGACTGGGAAGTCAGGACATGGTGAATAATTTCCAGAGAGTCATACAGGATATTATACCTAACGCCGACGAAAAGATTGAAAACTATCACATCCTTGCCGAGCATCAGATGGATAAATATCTTAAGGTGCTGGTCCGTGTTAAGGTGAATAATGCGATGATGGAAGGGGTGCTTAAAGAAATGGGCCCCGCGCAGATGAACGGAGAGCCGATCAAGGTACTTTTCATGGTATCGGAGGAACAGAAAGAGAAAGAAAAGATATTATACTGGTGGTCCGACCCTGAAGAAGAAACAGGATTGACTGACACGGAGCTTATCCTGCATAGGATTTTTCAGGGTCTTGGCCTGACGCCGATTAATCGAGCGCAGGAATTTCCTGGGGGTGTTTATTCGGATGAAATGAGAAAACCGGAGCTTGCTGATGAGGATATCATCAACTGGGGAAGACTTTTTTCGTCTGATGTGGTCGTTTACGGAATGTGCAGTTTTCTCGATGAGGATTCAATTTATGTAATGCTGAAGAGTTATGACATCGGAAGCGGAACTATGGCCTACGAGGACAGTCAGGTGTCCACAATAGACAGGAGCAAAGGAGGGCAATCACACTTAACGCAAGCCATTGAAAGAGTCATAAACAGTATCGCGCTCAAAATGACCCCGGCAACTATCGGTGTTTTTGATTTGAACCAGAACGCAGTCAGCAAGATGGAGATAGAACTGGCAGGATTAAAAAGTTTTGAGCAATTCAGAAGATTGAGGGATTTTTTCTTAAATGAGATAGAGGGGGTTAATTCGGTTATACAGACACGTATGAGAGCGAATTCCATTACAGTGAAGGTTGAGTTTATGGGGACTGAAGACAGATTTATCGATTCTATCCTGAATCATGATGGTTTTCCCTATCTCGCTGAAATTAGAAAAACTGAGGAAGGTATTATATTAATCCAGATAAAATAAAAAAATGACGGTTCCCAATTTAATATCAGCAATACGTATCATACTTGCTCCGATCTTCGTTATCTATCTAATCAATGACCAGATTCTGCCTGGACTGATCGTATTTATGATAGCGGGGGCCAGTGACGCTGTTGACGGTTTTATCGCAAGGGTATTCAACCAGAAGAGCCGGCTGGGGACCTATCTGGACCCTATCGCGGACAAGATTGTTCTCATCTCGGCATTTGTGGGTCTCTCAGTAAGAGAACTCCTGCCGGCCTGGCTCGCTGTGACGGTCATAAGCAGAGATGTATTGATTGTCATAGGGGTTACTGTCCTGTTTATGAATTACTCAAAGATTGTAATCAGGCCGATGATATTGAGCAAGATAACGACATGTTTTCAGTTCATAACAGTGATAACGGCATTTACGCAGCAATACTCTGTATTTTTAGCAAACTCTCACCGCTATCTCATATATTTGACAGCGTTATCGACCATAGTTTCAGGTCTTCAATATATGCATAAATGGTTTAAGATGATGGGAGAGGCTGTCTGACAACGCCCGTCTGCCGTTCGGCGGGCTCACGGCCCTGAGTAAAATCGAAGGGCTGCGTTACGCTCATCCCTTGCCCTGTTCAATTCTCGCTGCGCGAGACGGCAAAGCCGGTTGAACAGGGCGAATCATTGCGACGTACTTCTCTTCGGAAGCATTGCATCTGGACAATTGTCAAACAGCCTCCAAAATGGAGGTTGCTGGACAGCCTCGGGAGAGGGATTTGACACTTAGGTGGTGCCAGCCTTGTCCGGTTGGGAAATTGCATAAAGATCGCGACAAGGGGAACTCTTTTTCGCTTATTTTTCAACCGCGATTTCCTGACCGGACATAAGTGAGGCGGCGCGGAAGCTGGTCGGGCAAAGTCCTCTACAGAACCTGAGCCGAACAAATCAAACAATATCAATGGATAATACAGCATTTTATTGCTTGACATAAGTCTATTGAATTGGTAATCAAGCATGACATTAGGCACGTAGCTCAGGGGGAGAGCACTACCCTGACACGGTAGGGGTCAAGAGTTCAAATCTCTTCGTGCCTACCATGAAAAAATAAATTTTTTCATAAGCGGGTTATTTTTTTATTGTTAACCTGGCCTAAATGTGGCAGATATAGCTTTAATTTCTCCGGTTAAGCAGGAGATAATTGTTAGTAATATATAAATCCAAGCAAAAAGCGCTATTTTACCAAATGAGTCTATTTTAATTTAATCTTTATTTAAGGCATCTAGGTAAGTAATTTACTTGTTTTGGATGCCTTATTTTTCTTTTGGGTCATTGGGGATGGCTATTTATAAAGTTTCTCTTAAAGATCAGGCAGCCATGGATATTGAAGCCGACGCCCTTTCGGCCGCCGAAGCCCTTAAACAGCTCCGAATAAAAGATGCCGATAAGGCAGTTGCGGTCAAGGTCAACGGCAATCTTCAGGATTTATCAGCGGGTTTGACATTGGAAGCGGAACTGGAACCGGTTTTTCTTGATTCCACTGAAGGCATTGAGATAATGAGGCACAGCACTTCCCATGTCATGGCGATGGCCGTGCAGGAGCTGTTCCCGGGGGTTAAAGTTACAATAGGTCCCGCGATCGAGAATGGATTTTATTACGATTTTGACTACGAGAGGGCCTTTAAGGAAGAAGACCTTCCGGTTATTGAAGAGAAGATGAATGAGATCATTAAAAAGGATCTTCCCTTTCACAGGACGGAGATGAAGAGAAGCGAGGCCATAGAGCTCTTCAAATCCGCAAAGGAAGACTACAAGGTCGAACTGATCCGGGATCTCAACGCCGAAACGGTTTCAGTTTATAAGCAGGGAACTTTTATCGACCTCTGCCGCGGGCCGCATCTTCCTTCCACGGGGAAGATCAGAGCCTTCAAGCTTACACATGTGGCAGGAGCTTACTGGCGCGGTGATGAAAAAAGGGCTATGCTCAGCCGGATATATGGGGTTGCTTTTCCGGATAGAAAGAGCCTGAAAAGCTATCTTAATAAGATTGAAGAGGCAAAAAAGCGTGATCATGTGAAACTTGGCAAACAGCTGGGCATCTTCAGCACGCACGAGGAGATCGGGGCCGGCATGGTTGTGTGGCATCCAAGAGGAGGAATGCTGCGATTCCTTCTTGAGGACTTTGAGGTCAGGGAACATCTTAAAAGGGGCTATGAGATCGTAAAAGGACCGCAGATTCTGAAAACGGAGTTATGGGAAAAGTCCGGCCACTTTGATAATTATCGCGAAAATATGTATTTTACCGAAATAGACAATCAATCCTATGGGATTAAGCCCATGAATTGTCTTTCACACATGATGATATACCGTTCGGGTATCCACAGTTATCGCGATCTGCCCAAGAGATACTTTGAGCTTGGTACGGTTCATCGACATGAGCGATCAGGAGTCCTCAGGGGGCTCCTCAGGGTGAGGGAGTTCACACAGGATGACGCCCATATAATATGCACGCCCGAACAGCTGGACCACGAAATAAAGGGGGTTCTGAATTTTGTCAAAGACATCATGGCCGTATTCAAGTTTGACTATGACCTGGAAATAAGCACCAGACCGGAGAAATCCATTGGATCGGATGAGGACTGGAAAAGTGCGACAGACGCATTGATAAACGCAATGGAAGGCAACAAGCTGGATTACCGGATAAACGAAGGAGACGGCGCATTTTACGGGCCTAAGATAGACGTAAAACTCAAAGATGCTCTGGAACGGCAGTGGCAGTGCGCCACGATACAATGCGATTTTACATTGCCTGAAAGATTTGAACTGTATTATATTGACAAAGACGGTCGTAAGCACCGGCCGGTAATGATACACAGGGTAATCCTTGGCGCCCTTGAAAGGTTTATAGGAATCCTTATTGAGCATTACGCGGGCGCTTTCCCCGTCTGGCTCAGCCCCGTTCAGGCGATCATACTTACAGTGACGGACAGGAACATCCCTTACGGCGAGGAACTGCTGAAAAATTTGCTGAAGGCTGATATTAGGGCTGAGGGTGATTTTAGGAATGAGAAACTCGGGCTGAAGGTCAGAGAGGCACAGGTGCAGAAGATCCCTTTTATGCTTATAATAGGCGATAAAGAGTCTGAAAACATGGGTTTGACTCCGAGGTTGAGGGATGGAAGGAACCTGGACTTCATGTCCGAAAAGGAGTTTGTTGATCTAATTCAAAAGGAATCTAACCAAAGGAGGTAGTGCGATAGTAAATAAGTCCGATGATATCAGTGTTAATGAGAGGATCCGTGCCAGCAGCGTCAGGTTGATATCCCATGATGGAAAACAGCTGGGCATAGTATCGATCAATGAAGCGCTTGAAATCGCGAGCAGGGAAGGATTGGATCTTGTTGAAGTTGCCTCGAATGCGGACCCGCCGGTCTGCAGGATAATGGATTACGGCAAATATAGATACCAGAGCAGCAAGAAAGCGCAGGAGGCACGAAAAAAAACCAAATCCTTTCAGGTAAAGGAGATCAAGTTTAGGCCCCATACGGATGAACATGATCTGGCGTTCAAGATCAAGAATCTGAAAAAATTCCTTTCAAATAAAAACAGGGTCAAGCTTACGGTAAGGTTCAGGGGCCGAGAAATGACATATAAGGATATGGGCATCGAACTTCTGGACAGGATTGCTGAGGAGGTCAGTAAAGAAGGAACGGTGGAAATGCCTCCAAAGATCGAAGGCCGCAACCTTATCATGGTGATAGCGCCGAAATAGATCGCCTCTTGTTCTTCGTCCGGGCACATCTCCCTGCGGAACCCCGGGATTTCCCTATCCTGATATTTTTTCGGCTTTTCCGCGGGTGATCCAGGGCAGGAGAGACGCCCGCAGAGCACCTTTGTATTTTAGTTTTTTCGTTTTATTAATAGCGTTTGGAGGTAAACAGATGCCAAAAATGAAAACCAACCGTGGAGCTGCAAAAAGATTCAAGACCACGGGTACCGGAAAGATCGTGAGGAGCAAGGCCTACGCGAGCCATATACTTACGAAGAAGAGTTCGAAGAGAAAACGGGGCCTTCGCAAGTCGACAATTGTGGATTCCGCAAACGCGAAGATTCTCGCAAGACTTATCCCTTACAAATAATAAACAGTTCGTTAACAAGAGGTTTGGAATGCCAAGAGTAAAAAGAGGATATAAAGCAAGACAAAGAAGAAAAAAAGTCTTGAAAGCAGCTAAGGGCTTCAGGGGAGCGCAGAGCAGGCTATTTAAGACCGCCAATATCTCCGTGAGCAGGGCCAGAGTGTATGCGTATCGCGACAGAAAAAGCAGGAAAAGAGATTTTCGAAAACTCTGGATAGTGAGAATTAACGCCGCTGCGCGCGAGAATGGGATCACATACAGTGATCTGATGGGCGGTTTGAAAAAAGCCGGCATTGAACTAGACCGGAAGATTCTCGCCGATATGGCCGTGCATGACCCAGTGGGATTTACCCAGGTGGCAGGCATGGCGAAGTAGCCGCTTCAACCGAAAGATCTTAAAACAGTTAACATCAATAACCCTGATAACAGCAGGCAGGCTTATATTTCCAGACCGGGATTTTTCCCAAATGCTGTTCCATTGAACTGCCGAATTAAGGATAAATCACCTGTGGCGGATTACCCTTCCAGATGATTTTCATGTTATGAAGATTCAGGTTTGCCCCGCAGTGCTAGCTCAGGATTTTGCTGAATAAAGGTTTTAGGTGCCCGCCGAACGCCTGTCCTTTTAAAGGGGACCTGGCAACATATACCGTCAACCATTCATCACCTGGTTAAAATGAGACAAGAACTTAAAAAAATCCAAGAGGAAGCCCGGAGGGAATTGGAATCTGTGATAGATTCCAGGAATCTTGAGGAGTTCAGGATAAAATATCTCGGGAAAAAGGGCCTGATCACTTCCATTATGAAAAAAATCGGGGAGCTATCGACTGAACAGAGACCCGAAATGGGAAAGCTGTTAAACAGTCTTAAGACCGAGCTGACGGGGCTTTATAAAAAAAGACTCGAAAGTATTTCATCAGGTATCGGTGAAACGGACCATTATGTTGACATAACATTGCCGGGCAGGTCCACGCCAAGGGGACATCTTCATCCCATCACCCAGGTCAACAGGGACATATGCGATATATTCAAAAAGATGGGATACCGGATAGTAAAAGGGCCAAATGTCGAGCTTGATTATTATAATTTTGAGGCATTAAATTTTCCCAAGGATCATCCTGCGAGGGATATGCAGGACACCTTTTACATTTCCGACACCGTCGTTCTGAGGACCCAGACATCGCCCATGCAGGTTCGTGTTATGGAAAGCCAGGAACCTCCGGTCAGCATAATCGCCCCTGGAAAAGTGTACCGGAGTGACTCAGATGTTTCACACACCCCGATGTTCAATCAGATTGAGGGATTGCTTGTGGACAAAGGTGTCACGTTCGGCGATTTAAAGGGAACACTGACAAGTTTTGTTCATCAAATGTTCGGCAGACATACGGCCCTTCGCTTCAGGCCAAGTTTTTTCCCTTTTACCGAACCAAGCGCTGAGGTGGATATCCGGTGCGTAATCTGCAGGGGTAAGGGATGCAGGACATGTTCCAATAGCGGATGGCTTGAAATATTAGGTTCGGGAATGGTCGATCCCGCAGTTTATGGCTTTGTGAATTATGACCCGGAAATTTATTCCGGTTATGCATTTGGCCTGGGAGTGGAGAGAGTTGCCATGCTGAAATACGGAATTGATGATATACAACTTTTTTTTAAGAATGATATAAGATTTCTGAAGCAGTTTTAGATCACGGGAGAGAGTGGCTGGACATGAAATTGAGTTTAAACTGGCTGAGAGATTATGTGAACCTGGATATGGCCCTGGATGAACTGGCCCATTTAATGACCATGTCCGGTCTGGAGGTTGAAGGGATTGAGCACCTGGGCGCTCAACTCGATGGCGTAATCGTATCACGAATCCTGGAGGTTAAAAGACATCCTGACGCGGAAAAACTGTTTCTCTGCCGGCTGGATACCGGAAAAGGAGAGGTCCAGGTAGTTTGCAGCGCGACCAATCTAGAAGAAGGTTATCACGTTCCACTGGCGCAGCCGGGGACCAAGTTGCCTGATGGTATAATGGTTAAGGAGAGCAGGATCAGGGGAGAGATTTCCGCCGGAATGCTTCTCGCGGAGGATGAAATAGGTCTTACCGATGATCATTCAGGAATAATGCTGCTGCCTCAGGACCTTGAGCCCGGAATGCCTTTATCCTATCTTGATCTTGGAGATGATATCCTGGAAGTCAGCCTGACCCCGAACAGGCCTGATTGCTCTTCAGTAATCGGAATCGCGCGTGAACTGTCGGCCATAACCGGCGGATCCCTCAGGCTTCCGGAAATAAGGGTCCACGAGGGCGAGACGTTAATTGAAGATCTGATTTCCGTTTCGGTAGAGGATGTCGTGGGTTGTCCGAGATACGCCGTCGGACTGGTACAGGGCGTCGAAATAAAGAGTTCGCCGTTCTGGATGAGATCACGGCTGTACGCTTCGGGAATAAGAAGTATAAATAACGTTGTTGATGTATCAAACTATGTTTTAATGGAGACAGGTCAGCCACTGCATACTTTTGATTATGACCGTATCAGGCAACAAAGGATCGTAGTGAAAAGAGCGAAGGCAGGAGAGGCTTTTACCACGCTTGACGGAATTGACCGCGAGCTTGACAGCGAGAACCTCATGATATGTGACGGAGAGGGATCAGTGGCGCTTGCAGGCATAATGGGCGGGCTTAATTCTGAAATATACGAAGATTCCAGAAACATCCTTATTGAGAGCGCATATTTCGATCCGGTGTCAATCAGGAGAGGATCAAAAAGGCTTGGCCTCTTCACAGAGGCCTCTTATCGGTTTGAAAGGGGAATAGACATTGAAGGTTGTATCTCAGCCCTTGAGAGGGCTGAGATGCTGATCCTGGAGCTTGCAGGCGGAACCGTGTGCAAGGGCGCGATAGATAATTATCCGAAGCGATTTGAGGCTCCTGTAATTGAGCTGAGGATCAAAAAGACAAATGAATTTCTTGGAACGGATATTTCAAAAGACAGGATCGCGTCTTTTCTGACCGCTCTTGAGATGGAGGTAACAGAGATTGACGCTGACAGATTACAGGTAAGACCACCATCGCACAGGGTGGATATTTTTCGTGAGATTGATCTTGTCGAAGAAGTGGCGAGGCTGGAGGGTTTTGAAAACATCCCGGGGACATATCCGTTCATAAGGCCGTCGGATGAAGGTGAAATGCCCGCGCTTGCTCTCCGGGATCAGGTTTGCGACATAATGGCCGGCCTCGGTTTTTCCGAGATAATATCATACAGTTTTATATCTCCCGCCTCTGTCGATCTCCTGGGGATAAGAGAAGACAGCTCTTTGAAAAAATTTGTGAAATTGAGAAATCCCCTTACCGTTGAACAGTCCGTCATGAGAACTTCGCTGATGCCTGGTATGCTCTCGACCGTGAAAGGGAATATCACTTACGGGGAAAGCGACCTGAAGCTTTTTGAATGGGGGAAGATATTTATCGACGAAGGGGATGAACTCCCCCTGGAAAAGCTTTCCTTGATCGCGGTTATGACGGGCCTGTTCAGTCGAAAGGCATGGCACAGTGAAGAGAGATATGTGGATTTTTATGATCTTAAGGGAGCGATTGAGGTGGTTTTTGATGCCCTCGGATTTTATGAAACCGAGTTTAAAACAGGCGATCTGCCCCCGTATTATGAAAAGGGCTCTTCATGCAACATAACGGTGTCGGGGTCATCTCTAGGGTATCTGGGCAAGGTTGATCCTGCGGTGATCGAACGCTATGAAATGAAAGCGAAGGGTGTCTATGCCTTTGAGATCGATGTGGATGCCTTGCTCGACAAGCTCAGCGGTGTCTCGATAAAGTTCAAACCTTTTACGAATTTTCCTGCCGTTTTCAGAGATATATCAATCATTGTTGACAGGAATATTGAAAGCGCAAAGATTATGAATATCATTGAAAAAGAGGGAAAGGGACTGATTGAAGACATCAGTCTTTTCGACCTGTATGAGGGTGAAAAAATTGATCCCAACAAGAAGACGCTCAGTTACAGGTTGTGTTACAGGTCGGAAAGCGGAACTCTGGACGGCAAAGACATCAACCGCCTGCATGACAAGATTGTGAAATCGATAATGCAGAAAACAGGGGGAACATTAAAAGAAGGTTGAGGGTACTATGCAAATTCCTGATGACAAGCGATATTTCCGTATCGGTGAAGTAAGCCGTATCATAGGAGTTGAACCCTATGTCCTGAGATACTGGGAAAGTGAATTCCCGCAGATACGGCCCAGCAGGGCTGATTCCAACCAGAGGACCTATCAGAGAAAAGACCTGGAGATTATTTTCGAGATTAAAAATCTTCTCTATGAAGAAAAAATGACACTGGAAGGCGCAAAGAGGAGGCTGGCTATAAAAGAGCGTTCAAGCGATCTTGTGGGAAAAGAGGAGGTGCTGAGGGAAATAAAAAAAGGTCTTCATGAGATATCAGATCTTTTAAAATAATATCTTGATCATTACGTTAAAGTCTAATCTCTGCCCCGGGGCAATTGAAAAAGGGAGAATGAACAACAGGCTTGTGCCCTGATATGATTTTTCAAAACCTCCTTCAGACTGGGAAACCGTCATCAGGGGATAAAACCAGACAGTTACCGGGATTGAGAAAGAAAAGCTCACGTTTACGCCGTCGGCCCCGTTAATAAATTCAAAAAGCTTGACGTCATTTTCTTCGCCTGTTTCTGAGCCCTCTATTTTTTTACCTTTCTCTTTAAAGAGCAGATATCTTTTGCCGTCCATGTGTGAATACAGCGTAAGGTTGAATTCGGAGCCGAACCTGGAGGTTATGGATTCCTGTCCGCCGCATTCAAAGCAGTAATCAATCGCCAGTTGAGCGCCATCCGTTTTTACGATTCTCTTTGTAATTTTTAAAGGTTTCCCGTTTACGCCTCCGTTCGCTGAAAGTTCCACCATGGCATTTCCTTGAGCGGTATTTTTTCTCTCGAGCACATATTTTTTCTTTATAAAATCACCTTCCTCCGGGTAATCAGCCGCTTGATATTTCTCCAATGTTGCGTCAGGGCCTAAAAAATGATCGAGAAGGGATATCCTGGTGTATCCGTCCCTTATCAGAAAACGCTCCAGGTCCGTGTCTTTCTGATGTGAGAGATCATGTATGGATGCTATTCCATCCTTTTTGTCTTTTTCACTTGCCTGAGCATCGCGGACTTTCAGGTGATAGGCCTCCTGCCGTCGGGTTAACGTGTCGCTCAGATTCAATCCGGCGGGCATGGAACACAGATCAAACAGCCCTCCTCCCCGGGCGGGGCTGAGGCAGAAACCTAAATCATGATCCCATAGGAGAATCTCATCATTTCCATCCTTGTCAAGGTCAAATTCCAGCAGCATCGGGGTTTTTGCTTCCCCCAAAAAAATTTTTTGTGATTTAATTAGATTCTCATGGATCGCTCTTCTCAGGTGTCCAAGATAAAGACCGCCGAATATTCCGTGCCAGTAGGCACAATTACACTGTGATCTCCATAGATCTATCCTTAAATCGTTATCGGCCGGCAGTCTTTCACTCAGGAACAGCATCTTCTTGTGCATGAAATTGGATTCATCATATTTGGTCAGGAAATTATCCCATGTCCCGCCCCGGATAAAAGGCCTCCATGGATCCCATCTGCCGTCATTTTTTAGCTGGGTAATTATCTCTTCGAGTCTTGCGCCTGCTTCGGGGGGAAGGGCCCATTCGGTCATCTCTTCATAGGAGGCCTGGGGAAGGTAGATGCGTCCCAGGGGGGCATCAGATGAAATGGCCTCGCCGGGGAGGACGGTCTTTAACCATTGGCCGTTATCGGAAATTGCAGAAAAGAACCTGTCAAGCCATCCCTTTTGAATGACCCATTCGTATGTTCCCGGCCATAAACCGAATTTCTCTGTATCATCTCCATAAACCGCTAGTTTTCGGCCTGATTCATCGAGCGTCTTGAGGTGGGAGATAACATCATCCACCAGTCTGAAAGGGATTATATATCGCATTGTCATGGGAGTGGCCATAATATTCAGGACATGACCTTCCTTTTCGGTTATGTAATAGCCGTATATATCCTCCGCATCGATTCCTGAATAATACAGGTGGGTGTCATCGACTATGGTATATCTCATCCCGGTGCCTTCAAGCGTCGCAGGGAGACGCGGGTCCCAGACCCTTTCAGTAAGCCAGAAACCATTCGGATGGACTCCGAAATTCCGGTCAATATAATCATTCATCATCCTGACCTGCCCGCGTGCATCCTTTTCCGGTATGCTCGCCAGCAGGGGTTCAAAAAAGCCTCCTGATAAAAGCTCCACCTGTTTTCTTTTCACCATGGTCTTCAGGACGTCAAGGCATTCGGGATCTTTCTTGTCCATCCACTCAAAGAGGGGCCCGGAAAAGTGCATCCCCACACGGATCACCGGATGTTTTTCAAGGATCTGAAGAACAGGTCTGTAACACTTGTTAAACGCCATTTCAAACACATGGTCAAAATTACCGACCGGTTGATGGCCGTGAAGGACCATGACAAGGTTGATCATATTATTTGTCCTCCATATTAAAGAATAAGAGAGATCCGAGTTCACGGAATCTGATGGTTTTCTCGGTTGAAAGGCCCCCGGTAAATTCGGGGTTGTTTAATAGGTCATAAAAAATATTCTGGCACTCCCATAGATCAGGACTGATCCCAAGTTTTTCAAAATAGCTGATAAACCCGATCAGGTTTTCAAGAAAATAGAGATGGGGTGATTCGGCGATACCTTTCATCTGGGAATGCAAAGAGAGATGAATAGTCTTTTTGAGGCCAGGCTCCTTCATCAGATCAATCTTGGTCCATTGGTACCCGTCCCGGGCTGCTCTATCCGCAACCGGGCCGGGAGACATGTTTAAAAGATCCTTCAATTCATCAAGTCCTGCCGGATTTCCTTTGGCGGCTGATTTAAAGAGTCCTTCGATGCGGTCAATGAAATGAAGATGGATAAGGTTGTATATCATCTCAGGGATGGGCTCATTACTATGTTGCATGAGGTATGCGAGCCTTTTTATAATCCTTCCAGATGATGAAAGCTTCTCATTGACATTCAGGAGGAGAGCAGATGCGGATTCGCGGGTCAACAGGTTACGGCTGTCCGGTATCAGGTCTTTCAACAGGTATCTCTTTACATCCCTGAACCTCCTCTGACGGTATCTTCCGGTCAGTGTTTCCGGGGCTCTTTTGGACAAGGTCTTAATTTTCTTCATCAGAGAATCCGTATCAACCTCCGGGTATGCACCTATAAGGCATACAGGATCCAGGCCATCCTTTTCCTCGACGATGAAACTGTGGACATTTTTTCCCCAGGTCCTTCTTTCCGTGATTTCAACAACACCCGTTAAACCTTTTGAACCACTGGTCTCAAACTGCTTAACAGACAGGGGTGAAGCAATATCGTTTAAATACCATGTCTTTTCCTGTTCCTTGCCTAAAACGGCGTGGAAGGCAAAATGTGCGGCAGCCCTTGAAGAAGTCATCCCTGAGCGTTTTACGACGTCGTGATAGATACGCGCGCCATTCGCATAGGCCGGATCATTGCTTTTGGCTTTTTTAAGGGTTTTCAACAGGGAAGCCTCAAGTTTCTTTTCAACGGAGTTCTTTGAAAGTTCTATTGCCCGTGATGCGTACATGAGGATCTGGGCGGGCTCAAGGCCTGATATATCGTCAAAAAACCAGCCGCAGCTTGTAAACATATAAAGGGACATCCTCTGTGATTCAAGAAGCCGTAAAGCATAAACCTCATCTTCCCGGTCCAATCCTGTTTTTAAATGATCCCTGATAAAATTGAGGCTGTTTTCCTTCGATGGGTTAAGGATGACCCGTATGTAATCATCCCGGGCGGCCCACGGGTCTCGGAAGATTTTTGTCCCTGCGTCCTCAAACCATAGGGCCAGGTCAGCGGCGAGATCGTCAAGGCCTTCACGCAGAGGAGATCTCCATTTCTGATTCCAGCCTGCATTTCCGCCTGTACTGCATCCGCAATCGGACCGCCATCGTTCAATCCCGTGTGAACAGCTCCAGGAACTGTTTTCAATGACCGCTACCTCCATCTCCGGTGGAAATGATTCAAGATAGTTCCCGTAATTTGTTATTTTGATATCAGCGCTGTTCTCAATGTTCCTGATTACCCAGGTCAGGGCCATTTCACCAAACTTAAAGTGGTGCCCGTAGGATTCCCCGTCTGTAGCAATGTTGATCAATCCCTGAAGGCCGTTTATGTTTTCGCTTTTTTCCTGTATGCGCCTTAAAAACTCCGAGCCTGAAGCGAGAAGTTTTTCATAGGCAATCCCGCGGGAAAGTGCGGAATCGTAAAAAAATATGTCCAGATACCTCTGTTTATCCTTGCCGAGAAAGGCACGGTATGGTCTTGTTGTATCGATGCCGCCGTTTGAGACATCCTTCCATGTAAATGAATCGCGTGACTCCGGCGGTTCCCGGCGAGTTCCCGTTGATGAAGGCCCGGCAGTTAAGTCTCTTACGGCTTTCGCCTGCGCTGGAGAAAGGATGGTAAATCTAATCCCCTCCTCAGCCATAAGTTCAAGTGTCTCAGTATCGACAGCGGTTTCCGCCAGCCACATGCCTTCAGGCATCCTCCCGTATCTGTAGCGGAAATCCTCTATCCCCCATCTGATCTGCGTCAGCTTGTCTCTGCGGTTGGCGAGGGGCATTATTATATGATTATAGACCTGGGCGATCGCGTTACCATGCCCTCCATGACGTCGCCGGCTGGCATGATCGGCGGAGATTATCTGCGAATAAAGCCACGGATTGAAATTTTCCAGCCACGCAAGCAGGGTGGGGCCGAAATTGAAGCTTATGAATTCGTAATTATTGACGAGTTCCCGGATTCTGCTTTCGCGTCCGAGAAGTCTGGACCGCGAATTCGGCCCGTAACACTCCCTTGTTATCCGTTCATTCCAGTCATGATACGGATGAGCTGATTCCTGCTGTTCGATAAAATCAAGCCATGGATTTTCGCGGGGAGGTTGATAGAAGTGTCCGTGTATACATAGATAGCGAGCGTGTTTCGTTTCTTTATCAGACATAGATTAATTATTTCAGGGAATCATATTCTCTTTTCTAAAAAGGTTGATATACTCATTCGCCGAACGGTGCCAGGAAAAGTCCATAGACATACCGGCTTTCATCATGGCGTTCCACTGTTTTTTATTATTAAAGGCCTTGAGCGCCCTCTTTATGGCCCGTACCATATCGTTCGGGTTATATTCGATAAATTTAAAACCGGTGCAGATATCAGAACCTTCTTCGGGATCGATAACCGTATCCCGTAGACCGCCGGTTGATCTGACAATGGGGATTGTCCCGTATTTCATGCCGTACATCTGGGTGAGTCCGCATGGTTCATACCGGGATGGCACAAGAAGCATATCGCAACCGGCCAGGATTTTATGCGCGAGTTCATCATTGAAATCAAGATTTAAAGAAAAATGTTCGGGATGTCTGTCACGCAGTTTGATAAGGCGTTTGTGGTATCTCTTTTCGCCTCTTCCCAGGATGATTACTCCAAGATCAAGATTAAAAAGCCTTTGTGCCGCTCTAATAAAAAGATCAATTCCCTTCTGGTCCACGAGACGGCTTATCATTCCCAGGAGGGGTCTGTCAACGGATCCTTTATCAAGCCGGGTTATTTCAAGAAGATCCTGTTTGCATATCCGCTTTCCTGCAATGTTCTTCCTGCTGTAATTCTCGGTGATCAATTTATCCCCGGCAGGATTCCATATCCCGTAATCAACGCCGTTCAGAATCCCGTAAATTTTATCGCTGACCGATCTCATCAGACCATCCAATCCGGAGCCGTACTCCGGAGTCTGTATCTCACGGGCGTAAGTCGGGCTCACGGTTGTCACAACATCCGAATATTGGATTCCCGCCTTGAGCAGGCTCATATTTCCATAATATTCTATTCCGTCCATGCCGTAGTATTTAGCGGGGAGACCAATGCCGCCGATCATCTCGCGGGGTACGAGACCCAGATATCCCATGTTATGGATCGCGAAAATCCTTGTTGTTGAATCCATATTGTTTTCGATCATCATGGGCATCACGAGCCCTGTTTGCCAGTCATTGCAAAAAAGGATGTCAGGAGGGGTTTCCATCATCGTACAGAATTTGGCGACACTCTTTGAAAAAAAGATGAATCTCTCAGTGTTGTCGAAATATTCTCCACGTTCATTTCCATATAGACCACTGCGATCAAAATACTCGTCCTTGCGCACAAGATATAATGGCAAACCAGGGGCAAGCCTGCACTCAAGTATATCCGCCGTCAGAGAGCGAACGTCCATATTGATGGGCAGATTTTCCGCAATTGCACGTGGGTTTTTAAAATAGTTTAGCGTTTTCCTGTAGGCCGGTATGATAACAGCGATCTTGCATCCCAGTTTTCTGAACGCACGAGGGAGACTGCCGGCCACGTCTCCCAGACCACCTTCCTTTGCCATAGGCGCGGCCTCTGATGCCGCGAACAGGATATTTATATTATTTTTCATCAGGACCTTCCAGGCAATATGCCGGACTTTGTCAGGCATATTGCAAAAAATAATTAAGAAATGATTCAATATCCGGTTGTCGGAAGCGCTGCGATTTTTGTGCAATTTCTCCCCGATTATACACCATTTGATGGAATAGAGGGAGTTCAAAATTTGGAACTTCCTGAAATTCATTGTATCCCGCTAAAGATTTTCAGGAATATGCCGATAATATTAGAGAATTGATGAGAGGACTCATTTTGCATCATCCCGGTATGTTACAGGAGATTGAAGACAAATACAGGTCGTTTTTCGAGAGTATCGAACAGGGATACTATGAAATCGATAAAAAGGGGTATTTTACTTTTTTTAATGATTTTATATGCCGGATCACCGGATACACCGAAGATGAATTAATGGGAATGAATGTTAAAGAACTTGCGGAACCACAGGACCGTAAAACACTGTACGGAGTTTTCAAGGAGATATACCTGACCGAAAAGCCCAGAATAGGGCTTGTTTTCGCGATAAAGAGAAAAGACGGGATAAAAAGACAGGTGGGGGCGTCTATTTGCCTCATAAAGGATACCAGAGGTCGCGGGGCAGGATTCCGGGGCATCGCGCGGGATATTTCCGATCGCAAGCTTATTGAAAAACGGCTGAAACAGGCGCAGAAAATGGAAGCCATCGGAAAACTCGCGGCGGGAATTGCCCATGAAATCAACTCTCCGATACAGTACACGAGCGATAACGTAAGATTTCTTCTTGAATCATTTAGTACTATCAATGATGTTATGGTGAAATATCATATGCTTTTTGAGGCACTTATTGCCGGGAAGGATGTCGTGGAGATTACGCGCGAAACAGCTTCGCTAATAGAGGAATCGGATCTCGAATACCTGAACAGGGAAATCCCCATGGCGATTTCGCAATCACTTGAAGGTCTGAACCATGTCTCGAAAATAATTTCAGCCATGAAAACCTTTTCCCATCCGGGGAGCGGGGAGAAGAAATATACGGATATCAATAGGGCTATACAAAATACCATCGCCATAACTAAAAATGAATGGAAATATTTTGCGGAAATGCGTACCGATTTTGATGAATCTCTTCCGTTAGTACCATGTGTGGCGGATGAGTTTCAACAGGTGATTCTGAATCTCATCATAAACGCGTCTCAGGCGATCAAAGATATGGTTGGAGACGGCTCAAACGGAAAAGGGGAGATCAGGGTAAAAACCCTTTATAAAGAGCCCTGGGCGGAGGTGGGTGTGAGTGATACGGGAACCGGGATACCTGATGACATAAAACCCAGGATTTTTGATCCCTTTTTTACAACAAAAGAGGTGGGGCTGGGTTCCGGCCAGGGCCTGGCAATCGCATATAATATCATCACAAACAGGCATGGCGGCACAATTGAATGTGCGGCCGTGAAAGATAGGGGCGCCACAATGATAGTGAGGATTCCGCTGGCACCCTGCCGGGTAAAGGATGAAAGCCTCATGGATATTCCAAGTTCCGAATTAGGGAAGATGCAGGATGAAAGAAAGGATATTGTTTGTCGATGATGATTCCAATATCCTGGAAGCATTTAAACGGCAGATGAGAAAAAAGTATGATGTTGAAACAGCCCTCGGAGGAGAAGATGGCTTGGATGCATTGCGCAATGGGGGCCGGTATGCTGTTATTGTTTCCGATCTTCGCATGCCGGGTATGGATGGAAACATATTCCTGACAAAGGCGAAAAATATCGCTCCTAATAGTACACGCATAATGCTGACAGGTTATGCGGATCTGCAGGCAGCCATGAAGGCCATAAACAACGGTAAGATCTTCCGCCTTCTCACAAAACCCTGCCCAACCGGGTCATTGATGGAGGCCCTTGAAGAGGGAATTGTCCATTATAAGAAAAACATCGGAACGCAATCGGATAAATCGCCTAAAAAAGTCCTCATAGCCGATGATGATCCGATGGTCTGCAGGGCCCTTGCCATGTCCATCGAGGATGACGGCATTGATTTAATCTTTGCCGAAGACGGTGACATTGCAAAAGAAATCATTTTTCAAAATGGGGTGGACCTGGTTGTGTCTGATCTTTTTATGCCGAATATGAATGGATTGAAGCTGATATCCTATTTGAGGACGAACCATCCTGAGATTCCGGTTATTGTCCTTACCGGGTATGGAAATGCAGAGATTGAATCGAAAATAAGATCATTTGATGGGTATCATTATTTTGAAAAGCCCCTTGATCTGAATGTATTCAGGGAAGTTATTTTGAAAGAGCTGGAGCCACATGAAAACAGTCAGGTTCAGGGGATTAATACCTCATCATTCCTCCAGTTGATAGATATAGAAGAAAAAATCTGCACCCTCACCATCCGGTCAGGTGGTAATACCGGCTACCTCTTTTTTAACAAAGGAGAGTTGATAGATGCTGAAACCGGTGAATTAAGGGGCGAGGAAGCCGCTTATCATATCATAGGCTGGGAGGGAAGTCTTATTGAAATCTCAAATGTGTGCAGGAGAAAAAAACGGGAAATCAACAAGTCTCTTATGCATATACTCATGGAAAGTTCAAGATTGAAAGATGAGATGCAGAGAGAATACCTATGAAAGATTGTTCGAGGACTTAATATGGCCAGGGTGATTACCGTGACAAGCGGCAAGGGAGGGGTTGGAAAGACCAATATCAGCCTTAATCTTGCATTGCACCTGGCAAAAGAGGGTTATCGGACCTGTCTGTTTGATGCTGACATGGGCTTGGCGAATATAAATATTCTTTTGGGCCTTTACCCTGAGTTTACCATGGAGGACGTCATTTTAAACGGTAAAGGCATCGATGACATAATGATTAAGGATTTCAATGGCATTGATATTATTCCCGGTTCCAGCGGCGTTCAGAAGATGACCGAACTTGATGAAACGGAAATAAAAAGGATGGTTGATTCTCTTTCGAAATTGGACAGCTATGATTTCCTCCTCGTTGATACATCAGCGGGAATATCGAAGAATGTCATTTCATTCTGTCTGGCTTCATCAGAAGTCATGCTGGTTTTGACTCCTGAGCCGACATCACTTACAGACGGCTACGCCCTTTTAAAGGTCCTTTCGTTGAACGGATTCGAGGGTTCAGTAATGGTCTCTGTTAATCAATGCAAGAACATGCAGACTGCCGATATCGTTTTTAAAAAATTCAGGGAAGCGGTCCATAAATACCTGCCTTTGAGAGTGCAACCTCTGGGATCGGTAGTCCATGACCGCAGCGTCCGGGAGGCGGTAAAAGAACAGAATCCTTTTTTGCTTCATTCTCCCGGCTCAAATGCCTCCAAATGCATAAAGAATATCGGAAGGCATCTGATTTTAAAGGAGAACGCTCTCACTGAGTCAATGGGGGATGTCTGTTTCTGGGAGAGATGCGTGACATTTTTTGCCGGTCCTGTGAAATTGCCAGGCCGGACATCCGGAAAAAGAAAAAATCCAAACAGCATGGCACCGTCCCATGTTGCTTACGGAAAGGGGGAAAAAGGGTCTCCGGCAAATGATAAGGATAGAACAATAGAGAAAAAAGGATCTGTTCCGGGGATGAAAGATAATACTTTGCCTGAACAGGATATGTCCATGTTTTTGCGCGTACTGGCGGAGGGCATTTCAACAATGTCCTATGAGCTTGTCGCTATCAGAAAGGTGATGGAGGCGGATAGAAGAAGGCGGGAACCTGCCTGACATCAACTCTTTTTGAAATAGAATCGTTTTTAAATCTTTGTGGCAGCCTGTCGGCCAAAGTCCGACAGGCTGCCGGGGAGATTGGAATTGGCTTTTGTGAATATAAAAAGGAAAGAGGTTCATTTGAAGATAGTGTATTATGGTCCGGGAAGATGCGGCAAGACCACAAACCTGGAGTATATATACGAGAAGTGCAAAAAACAGATAGGTTCGGAAATGGTCGCGATCAAGACTCAGGGTGATCGTACGCTTTTTTTTGACTATCTTCCGATGGACGTGGGGACGGTAAGAGGATTTACGATCAAAGTGCGGCTGTATACGGTTCCAGGACAGGTGATTTACAATGAAACAAGGAGATTGGTTTTAAAGGGGGTCGATGGCGTTGTTTTTGTGGCTGATTCGTTAAAAGTGAGAAATGAGAAAAACAGGGCTTCACTGAAAAACCTTCAGGAAAATCTGGCCGCGTACAGGAAAAGCATATTTAAGATACCGATGGTGATGCAGTATAATAAGCGGGACCTTGAAGGGTGCGGAATACCTCTTTCCCCGGTTAATGTGCTTGAGAGATGCCTGAACAGGAGGCTTCAACGGCCGTTTTTTACCGCAAGCGCGCTCAAGGGTGACAATGTATTGCCTACCCTGAAAAAGATCATTACCGCGACGGTTGAATCGTTATCGGATGAACTATCCTAACAGTCTGTCGGACTCTGTCCGACAGACTGTTAGGAAGATTTCGGTACATTCCGCATTCGGGCACATGGAGGGACGCGATCTGCCTGCCTGTGGGTGTTCGTTCGCAGACAGGCCGGCTAAGGGTTTTCGGCCACGAGGGACCATGCCCTTCATGAGACCTTTAAAGGCGATAAAGAAGATATTTTTTTTCGAAAATAATTTTTTTCGGGCATTTACATGGAGATCGAGACAAGGATAGAAGAGGCGGCTGTTTACCATTCGATGGGGCTCTTCAGTGAATCGCTTGATGTTTATAAGGAGATTCTTTCATGCGTCTCCGACCTGGAACGTGACCGGAGGGAGGAGATCGACGGGAAGATAGCGATAATAGAAAAAGAGATTGAAGAACATTCCCGGGGCGTGGGATGTACATTCTCAGATGAGGATATCACCTGCATCCATGATACGCTTGCCGTTGTCAACAACAATGCGCCCGCGATCCACGACAGCGCTTTCGCCTTCAAAGAATTAGGACTGATGAAAGAGGCTGTCGTTGAATATGAGAAGCTTCTCACACTGGATTACTCCAGAGAGACTCTTATCCCGGAAATGTCTGAATGCCTGTTTAAGCTTTATCCCATGACCCAGATTATCGGTCAGGTGGAAGAAATGATAAAGAGGCATGACTTTGAAGACGAAAAAAAGGCGAATCTGAAATTCAGATTCGGCCTGGAGATGGAGAAAAGGGATAACAAGGAGCTGGCCCTTTATTTTTACGAGACGGCCGCTGGTCTGGACCCGAAGAATAGGGAGATAAAAGAGAGGCTGAACTTTGTTGCCGCGTTTTTCGCCACAGGCTCGAAGTATGATCACCTGCTTATGAACAAACTTATTACGACTGACCAGTTGCAGGAGACCCTTGACCTGGCGAAAAAGACGAAGAAAAGTGTGGAATATGTTCTGATTAACCACCTTAAACTCAAAAAAGAAGATGTGGGAAAATCTCTTTCGAATTGCTTTGGGTGTCCGTTCAAAGGATTCGACCCTGATACCAAGACACCGGTTGAACTGCTCGGCAATCTGAAGAAGTTATTCCTGCTTCAGGATCTATGGGTGCCTCTGGGGTGGGAAAAGGACCGTATCCAGGTACTGGTGGATGATCCGATAAATCTCAACAAGATTGATATTATTAAGGCCCTGTTAAAAGCCAAGAATATTGAACTGTTTGTCGGAATAAAGGAGGACATTGAGACTTATATCAAGCTTTTTTTTAAGGATGGGCCTTCAGCTGAAAGAGATTCAACCGGAGAAGAGATAGAAGATCTCGATATCCTTCCGGACATCTCATTTGAAGAGGAGGAGGATGATCAGGAAGATATTCCAGAGGAGTATAACGAGGCATCCGGTAAGATTGTAAGACTGGTGGATCAGATTCTCGTTGCCGCGTTCAGAAAGAACACATCAGATATCCACATCGAACCGTCCCCGGTGACTAAAAAGACAATGGTGCGCTTCAGGATGGACGGAGTTTGCCAGGAGTACATTCAGATCCCGAACTCAATGGCAAAGGGGATAATTTCCAGGATTAAGATAATGGCGGGCCTGGATATATCCGAAAGGAGGCTTCCTCAGGATGGAAAGATCAAGTTTAAAAGAAAAGGCATTCCACCCTTTGAGCTGAGAGTCGCGACACTTCCGACCGCAGGCGATTTCGAAGACGCCGTGCTGCGGATCCTGGCCACAGCGGGAGCAATGGCCCTGGACGATATGGGGCTGAATGAACGAAATCTCAAAATAATGAAAGAGATTATTTCGCAGCCCTACGGGCTTATTCTCGTGGTCGGACCGACCGGTTCCGGAAAAACCACATCATTGCATGCCGCCCTGGGGCATATCAACAAACCTGGAATAAAAATATGGACGGCTGAAGACCCGATAGAAATTACCCAGCAAGGCATGCGACAGGTTGAAGCCAAGCCCAAGATAGGGCTTGATTTTTCAAGGATCATGCGGGCATTTCTAAGGGCCGATCCCGATGTAATAATGATCGGTGAGATGCGTGATCATGAGACGGCATCCATAGGTGTTGAAGCATCGCTGACCGGACATCTGGTCTTTTCCACCCTTCATACCAACAGCGCGCCTGAAACGGTCACCAGGCTGCTTGATATGGGGCTCAATCCGCTTAATTTTTCGGATGCGTTCCTCGGCGTAATGGCCCAGAGGCTTGTCAGGAAACTATGCTCCGCGTGCAGAGAGGAATACCATCCATCAGAGGAGGAATTTAATGAAATTGTGTCTGATTATGGCGAAGAGTATTTTAGAAACACCGGGATAGAGTATTCACCTGGCCTGACTCTTTTCCGTTCCGTCGGTTGCGATTTGTGCTCCGCGACCGGTTATAAGGGAAGGCTGGGAATACATGAACTGATGAAAGGCACGAAAAAAATCAAAAATATGATTAAAAAAAAAGAACCCTCGGATGAACTTTTCAAACAGGCTATGACTGAGGGAATGTCCACATTGAAGCAGGACGGTATAGTTAAGGCATTCAAGGGTATGACGGATATCAGCGAGATAAGGAGGGTATGCATCAGCTAGGATATTGTCGGCAAAAGGCCGGCAGACTCCTGTACGTGCGCGTTTCAGTGCGTTCACCTCTTTCGGCCAATAACAAACGCGGCTTTCAATTAAATCCCTTCCCAAAATCTACCATCAAATTTTTACGCAAGCGACCTGAGCAAGGGGTTTTGGCATATTCCTGGCCACCATCAAGGTGTCAGATGCTAGGCGCCGAGGAGCGAGGACTGAGGCGTATGAGCAATACGCCGCAGG
>JAFGDF010000179.1 GCA_016932235.1 Deltaproteobacteria bacterium | reverse complement strand
GCAGAGATCAATGACCGAAAAAATAACGGCATTTTGGGACTCTATTTTCCAATAATTTTTCATCCACCCTTATTTCCTGTTGCCCGAAAAAGTCATATTTGGCCATGGGTAAATATGCCCTTTTCCCCGCTAATATTTAAAGGCCGGCATTGACGATAGGTGAATGTAATGATCATGGTCAGAATAATCATGAATGTACTTCCGCAAAAGCAGAAAGAGCTTATGCAGACACTTCTCTCCATGATTGATACGGCGGGAAAGGAGAAGGGTTGTCTGAGCTATGACGTTTTTTGCGATATCGATGGTAAGACAGTTTACAATCTGATCGAGGAGTGGGAAACCCGCGAAGACGTGGACAACCATATAAGGTCTGAAAGATTCAGTGTCCTGCTCGGGACAAGGAGCCTCTTAGCCAGGCCTCTGGAAATGAAAATCCACACGGTCTCCCATTCAGAGGGGGATGAGGTCGTCATTGCCCTCAGGGGAAAGGGAAATCTAAAAGGAAAGGAGAATATTCATGACTTGGGATAATATTACAGGAGGCCGGCAAGAGGGAGCCCCCGATCTTCCCGAAATGATCAAGAAATTGGGAGATTCGCTGAGCCTCGGGAAAGGAGGAAAGCCTCTGTGGCTTATTGTGATTGTTATTGTTATCGCGATCATTTTGGCTTACACCGCCTTTTACACTATTGCCCCCGGTCATCAGGGTGTCATTCTGCGATTCGGCAGGTATTCCGATATGGTCCAGCCGGGGCTTCACTTCAAGATCCCCTTTGGGATCGACACGGTTTTTAAGGTGCATACGGAACAGGTAGATACGGAGAGCTTTGGTTTCAAAAGCGTCCGCCCCGGTGTTCGGACCCAGTATGAAAAGGGCGCAGCGGGAGAGCGGGAATCTCTCATGCTCACAGGCGACCTGAACGTCATAGATGTGGAGTGGATCATCCAGTTTCGGAGGGAAGACCCCCGGAAATACCTTTTTAACGTTCAGGACCCTATTATGACACTCAGGGATATCAGCGAATCCGTAAATCGGCGCATTGTGGGGAACAGGAGCTTTGACTATGTGCTCCAAAACCGTGAAGAGGTGAATAGGATGGCCCAGGAGGAGCTTCAGAAGATTCTCGATGAGTATGAAACCGGAATCCGCGTCGTCAATGTGAGACTCCAGAACGTAGTGCCACCCGATCCCGTAAAAGGAGCCTTTAACGAGGTAAACGAGGCCCAGCAGGAAAAGGAGCGGCTCATTAACGAGGCCCAGGAGACGTACAACAGGCAGATTCCACAGGCCAGGGGAGAGGCGGAAAGAACGATCAACGGGGCACGGGGGTTCGCGCTCGAGCGGGTGAACCATGCCAAGGGTGATGTGGCAAGATTCTCCGCGGTTCTCAAAGAATACGAAAACGCGAAAGAAGTCACCAAACAGCGCCTCTATCTGGAGGCCTATCAGACGATCCTGCCCAATGCCAGGCAGATCTATATTATCGACAGTGAGCAGAAAGGCCTTCTGCCTCTTCTCCAGCTCAATCAGCAGGAAACGAGGGGAGGTGAGGTGCAATGAGACAAATGGGAGCTTTCATAGGTGTTGTAATCATTATCTTACTGGCACTATTACTTTCAGGAGCCTTTTACACGGTCAGCGAATGGGACCAGGTGGTGATCACACAATTTGGAAAAGCGATTGGAAAACCAAAGATCGACGCAGGCCTCAAATTAAAGATACCTTTCATTCAGGACATCCATCGCTATGAGAAGAGGATTATGAGGTGGGATGGTGATCCCAAAGAGATACCTACCCGGGACAAACGGTTTATTTATGTGGATACAACTGCCAGGTGGCGAATCGTGGATGCCCAGAAATTTCTGGAGGTTCTCGGCACTTACACCCAGGCATACGCCAAGCTGGATGATATCATTGACGCCGTTCTCCGGGATTATGTTTCGGCGAACCCTCTGGTGGAACTCGTCCGGACTACGAACGAGATGCCGAGCGTGGAGAATGTGGAAGGCAATGTCCTCTCCCCGTTCCAGGAAGAGGCAACTGTTCCGGAAACCGTTCTGCTGGGCAGGGAGAAGATCACCCGGGCGATTCTGGCCGAGGCTTCAAAGGCCATGCCTGCCTTTGGCATGGAACTGGTCGATGTGCGCATAAAGCGGATTAACTATGTCGAGCAAGTGCGTAAGAAGGTTTATGAGAGGATGGTATCGGAAAGGAAACGCAAGGCCGCCCAGTTTCGATCGGAAGGAGAGGGCAAAAAGGCTGAGATCCTCGGCCAGATGGAGAAGGAGCTGAAATCCATCATCTCCGGAGCATATAGGACTGCCGAGGAGATCCGCGGAGGAGCGGATGCCGAGGCGACCAGGATCTATGGAGACGCTTACGGTCAGGATCCGTCCTTCTACGCATTTTTCAAGACCCTGGAGACCTACAAAGAGTCCGCCTATAAAAACGCCTTTGTTATTCTCGGAACCGACTCAGATTATTACCGGTTCCTGAAGACGATCCCGAAATGAGCAGGGATAATTTTGATATAAGAAAGGAGAACCAATGAGGGCCTTGCTGATTTATCCGGAATTTCCGGATACATTCTGGTCTTTCAAGTATGCCTTGAGCTTTATCCGTAAGAAGGCGGCTTTTCCTCCGCTCGGACTGCTTACTGTCGCGGCACTGTTGCCGGATGAATTTCAAAAGCGCTTCGTGGATGTTAATGTGGATTGCCTTACGGATGATGATCTCGCTTGGGCGGAGATGGTCTTCATCGGAGGGATGGCGGTTCAGCGGAGTTCGGCAAAAAAAATCATCGCTCGCTGCAAGGCGAAGGGTTTGAAAGTTGTCGCGGGTGGACCGCTTTTCACTGCAGAGCCGGAGGAATTCGGGGAAGTAGATCATCTTGTCCTGGACGAGGCCGAGCGCACATTGCCGCCTTTTCTTGAAGATTTGAAAAACGGAGATCTGAAAAAGATATACAGGGCATCCGGTTTCTGTGATCTCCATAACACTCCTCTCCCCTTATGGGATTTGATAGACACGAAAAGATATGCGTCCATGACCATCCAGTTTTCCAGGGGATGTCCGTTTAACTGCGAGTTTTGCAATGTGACGGCCCTTTTCGGCCATCGTCCGCGTATCAAGACGCCTCGACAAATCATCGCTGAACTAAATAGTATATATGATACAGGCTGGCGTGGTTCAATATTTTTTGTTGACGACAATTTTATAGGAAATAAGAGATATCTGAAAGCACAGCTGCTTCCTGCCCTGATTGAATGGCGAAAAGATAAAAAGGGATGCGTTTTTTATACTGAGGCGTCCATCAATCTGGCCGATGACCCGGAACTTTTGGATCTGATGGTCAAGGCAGGATTTGATTCCGTTTTTATCGGCATAGAGTCACCTGATGACGCCTGTCTTACGGAATGTCATAAAACCCAGAATAAAAACCGTGATCTCCTTCAGAGCGTGAAGACTATCCAAAAGGCCGGTTTACAGGTTATGGGCGGTTTTATTGTAGGGTTCGACAGTGACACCCATTCCATCTTCCAGCGGCAAATCGATTTCATTCAGCAAAGCGGAATTGTAGCGGCAATGGTAGGAATACTCCAGGCCCCTCCAGGAACACGGCTGTTTGACCGGCTCAAGAGAGAAAACCGTGTGGTCAGAGAGTTTTCCGGAGACAATGTGGACGGAACGACCAATATCCTCCCCAAAATGGGTCCTGACAGGTTATTGGAGGGGTACCGTTCAATTATGAAACAGATCTATTCTCCCAATAACTTCTATCAACGGGCAAGAAATTTTCTGAAAGAGGTCAAGGCCCCTGATATCACAACACCCATGGATCTCCAGAGGTTACTTGCGTTTTTCCGGTCATGCTTTAGACTCGGTCTGTGGGGCAAAGAGCGGTTTCATTACTGGCGCCTGCTGCTCTGGACCATGCTCCGCAAGCCCAGGTTGGTTCCATTGGCCGTCACTCTCGCAATATATGGCTATCACTACCGGAGGATATGCGAAATACATATCATATAGAATACTGTCGGATTTTATCCGACAGTATTCTAAATTTTAAAAAAAAGGAGAAATGATTATGGAAATTTTAAATTTTATCGTGGCTATTGTTGCGTTGGTTATTGCTGTTATGGCATTTCAAAGGACCGGAGGGACTAAGGAGCTGAAAAAAAATACAGCCGAACTTCTGGCCAAAATGGAGAAAAGAATGCGGGAAGAAGACGCGCCTGAATCAGAGAAGGAAAAAACACCGCAATGAGAAAATTCATAAGTTGAAGGAAAATATGCTGGAAATGGAAAAAGGGGATACCGACAGGCCTCGCATGGAATAACCATCCCTTGAGATGCATGGACGGAACGGTTCCAGTTTCAGGGCAGGGGCCGATTATCTCATATAAATCATTGTTTGCGAGGTCATCGCAGGTGAAAATTCAACAACATAATTCAAGGAGGCATTATCAATGAAACCGGAGACCGAAGGAAAGATTAAGTATGGGGTTTGGGGCCTTATTGTTGGGGCAGTCGTCGCAATGATCATCGGTTTCGCGTGGGGGGGGTGGTCAACCTCCGGCACGACCAAAAAGATGACCAGAGAAGCGGTCTTGGCGAGCCAAGCCGCTATCTGTGTCGCCCAATTTATGAAACAACCGAATCATGAGGAGAAACTAAAGGAATTAGGGGAATTAGATTCATGGAAGCGATCTGAATTCATTGAAAAAGGGGGCTGGGATAAAATGCCCGGGCAAAATGAATCTGACTATGGTGTCGCCCGGGCATGCGCCGATGGGCTTGAACTTCTTATCAAAAAATGAGTATGGCATCCAATGGAAAAAAAGAACCGGGGCAAATTTTAACAGATAAGTTCCGTTCTCTATTCGGCCTTAAGGACCCGCAGAAAAGGAGAGATGTCTTGCCTCCCAAGACTCATTTCAGTATCTGGTATTTCGTAATGGCATTCCTTTTGTTTTCCTATCTGCAACAAAACTTCTTTTCCGCGAAAGTGGAGACGATTCCCTACAGCCAGTTTAAACAGTCCATAGCCGATGGGACATTGGGCAAATTGACTATCGCCCCGGAAAATATCCGCGGAACGCTGAAAGGAAAAGGAGAAAATCCGGGGCAGGACCAGGAATTCACTACGGTTAGGGTGAATGATCCCGACCTGGTGAAGGAGCTGGATGATCACATGGTGGATTACTCCGGGCGCTATGAGAGTAAATTCCTTGGCGGCATTCTCTCCTGGGTTATTCCCATCGGCATTTTTTTCCTGATCTGGAGATACGCTATTAAAAAGATGGGGCCCGGGACGGGGGTCATGTCTTTTGGCAAGAGCAAGGCCAAGATATTTGCTGAAAGTGAGACCAAGGTCTCTTTCGCCGATGTGGCCGGCATCGATGAGGCCAAAGAAGAGCTCCAGGAAGTCGTGGAATTTTTGAGTAATCCGGGGAAATTCCAGAAACTGGGAGGAAGAATTCCCAAAGGAGTGCTTCTGGTAGGCCCTCCGGGTACCGGCAAAACGCTTCTGGCCAAGGCCGTGGCCGGGGAGGCAAAGGTCCCTTTCTTCAGCATCAGCGGGTCTGAGTTTGTGGAGATGTTTGTCGGAGTGGGAGCGGCCCGCGTTCGCGATCTTTTTGCCCAGGCGGCCGGCCAGGCCCCCTGCATCATCTTTATCGATGAACTGGACGCGTTGGGGAAAGCCCGGGGAATGAATGTCATGGGCGGGCATGATGAACGGGAGCAAACTCTCAATCAGCTCCTGGTGGAAATGGACGGATTCGAAACGAATAAAGGGGTCATTATCATGGCCGCCACCAACAGGCCGGAAATCCTGGATCCTGCCTTGTTGCGCCCGGGGCGG
>JAFGDF010000178.1 GCA_016932235.1 Deltaproteobacteria bacterium | reverse complement strand
ATCCGATATATAGCCACATGCTCGGCATCATACCCTCTCGATATCTATGACAAGCTAAAAAAAGCCATGACAATATCCGGCGTTAAATATTTTCATATCCATACTCCCTGTCCTCCGGGATGGGGGTTTGATCCGGCTTATAGTGTAAAGGTTGGAAAAATGGCGGTTAGGACAGGGCTCTTTGACCTTTACGAGATAGAAAACGGTATTCTGAAGCGAACCGGGCCATCCCAGAGATTAACGAGAAAAAAGTTGCGTCCGGTTATAGAGTATTTTAAGATGCAGAGACGTTTTAAAGCGCTTACGGAAAAAACAATCACTCAAATACAACGGCAGGTGGATGAAAAGTGGGAAGAATATGAAAAGAACTGCTAAGTCCTGTATTATGAGCGCCCTTCACAAAAAGTGGGCATAGATTTAAAATATCAAAATTTTCCGGAAAGGTTTTATGAATACCCTGACGATTACTGATGTAACACTAAGTTTCGGCGGCCTGTATGCCCTTTCCAGGGTCAGCTTAAAAATTGAACCCGGACTGATAACCTCGATAATCGGCCCGAACGGAGCGGGTAAAACCAGCCTTCTCAATTGTATTTCGGGATTCTACCGCCCCTCCTCAGGTGATATAAGATTTGACAACCATATTATTACAAATTCCACCCCCCACCAGGTGTCAAATATAGGAATTGCCAGGGCCTTTCAAAACCTGGAGCTTTTTAAAGGCATGTCCGTGCTCGACAACCTGTTGCTGGCAAGACACCAGAATCTTAAGTATAATTTTTTCCAGGCCCTTATCTATTACGGTAAGACATCCATGGTTGAGGCCGAGAACAGAGGATTCGTGGAAGACATCATCGATTTCATGGAACTGGAGCCATATCGAAAAAAGATTGTCGGGGCTCTTAGTTATGGTATTCAGAAGCGCGTGGAAGTCGCCCGCGCACTTACGCTTGGTCCGAAACTCGTGCTCCTGGATGAACCCATGGCAGGAATGAATATCGAAGAAAAGGAAGATATGGTGCGCTTTATCCTGGACATTCAGAAAGAGCGGGATATCACCGTCGTTCTTGTGGAGCATGATCTGGGTGTTGTAATGGATATTTCCGATTATATCTACGCCCTTGATTTCGGGGAAGTCATCGGCAAGGGAGATCCCAAAGAAGTGGCTTCAAATCCTAAGGTTATTGAAGCCTACATAGGGGAAGAATAGTCGCATATGGAAAAAAAGGACGATCTTCTGAATTATACCATCCCCCAGATGCTTCAAAGGCGTGCCCGTTTATCTCCAAACAAGGTCGCCCTGCGCGAAAAGGATCACGGTTACTGGAACAGGTATACATGGTCAGAATATTATGGGATGGTGAGAAAAACCGCACTGGGGTTAAAAAAAATCGGTCTCAGGGAAGGAGACAAGCTTGCCTTGATCGGTGATAATATCCCCGAGATGTTTTTCCTGGCCATCGGGACTCAATCCCTCGGCGCTATATCCGCCGGTATATATCAAACCACTCTTCCCGATGAAATCGCCCAGTTGCTTGATTATATGGATATTAAAATTGTTTTTTGCGATGACCAGGAACAGGTCGACAAGATTCTCGAGGTCCGCGATCGTATCCCTATGGTTGAGAAGGTCATCTATGAAGATCCAAAGGGAATGAGAGACTACCGGGCTGATGAATGGTTTCTGCATGTGGATGACCTATACAAGCAAGGTGAAAAAGAGCACGAAAAACAGCCGGCGTTATTCGAGACAATGATAAAAGAAAGAAAACCGGATGAGGTATGTCACCTCTGTCTGACATCCGGGACCTCCGGCATTCCAAAAGCGACAATGATGACGCACCGCAACTATATTAATATGGGTATGCAGATAACCCGGGAAGACCCGTTAAAGGAAACGGATGAATATCTTTCCTTTCTTCCCTTTGCCTGGATAGGCGAGCAGATGAATTCTTTCGGAGTCGCTATGGCAACGGGAATCTGCATTAATTTCCCCGAGTCCGTTGAAACAAGCATGGAGGATTTAAAGGAGATCGGACCTCACTTCATGTTCGGTGCTCCCAGAATATACGAAACAATCCGTTCTCAAATCTGGTTGAAAATTGACGATTCATACCGGCTGAATAAACTCTTATATAAATACTTTATCAAGATAGGGGAAAGGGCGGCAATCTTTAGAATGTCAGGGATGAAACTTCCTGTCCTTCTTCGCATCAGGGCCTGGCTTGCAAACATATTAATATTCAAACCCCTCATCAACCAGACCGGCATGTTGCGACTAAGGCGTGCATACACCGGTGGGGCGGCCCTCGGCCCTGAGCTTTTCACCTTTTATCATGCTATCGGAGTTAATCTCAAACAGATTTATGGACAGACGGAGATCACCGGTATCGCTTACATGCACAGGGACGGTGATATCCGTCCGGATACCGTGGGAAAGCCTCTGCCCGAAACCGAATGCAGGATATCCGATAAGGGTGAAATACTGTCGCGATCTCCTTCCGTTTGCAGCGGTTACTATAAGCTTCCCGATGAAACGGAAAAGCTCCTTGAAGGAGGATGGCTTCATTCGGGAGATGCCGGTTATCTTGATAAAGACGGACATCTCGTAGTCATCGACCGCATTTCAGATGTAATGCATGCCTCTTCCGGTGAAATGTTCAGTCCCATGTTTCTGGAAAACAGACTCAAATTCAGCCCTTATATCAAAGAGGCGATTATCTTCGGGGACAAAAGGGATTTCATCGCCTCACTTATCAACATAGATCCCATAGTTGTGGGAAAGTGGGCGGAGGACCGGGGTATATCCTTTACAACCTATATGGACCTTTCAGCAAAGCCCGAGGTAGCCGATCTGATAATGAAAGAACTCATTTCGATTAACAGGGATGCTGAAAAGAAGCATTTTAAGATTCATCGTTTCGCTATTCTATATAAGCTTCTCGATATGGATGACGGTGAATTGACAAAGACCGGCAAGATCCGCCGTGAGTTTGTCACCGGAAAATACAAAGAACTTTATGACGCCCTGTTTGATGCTGATATTACTGAAAAAGATGTCGAAACAGTCTACCAGTATAGGGACGGTCAGACCACGACCGTTAATACTAAGATGTCATTTTATACGATTTAAGGATATCAATGACCTATTTCTTTCAACTTGTAATCAGCGGGATAGTCGTAGGCTCCATCTATGCCCTTGCCGGCCTTGGGTTTGTCCTGATCTATAAATCAAGCAGGGTGCTCAATATCGCTCACGGGCAGATTATTGCCTCAGGTGCATTTATTATTTATGCCCTGACCGTATGGGCCGGGATTCCAATCTATCTTTCATTTATCATCAGCCTTGTTATCACCTTTTTCCTGGCCATGAGCGTGGAAAGAATCTTTTTAAGACGTCTCATAGGCGAGCCCATAATCTCGATCATCATGGTTACAATCGGTCTGATGTCCATAATAGACGGGATAATATACCTGACACCTTTTGGGTCTGATAATTTCTCATTCCCTGAATTCCTTCCGCAGGAACCGATCTCTTTCTTTGGCGTTTCAATCTCCTGGACCCAGTTTGTTGGAGTTGTGATTACCTTCATCCTCATCGGAGCCTTCTCATGGTTTTTTAAAAAATCAACGGTCGGGATATCCATGCGAGCCGTATCCGACGATCAGCTCGCGTCCATGTCCATAGGTATTTCAGTGCCAAGGGTATTCGGTCTAGCCTGGGCCACCGCCGGCCTGAGCGCAGCGGCCGCAGGGGCCATTATCGGGAATATAACCGGTTTAAATTTCGAAACCCTTCAGGCATTCGGAATTGTGGTTTTTCCCGTTGTTATCCTTGGAGGGCTTGATTCCATATTCGGCGCTGTTGTAGCCGGCATCATAATGGGTCTTATTCAACAGTTCGCCTCCGGATATCTGGATGGTAAATGGGGCCTGCACGGCACCGCAGATCTGTTCCCTTATATTATCCTTTTAATCATACTAATGTTTAAACCCCATGGACTCTTTGGAATCCATGAGATTGAGCGGGTATAGACAATGTCGGTAAATCGTTGGCTTGCAACCGGTAACTTTTTTTCATCATACAGGGAGGAAAACAGGCTTTTTACAACCCATCTGGACCGGACTATCTTTATTTTGTTTATTATTTTTCTCTATTCCTGGCCTTTTTACATCGAACTGAGCAGTAAAAACATGCTGGTTGCGGACAATATCCTTATCTCGATTGTTGCTATCATAGGCCTGAATCTCCTTACAGGATTCGCCGGTCTTATTTCCATTGGTCATGCAGCCTTTGTGGGCATCGGCGCCTATACGGTTGCATCCTTTTGCAGGGTGATGGGTAATGATCATTTTTTCATTACCCACGCCTGGCCCCTCATGATTCTTCTGGCCGGCTTTGTGGGGGCAATATTCGGTGCCATTGTCGGACTGCCTTCCCTTCGGCTTAAACATTTATATCTGGCTATCGCCACCATTTCTTTTCAGATGATTTTCCAGTGGATTATCAATCATATGGCCTTTTTCAACCAGGGGCAGACCATTTCCGTAGAACGGGTATTCTGGTTAACAGGCAAAGTTTCCAGACAAGATCATTACATCTTCTGGTATTACGTTACCCTGACCATTGTTGTTATCATGGGTTTGATGGTTCGAAATCTGTTGCGGAGTCGATACGGCAGATGCCTGGTGGCTGTACGTGATAATGACAGGGCAGCGGACGCCATGGGCATGCATCCGGGTTTAACAAAGGTTTACGCCTTCGCGCTTTGCGGATTTTTTGCCGGTGTGGCCGGCGCCCTTCACGCATATCTCTGGAGGGGCGTGGGTTTTGAATCCTTCACCCTACATCATTCCATATCGTACCTGGCCATGGCCATTGTCGGCGGCCTCGGAACCCTTATCGGTTCATTTTTCGGCCCGGCCGCCATACACTTGCTCAATCTGCAGGTTGAGCATTTTTCCCAATTTGCTAAAACTATCTTTCCATCAGCCATGGATCTGACAACCGCCCTCAGGCCTTTGATATTCGGACTTGTAATCGTCCTGTTTTTAATGTTTGAGCCAAGGGGAATGTCCAACTGGTGGAGAATCATACGCAGTTACTTTAAACTGTGGCCCTTTAGATATTGATTTTATTTGTGTAGTATTTTCCGGTGTATAACAATGCTATTATATTTATTACTTTTTTTCGAGTGAAGGATACAATATAGAGACAGGATAGGATATCAACAAACAATTTAACAGGAGGTAAGGATAAAAATGAAAAGGAAAGTATTTTCAACGACGGTGATAATTTTGTTTTGTATTGGTTGTTTTTTCCTCTTTGCATGCGGAGATGGAAAAGACCTGGCGGATCTCCAGGGAAAGATTGACCAGCTCACAAATGAAAACACAAGATTGCAAAAGGAGATATCCGGGATGAAGGCAACGGCCCCGGCTGCTTCAGTCGGTGGCGGACAGGTCTATAAGCTCGGTTGTTCTGTCGCCATAACCGGCCCCACTTCAGATGTGGGCAATCCATATTCAAAGGGTGTTGAAGATTATATCCGTTATGTTAATGATAAAAAATTGCTTGGTGAAGACAGGGTGGAATGTTTTATCAGGGACGATGCTTACAAGAATGAAGTAACCAAACAAAATTTCGAGGATTTTCTTGATGAAAAGATCGTGCTTTATCTTAACTATTCCACGGGAAGCACCCTGGCCTTAAAAGGAGATTTTGAAGAGGAAAAAATTCCCGTCATTCCGGCATCCTTTCATGCCGGTAACCTTGATGGTTCCAATTATATCTTTCTTCCTATTGTTTCCTATTCCAGCCAGGCTATCGCATTAGGGGAATATCTCGTTGCCAACCACAAGGGTGGAGGGATTCCCCAGGTGGCCATGTTTATTAATCCATCGGCTTTTGGCAGAGGCCCTGTGGACGACCTTAAAAAAGCGGTTGAGGCCGGCTTAAAGATCAATATCATCGAGGTGGTGGAGCATGGAAATGACCTGGACAATACGGCACTAATCCAGAGACTGATGGAAAAGAAGGTCCAGTATGTCATCTGTCATACGGTGCAGCCCCCGGTAGCCACACTGCTGAAAAGCGCTCAGGCCCTTGGGGCATCGGCCGATATTTATGGCCAGGAGGGCAAACTTACCTTCATGGGTCTCCATTATGCAGGTGGCCCCGACCTTATCGCACTGGCCGGCTCGGCAGCCGAAAATTATTACTGGACCACATCCTACAAGCTTACATCGGCAGAGGGTGAGGGTACAATTGCACAGCTCAGCCTTGCCAAAAAATACGGCAGGGATGAAACAACCGGAAACTCCCAGAACTATACCAACGGTATCCAGGTCGCACAGATCGCAGTCGAATGCATACGTCGGGCAAAGGCAAAGGGCAGGGAGATCAGTCGCCAGACCCTGTACGAAGAGCTGCTTGCTATGAACGGTTATGATGCCTATTATCCCCTTACGACGGTCGGACCTGTATCATATTCAAAAACCGACCAGCAGGGTGTTGATATGTTGCAGCTTTACCTGGCCAAGGACGGCGTCTTCCGTGCCGTGGGAGTGCCTTTTGCTTCAAAATATCTCAAGAATAAGTGATTGGAATAATCCTGGTGACGTATCATTAGTCCATTAATTTGATAAATATGGGGCCGGGGCACGGTTCATTTGATTTCAGTGCCCTGTGCCTCGAGACCCGTCATCATATAGTTTCCTTAGGATTATGATAAGATAATTCAGACATGGCGATAAAAAAACCAAACACGACTCTTCTGTCAATCAACAACATCGAAGTTGTCTATAATGACATCATTCAGGTCCTTCGAGGCGTCAGCCTCAGTGTATCCGAAGGTGATAATGTAGCGCTGCTCGGCACAAACGGCGCTGGAAAGACCACTACTTTAAGGGCGATCAGCGGCCTGCTGAAACCTGAGAACGGTTTTATAAGGGAAGGCTCCGTCAGATTCAGGGACAGAGACATAACGAACGTGCTGGGGACAGAGGTCGTGAGGCTGGGGGCCGTAATGGTACCCGAAGGGAGGCGTATTTTCAAACATCTGTCCGTAGATGAAAACATCCGTGTCGGATCAATAACACGTGATGACGGGGCCCATAAAATCAAGGCCGATCATCATCAGATGTACGAACATTTCCCCGTATTAAAGGGGGTCTCCAACCGGATGGCAGGATATTGTTCGGGAGGAGAACAGCAGATGATAGCCATTGCCAGGGCCTTAATGGCGGCGCCCACAATGCTGATGCTCGATGAGCCGTCCCTGGGACTCGCCCCCTTACTGGTTAAGGAGATCTTTACAAAGATAGAGAGGATTAACCGGGAAATGGGAACAACGATACTTGTCGTGGAACAGAACGCTAAAATAGCCCTTGAATGCTCAAGCTATGCCTATATTATGGAGTCAGGAAAGATTGTCCTGGAGGGGACTTCATCCGAGTTGAAGAACAATCCCGATGTTAAGGAATTTTATATGGGTGTTACCCAGGGGGGCGGGAGAAAATCCTTTAAGGAGGTCAAGTCCTACAAAAGGCGTAAACGCTGGATGTAAAAATTAAAATTTTTTATAAGGAGCAATCGATATGGGACTTCACGATTTCACATTTTATGATCTTATCTCGCGAAATGCCCTTATCTTCAACCGGAAGATAGCCTGGCTTGAGGTTGATAACAGCGCAACCCTCACATTCCTGCAATACAAAGAAGAGGTGGATCGCCTGGCAAGCGGACTGCGCAAAGCCGGGATAAAAAAGAAAGACAGGATAGGCATCCTTGGAAAGAATTCTATGGAATATTTTCTCCTTTTTGGGGCGGCCTCTGCCCTTGGCGCAATCATCCTTCCCCTGAACTGGAGGTTATCTCCGGACGAACTGTTATTTAATCTGAACGATTGCGAACCATCTATCATCTTCGTGGGAAAGGAGTTTCAGGAAACAGTAAATCAGATTGAGGGGAATCTGATATTTCCTGTAAAAAAATACAATCTGGGCAGGGATGAAGGGGATTTCAACAGGATTGAATCACTTTTTATCGAAGCAAAGGAATTTTATCCTGAAGATGTTGCTCCGGATGACGGGTTTACCATCATCCATACCGCCGCTGTCGCGGGAAGACCCAGAGGGGCGCTCCTGAGTCACCAAAACATCCTTCTCGGCGATATCCATTTTGACTGGCTTTTCGGCCTTAAGTCCGATGATGTTCATCTTAATGTCCTTCCCCTCTTTCATGCCGGCGGACTTTTTATGGTTACATCAAGTTTTCACATCGGGGCCTTGAACATCAATATGAGCAGATTCGATGCTATCCAGGCCGTTGACCTTATCGCAGGCAAAAAAGCCTCTCTCATGATGGAATTCTCACCCATGCTTGCCTCGCTGCTGGATGAGAGTGAAAAGACGGGAAAGGATATCAGCTCCTTACGGAGCGTTGCAGGCATTGATTCACCGAATACGATTGAAAGGTATCAGCAATATACCGGAGGTAACTACTATTGCCTTTACGGTCAAACAGAAACCTCCTGTGTTGTAACATTCGGCGCCTATGACGACTGTCCCGGTTCCGCAGGGAAAATAATCCCTTTTGCCGACGTCATGCTTGTAAACGACAGTGACCAGCCTGTCGGGGTCAATGAAATAGGAGAGATATCCGTCAAAGGGCCCATGGTATTTAAAGGCTACTGGAACCTGCCGGCAGATACGGCTGACACATTCAGAAACGGCCGCCACCATACAGGAGATCTGGGCCGTATGGATAATAACGGTTTCCTCTGGTACGAGGGACGAAAAGCTGAAAAGGAACTTATCAAACCGGGAGGTGAAAATGTATATCCCGCGGAAGTGGAAAAAGTGATCCTCGAACATCCGTCCGTTGATAAAACCGTTGTTTTTGGCGTACCGGATCCTAAATGGAAGGAAGGCATCAAGGCGATATGCACGCTTAAAGAGGGAGCGGATGTTATTACACCGGGGGAATTAATCGATTTTGTCGGTGAACGAATCGCCAGGTTCAAGAAACCCCAATACGTTGAGTTTATAAAGGATATGCCCCTCCTGGATAACGGCAGCCCGGACAGGTTAAAGGTTAAAGAGATGTATGGCGGGCCTCAGTAAATACCTTCCCTTATTGTAGAAGGGGAATGGAATAATTATTCAATTCAGTCTTCGGGAAGATATTCACTAAGATCTTTAACATACTCAGTAAGGACTTTAAAGCCCCCCAGGGTTAATATTTCAATGGCCTCTTCACCATCTTCCGCGCTTACCCTTAGGACAAGCTGGTAGACACCCGGATGTTTTCTCTCAGGCCAGGTGAAAAAGCTTCGAATATTGATCTGATGGTCTCTTAAAATCTTTGAGATTTCAGCCATAACACCGATTCTGTCCTTTACGAGCACCGTTAGCCTGGTACTGTCTTTATTGATGCCGATCGCCTGGAGTAATACGCCAAGGACATCCCTTGTTGTAATAATCCCCGAAAGTTTTTCATCTTGAACAACCGGCAAGGCGCTTATCCTGTTAGTCTGCATTACCTGAGCCGCTTCCTCAATAGTGGTGTCCGGCGTGGTGGTAATAACCGTCTTTACCATGATCATTTCAACGGTCATTTGATCCAGGAGGTAATTCAGTTCATGGACGCTCAGGGTTGTCGCCTTTGACGCCCAGTTCTCCTTAAGATCCCTGTCCGAGACAACACCACGGAGTCTTCCCTTGTAATCAACCACAAGGAGATGAGCAATCTGTTTTTCCGTGATAATATCCTTGGCTTCCTTCAGGGACATACTTTGCGGAACCGTCACAAGGTCGGTCTTCATAATCGTTCCTACATACATTTCAAACCTCCTTTCCTCAAATAGGTAAATGATCTGAAAATAATCAATGATTAAACTAAATTATATGGGGATAGTCAATCTCCCTTTTTTTCATAATATCGTCCTTTCAGAAAAAGCCGTCACATCCATTCACATGGTTTGTTAGTAACGATTCACCAATTTAATGAATCAACAAATCAACCAATCACGATCTATGATTTGTTAAAGTGGTTAGTAACAAAATCCAAACGGATTGAACCGGAGGATATCTGTTCATCCGGTATAACTGATATCACCTTCGCCCCTGTCCTTTCCTCTATTGTATGTAGCCCCTGGTTTTTATATCCCCTGATCAGGGGGATCTCTCTGAGAGGCGCCCTGATAGAGAACCTGGAGACCATGCCCGGTTCGGGAAGCATGGGACGGATCTTTTTTTGATGAATAGCGGACCGTACCAGAAACCCGAAGGCACTGTGCCATGGACCGGCAATAATCTGCCCTTTATCAAGCAGTGAGGGTGAAGACATCAGACCGATTCTGATCACTATAATCCCTCTACTCTCCATTTGAATACAGCTGTCACTGCATAAATCAACCGCTTTTTCCAGATCAAGGGGCTGGTACCGGTTCTTATGATATAGCTCGGCCAAACCTGTACCGCTTAGCACAACTGCAGGGTATAGCCTCGCCATGTCCGGTTTAAGATCAATCACATCCTCGATGGTTCTTCTGAATCGATCATCAGAATCACCCGGCAACCCGGGCATGAGTTGTACACCTATCCTAAAATCGTGTTCCCTCAAAAGGTTCACGGCCATAAAGACATCTTCATTCCTGTATCCGCGCCCCGATAACCTGAGCACCTCATTATCCATGGATTGTACCCCAAGTTCGACGGTCGAAACACCGAAGCGTTTCAAAATGTCGAGTTTTTCGGCATCAATCAGGTCCGGCCTTGTTGAAATTCTTATTGACCTGAAGGAGCCATCCGATAGATAGGGAGCTACCCCTTTTAGGTATTCCAGCATTTTTTCATAGGTCAGATTTGTGAAGGTTCCGCCATAAAAGGCAATCTCTTTATCAGTAGCCGATAAGAACCGGGGCGACTCCATTGCCCGGTTGATGGTCTTTTTGATAAATGGGACGTCCACCGAAGAACCTGACTGGCCCGATATTTTTTCCTGGTTACAATAGATACACTGATATGGACAGCCTTGATTGGAAATAAAGATTGGTACTATTAAAGGCCTTTGACGTTTCCCGATAGACAATGAAATGCCTCCCTTGCAGCCCTTTGCTCAGCCTCTTTTTTACTTTTCCCTTCGCCTTCCGCAACATTTTCACCATTTAGCAGCAAAACCACTTTAAAGGTTTTATCATGGGGGGGGCCGCTCTCGTCCTTTAGAAAATATTCAGGCAGGGTCTTATATGCATCCTGGGTCAGTTCCTGGAGCATGCTCTTATAATCGCTGTGCCTGTCATTTAATTCAATATCTTCGATCATGGGAAGGAAAAGTCTATACACAATCTCTTTTGTCCGGAGAAAACCCGCGTCGAGATACAGGGCCCCAAGCAGGGCTTCCATAGTGTTCGCAAGGATGGAGGGTTTTTCCCTTCCGTGTGTCTGTTCTTCTCCTTTGCCCAGCAGAACATATCCACCTAATTCCAATCCGTCGGCAATACGGCATAAACTCTTTTCATTAACGACCATAGCCCTGTATTTGGAAAGGTCTCCCTCTTTAACATCTTGAAATATATCCATCAGGATATGACTTATGGCAAGATCGAGAACCGCATCTCCCAGAAATTCAAGTCTTTCATTATCTCTCAGGGACGTACTCTTTAGTTCATTAACATAGGAAGAGTGCCTGAAGGCCTCCTCCATGAGATCGGGATTTTTAAATACATATCCGATCTTATCATTCAATACATCGATTGTTTGAGCCTTTTCCATAAATTGGTCTCCAATATTCTTTACTTTTTTATAATAAATGTGCTATAAAAACAACTTTTTTCAATGGTTCAATTTTTTTGATAACAGGGAATTTTTCTCTGTTTCCATAGAACTTTTATCCTTATTTGGATAAAAAAATATTATAAATAACGAAGACAGGGATATATATCAGCATTGGAAAAACGAATTATTTCCCAAAAAAAGGATATAGAGGATAGTATCCGAAGGATCGCCGAAGAGATTATTCAAAGAAACAGTTCCTCGGAGGATGTGATTCTGGTAGGAATAAGGACCGGAGGTGCATTCCTGGCAATAAGGCTCCAGGATGCCATATTCGAACTGGTCAATATCAGGCCTCCTGCGGGAGTCCTTGATATAACGCTATATCGTGACGATTGGACACGTATCCACACGAAACCGGTTGTAGGAAAAACAGAAATCCCCTTTTCCATTGATGAAAAGAGTATCATACTGGTTGATGATGTCCTTTTTACGGGGAGGACGGTCAGAGCGGCCATGGATGCACTGATCGATTTTGGACGACCAAAAAAGATTGAACTGGCTATCCTTGTTGACAGGGGAGATAATTACAGGGAACTGCCCATAAAAGCTAATTATGTGGGTGGATTATGGGAAGTATCCCCCAATGAGACGATAAATGTTTATCTCGAAGAAGCCGGGTATGAAGATCATGTGACGATTGAAGAGAAAAAGGCAGCCTGATTTTGGGAAAAAAGAAAAAGTTAAACAGAAAGAAATCCAGCCCTATTTACAGCCTTTCCTCAATTGAGGAAGAGCGGCTTAATACTATCCTCGAAGATCCGGTAAAGATAACCCCCGATAATATAAATGAGCATATTCCCGGTCCTGAATTCGCACTGGCACTGATGGAAAGGTTACCCCTTGATGGTCCTGAAACATTAGGATTGGTTTTTCTTATAGGAGCTGCATTCAACGAAAAAAACATTCAAAAAGCAGTAAAAAAAATAGTCTTCAAGCTCAGGCAAAAGGGGGTGTCTATTCCGGGGAAAGATTCATCTGCAGAGAAGCCCTTTATATTGAAACAACCCTCAATCCCTGAACCCGAGGCGTATATCGGCCCGATTGACGGGACGGGCAGCAGGGGGATCCTTGTTATTTTGCCACAGATCCCAAAAGGGCTTAATATTGGAATAGGGCTTGTAAGCTCAAACGAAGGTATAATCTATTTTATCTATGATCATTATAGTAAAAAGCGTTCCAGAGACATTAAAGAACTTTTTTTCGAACAGGCAGGGAAGGCTGTAGAAACATCATTTTCACACGCAGCGACAATTCTGGAAAAACTTTATAAAAGGACGGATCTGAAAAGTGAAGAATCTTCCGGTGATTATTTAAAGTTAAGGCCATGGATACTCGAGAACATCAAACTCCTTGAAAGGCCGGCGATCTATGACCACATCGGACCGAAAGAGTCATGGAAGGAGACACTCAACGTTTCACAGATCGTGAAATTACTGGATCATGAACTGATGGCACCATGGATCCTGGAACAGGAAAAAGTTCAGCCTTTCCTGGATGAGATCTCGGAGGTTGAAGAGAGTCCCATAATTATTTCCGGCGCCCAAAAGGCAGCCCGGACCCGAGAAATCAGGGAAAAAGCGCTTAAAGAACTGTTTCCCGGGGCCAGGCGTGCGATTATCAAGGAAGACCTTGAGGAGATGGCCTATATCTTCTTTAAACTTGGTGAAGAGGAATATTCAAGACTGTGCCTTACCGTGGCATCAAGTCTTGATGAAGAAGGACCTTTTTTGAGGAGCAATGCTTTTCTGGAACTTTTTCTGGAACGTAGCCTCGATAATTACAATAATATCGTGGGGAAAAAAAACATCGGGACCGGTGATCTGATCACAACAATCCCGTCAAAAATAATAACAACTTAAAGAGACAGTCATGCCCATATCATTTCAGGTAAAAACAGGATCAAGGATTGAAATGGTTGATATTACCTCATCAGTCCTTGATGAAGTGAAGAAGACGGGCCTCAGTGAAGGGATTTGCACCCTCTATGTTCCCCATACAACCGCCGGGATTACAATCAACGAGGGAGCCGACCCGTCTGTTTGCAGCGATATCCTGACAAGACTAAACGCCCTGGTTCCTCCGGACAAAGGGTACCGGCATATGGAGGGAAATGCCGACAGTCATATTAAGGCATCATTGATTGGAAGTTCGGTTTCGGTTATTGTCGAAAACGGGGGGCTTGTCCTCGGAACCTGGCAAAGAATATTTTTTTGCGAATTCGATGGTCCCAGATCCAGAAGGGTTTATTTCAGGATAATCTAAAGATAGACGGATACCAGTTCTTCAAGAATTTTTTTATCCTTTTCGGAAAATTCCATAAGACAGATGCCGATACCATATGTGCTATTATCCCCGCCAATGCCATATAGATCAGACCATATAACCTTTCCCGTCACTCCAATTGCCTTATGGTAGGGGGGCTTGATATATAAACGATATATTTTATTCAGAACAAGGGGTTTCTCACAGCATATAAACAGACCTTCCTGGGAGATATTTCTTGATTCCCCCGTGAATTCTTCATCTTCATAAAATAAGGTTACAGGCCAGGTGACCTCGGCTCTTGGAAGACGTCTTTTCTCTTCTTTCTCGATCATATATTCACTCCTTATATCGGATTGGATTGCTCGTGTCATCACTTATAGACAGATATGATACCTCTATAACTTAAGTATATATCAGCAAGTTACAGATTTCTAATGTCGTAATACTAAACTGCCGCTTTATTCCGGTCATTATAATCTTGCCGGGAACCCGTTACAGCCCCCTTATGGCCACTGGAATGCTGTGAGATATATGCCTCTGTCATACGGAATGCTTCATCATCCGGGAACTGATTAGGCGGGTGCTTGCAAAAATAGGCTGACGGCGCTTCAAGTACACCGCCTATGCCCCTGTCAAGGGCCAGTTTTACACACCTGATCGCATCGATTGCCACACCTCCTGAATTGGGAGAATCTTCCACGGAAAGCCTGAGTTCCAGATCCATGGGGATGTCGCCAAAAAGTTTTCCCTCCATTCGAATAAAGCAGACCTTGTTGTCTTTCTGCCACTGGACATAGTCACTGGGCCCGATATGTATATTTTCGCTATCCAGGGGTTTTGCAGCCACCGATTGTACAGCTTCCGTCTTGGACTTTTTTTTGGATATCAATCGCTGACGGTTGAGCATATTCAGGAAATCAGTGTTACCGCCGGTATTAAGCTGGTAGGTTCGGTCCAGTTTAACCCCGCGTTTCTTAAACAGGTCTGTTAAGGCACGATGGGTAATGGTTGCGCCCAACTGTGATTTGAT
>JAFGDF010000177.1 GCA_016932235.1 Deltaproteobacteria bacterium | reverse complement strand
GGGGCTTCGGGGTCGTCGAAATGATCATATATCCGTGAAGGTTTCAGATAATGGCACCCATAATGGATTGCGATACGAAGACCTCCCAGGTCCCTTTGCAAATGTTTCCTGATGGAATCGAGCCCGATCTCTTCATACAGAATCCTGGCAAAATGCCTTACCTTTGTTTTCCCTTCAAGCTTCAGGTTAACAGAGGCAAGCCTATCATTAACTTCCTTTCTCAATGTCCTGTCTTCTGAAAGGTGATGATCCGTTTCCGTTAAGGCCGACGAGCATGAGCTGCACAGGGCGCACAGGTCCAGATCTTTCTGTCGTGCCAAGGCAAGGTTATAGGCACCCAATACCGTTGCGGAAAGGATATCTCCGCTCTTTACGGGAAACCCGCAGCATATGAACTCGTTTACATCCACAAGTTCGATGCCTATCTTTTCAGCCACTTTTCTTGCTGAGAGTTCATAGTTCCTTGCGCGGGCCGGAATGGTGCATCCAAGGAACAGGGCGTAACGCATGATACTTTCCACGATATCTATCCCCTTAAACGATTATTAGCCATTGTAAATTCCTTTAATCTTCATCCAGGATCTTTAATCCGGGAAAAGCAGCCTAACCACTTCACATGATGTGGGGAGTGATGGCAATCCTATCTTGTTCCTTTTCTTGTTATCAAATTCATCTATCGGATATACACGGCCATCTCCGGTTATCATTTCCTTCTGTGCCTTAACACCGGACGGCACATAACCCGATATTACCGCCATATTTTTCAACAAAGTCATGAATTCCGTAATATCCACACCCTGTGGACATCTCTCCTGACACGCATAGCAACTCGAACAAAGCCAGATAAAAGGACTGCTTAAGACTTCATTTTTCAATCCATATAAGGCCATTCTGATGATACGCAACGGATTAAACCGGTCATTTACAGCGGTTATGGGACAGCTCGCCACACAGGTGCGGCATGTAAAACACGCGGAGATCCTCTCCCCTCCCGGCTGTTCAAAAAGCTCTTTTAAAAAAGCCGGATCCGTTTTTTCCAGATCTATCTCTTCCACTTACTCCTCCTTCAGTAATTTCCTGTTATTGCCAGTCTCATAATTGAATTGACATCATGGTTGCCTAAAAGTGTATTTTTCTGTACCCCGGCCTTCGCCGGGGTGACGGATTGGGAGTAAATGCATCTCGTCATTCCGGGCTTGACCCGGAATCCAGGGACTTTATGTTTATTCTATTTGGACACCCTTAATAATTAGCTTCTCCCTTCCTTCGCCTTGAGCCCTGCGCCCTGAACCCTCTTTACACCTCGTTTATCATCGCCATGATCTGATTTTCTCCGAATCCTTTAAGATTAACCGCCCCTGAACGGCAGGAAGCAACACATAGTCCGCATCCCTTACAGAGTATCGGATTTACTTCCGCTTTTTCACCTGTAACATCCTTTTCAACCATTGAGATAGCCGAGTAGGGGCATATGTCAACACATACACCGCAATTGCTGCAGATTCCCCTGTTGACTGAGGCAACCACTCCGCCTGTGGTTATACTATCACGGGAAAGCAAGGTGACCGCCCTGGAAGCGGCTGCAAGGGCCTGTGATATGGATTCATCAATGGATTTGGGATAATGGGCCATTCCGCAGAGAAAAACACCGTCAACTGCAAATTCCGACGGGCCAAGCTTTGCGTGCGCCTCGATGAAGAACCCATCCTCATTCACCGGAAGCTTAAACATCTGAGCGATTTTTTCATTCTGGTTGGGAATAATGGCCGTCGCCAGAACAAGTAGATCGGTTCTTATTGATATCCTATCATCGAGAACAGTATCCACAGTCCAGATTATAAGGCCGTCCTCCTCTGATGATATTACGGGTTTGCTGTCCTGGGAAAAGCGTATAAAGATTATGCCTGCCAGTCTGGCCTTTCTGTAAAGATACTCCCTCTCCCCATAGGTCCTGATGTCCCTGTAAAGGATATATACCCGCATATCAGGATTAATCTCCTTAAGGTGAAGAGCGCTTTCAATGGAATGTGTGCAACATAGTCTTGAACAGTACGGTCTGTCCGGTTCCCTGGATCCTGCACACTGGACAAATACGGCTGTTTTGATCTCCTTCAATGAAGGATCCTGTTCCATAAACCTTTTATCCAGATCAATGTGGGTAATCACCCTTTCATCTTCATCAAGAAGATATTCCTTTGGCCTGAATTCATGGGCACCTGTAGCGATTATGGTAACACCATGTTCGATCTGTCTTCTGTTTCCTCCGGTCTCCAGAATTGTTTTAAAATTTCCCACAAATCCTTTGGAATCTATCAGCTCTGAATCCAGATAAACCGAGATATTATTATCTGATTCCACCTCTCTTATCATTTCGAAAAGGTTTTCCCGGACATTCTCACCCTTCCAGGTCCTGAAAAGATTAAGGCCCTGTCCGCCAAGGGCCGGGGCCCGTTCAACCAGATGTGTCCTGTAGCCTTGCCTGGAAAGGTTCATTGCCGCGGCCATTCCGGCTATTCCACCACCTATGACAAGGGCGTTTTTATTGATATTCACCTCAAATTCTGTGAGGGGTTCCGTGAGGGCAACCTTTACGACCGCCATACGAACCAGGTCCATTGCCTTATCTGTGGCCCTGGCCGGTTCACCTCTATGGACCCAGGAGTCCTGATTTCGAATGTTTGTCATCTCAACCAGATACTTATTGATGCCCGCATTAACCAGTGTTTCCTGGAACAGGGGCTCATGTGTTTTCGGCGTGCAGGCGGCAACGACGATACGGTTCAACTTTTTCTCTCTGATTACCCTGGTCATTGCTTCCTGAGTGTCCTGGGAGCAGGTATACAGATTATCCGTTACAAACTCGACATAAGGAAGTGTTGCCGCATAATCCCGAACCGCTTCAATATCCACCACGGCGCTTATGTTTATGCCGCACCGGCATACAAAAACACCGATACGGGGCCTCTGGCCCGATATATCTATCTCTGTTGGGGGTTCCTTTTCCACGGTCAGCGTACCCCTGGCTTCGCGCAGGAGCGCCCCGGATTCTGCGGCCGCTGACCCGGCCTCAATAACAGACTGGGGAATATCTTTTGGTCCCTGGAACGCTCCACATACATATATCCCGTCTACCGAAGACGTGACAGGATGGAACGATCCGGTGTCACAAAATTTTCCCTCTGTAAGTTTAATACCGAGGTTTCGCGCAAGTTCCACTGTTTCCGGAGGTGTTTCCATGCCCACGGAAAGAACAGCCATATCAAAATATTCCCGGGCAAGGCTTCCGTCTTCATTCACATAGGGGATCAGGAGCCCTTCACTTCCTTTAACGGATTCAATGAAAGGGACCCTCGAACGGATAAAACGCACACCGTGCTTTTCCTTTGCGTCCTGGTAATATCTCTCAAAATCCTTTCCGTGTGTTCTCATGTCCATGAAAAAAACAGCGCAATCCAGGCCCGTTCCGGCATGTTCCTTTGCGATAACAGCCTCCTTGACCGCGTACATGCAACAGACCGAGGAACAATATCCGTGATCGCATTTATGAAAATCCCTTGACCCGATACACTGGAGCCAGGCTATTTTTTTCGGTTCCTTTCCGTCTGACGGACGGACCAGATGGCCGGAGGTAGGCCCCGACGCGGATAGGATCCTTTCAAACTCCATTGAGGTTACCACATCGGGGTGCTCAATGTATCCGTATTCTTTATACAAAGAAGGATCAAAAGGTTTGAATCCCGGGGCCAAAATAATAGAACCCACATTCAGTTCAATGATTTCCCTTTCCTGTTCATGACTTTCAAGCGTCACGGCCCCAGCCTTGCAGACCTTCACACACTGATAGCATTCAGAGCAGACACCGCACTCAACACATCTCCCCGCTTCCTTCAGGGTTTGGCTTTCATCAAAGCCCAGTTGCACTTCACGGAAGTTGTCCAGTCGATCCCGGGGGGCTAATCTTGGCATCCGTTCCCTTGGTTTTTTTTCATAATCTCCCGCGGGTATCTCCTGAACGGCCTCTAAATGCCTCTCACGACCGGCCTTCAGATCAACCCCGCGAATAAATCGATCAATAGAAGCTGCGGCCTGTTTCCCGGCCTCAATAGCCTCAATAACGGTCTTTGGACCTGTCACGGCATCTCCGCCCGCGAATATATCAGGGTCATCGGTTTGAAGAGTAAGAAGATCAACATTCAGAGTTCCCCGGTCATTAATAACACACTCACATTCAGGGCCAAGACAGGACCAATCCGTTTCCTGGCCGATTGCCTGGACAACGCCATCCACATCCAATACAAATTCAGAACCCGGAACAGGTTCAGGTCTGCGCCGTCCGCTCTTATCAGGTTCTCCAAGGGACATCCTAACACATTCGATGGCCTTAACAGCGCCATTCTCACCAATAATGCGAACCGGATTTGTCAGGGTCATGATCTCAATACCCTCTTCCTCGCATTCTTCTATCTCTTCGATATTCGCGGGCATCTCATCCCGGCCCCTGCGATAGATGATGAAGGGTTCCGTTGAACCGAGTCTCCGGACGGACCGGACAGCGTCCATGGCCACATTTCCTCCGCCGACAACCGCGATGCGATCCCCGAGCTTTATATTCTTACCGAGATTTATATCCCTCAACAGGTCAATGCCTGAAAAGACACCGGCCAACCCCTCCCCCTCTACCCCCATCATCCTGCATAAATGTGAACCGATACCCAAAAAAATCGCTCCATATCCCTGTTTTCGGAGTTGATCGATCGTTATATCCCTTCCCACCTCAACTCCGGTAATAACCTCCACTCCCATCTCCTTGATAATGCCGATTTCCGCCTCAATAATATTCTTCGGCAGACGATACTCAGGTATTCCCACCGTCAGCATACCCCCGGCTACGGGCAGTTTTTCATAGATGGTTACGCCGTAGCCCTCCCTTGCGAGATAGTAGGAACACGATAGGCCTGCCGGACCTGAACCTATAACCGCGATCTTTTCAGCCTTTTTTGGTCTCTTCTCAGGGATATAACGGGATTCCGATGCAAGGTCCATATCAGCGATAAAACGCTTGATAAAATCAATGGCGACAGGTTCGTCAATCTTTCCCCGGCTGCAGGCGGATTCACATGGATGATGGCATACCCTTCCGCATATTGCCGGAAGCGGATTTTCTTCCTTAATCAGTTCAAGGGCCTCCCGGAACCTGCCCTGCCCTGCAAGAGCTACATATCCCTGGACACTTATATGGGCGGGACAGGCGGCCTTGCATGGTGAGACTCCTCTCTTAGTGATTGAAAAGGCCCCCGGAATGGCCTGGGGATATTTTTTAAAAACCGCCTTTCTGTTTTTCATTCCCTGATCATAACTGTCCGGCAACGATATGGGGCAGACATCCACGCAGTCACCACAGGCGGTACACCGTGATTCATCAATGAAACGGGGTTTTTTTTCGATCCTTACCTTGAAATTACCTTTAACGCCTTCAACCTCCCTGATCTGAGAACAGGTCAGGATGTTGATATTCAGGTGCCGGCCGACCTCGACCAGTTTGGGAGAGATAATTCACATGGCGCAATCATTAGTGGGGAATGTCTTATCCAGCTCACTCATCACACCGCCTATGGCGGATGATGACTCTACCAGATGAACCAGATACCCGGAGCCGGCAAGATCAAGGGATGCCTGCATTCCCGCTATACCGCCTCCGACGACCATTACTGCACCAACGCTTTTTTCAGACATATGCTGCTCCAGTGCTCGAAGATATATTTCGTATTTCTTAAGTGTGCTGAAAACGTTTTAAAATATAAAGTTCCTCAAATGTCATCAAAATTAATTATTATCACACTTAAAAGGATATTGGAATTGACCCGTTGTGTCAAGCCCGTGCCGTCCATCCATCTTCCTGTATTTTCATACAACTTGTTATTTTAATACTAATTTTATACAAATATGGATTCATTTACATTATAAATGGCTCTTTTTTCTTTGACATACAAACCCGCACACTCTTATAATTAATCATTTTCTGATCAAATAGATATCGGCTTGAAGAAATGGTTATCATTGGAATGGCCGACAGAATAG
>JAFGDF010000176.1 GCA_016932235.1 Deltaproteobacteria bacterium | reverse complement strand
GGCTGTTCAGCGAGGAGAGAAAATGGCAAAAGAAAAAGAATATCAATTGGAAACTTAAGTTATTTTATTATTAACGGTCCCTCTTTATGACGCGACCCAGATAATATCCATGATTGATAAGGCCATGCATTAAACAGGGTTATCGAGATGGAAGAGTTCTTCGCGAATGAAGCTATTAGCGGAATCCTGCCTGGTCGTAATAAAGTCTTGGTCTATGAAATCAAATTGTTGTAGTAGTTTGTCTTGTGAAGGCAGATATGCCGGCCTCATGTTCGAGCTTTAAGTTGCTTTCCAGGGTAGTTAACCATGCCTTCAAACATCTATTCAGGATTGTTTCGGTGCGTTTTATATCCAGCCGATATTTTTCAGGTATAAAGGATAGATCAACCATATATATACCGTTGTCCCGGATCAGGAAAGGGCATGATTCAAGCTGTTCCGTTGACATCATGGCAAGATGACAGAGTACACGGTTAAGAACAGGTTTGCATTCCTTAATCTTAAAACCCTGTCGTGTAAAGTTGTTTGCAAAGGATCGCAGATCTCGAAAATATGAAGAAATAGGACGATCCATATGGGATAAGCCGCTATGTATCAGGAAATAATAGGGGGCTACCAGGGAAATACGGCTGGGCATGCCGAATTTCCCAGAGAGAGACTCTTTTATTTCTTGAATACCCAAAGGAACTTCTTCCTGAGAAGGGGCGATGTCAAAGAACCGCACTCTTTTTTCCATGCCTGGATGTTTCTCCAAAATAATTTTTTTAACCTCCGGCTGCAAAATGAACATACAATTACATCGTTGCCAAAAAGGCTCTTTGAATGTTTCAATATTTAGCTCTTCAGGTTCCTTGGGATGAAAAAGACAGCAGCATTCTCTGGGGGATTTCAGGGTTTCTTCCAAAAACCCTGCAATGGAACGGGCATGTGGAACAAAAAGTGTTTCCAGCGCGTCCAGTTCAGATGGGTTGATGAATGTTATGTCCACTGCCTGTAAAATGTGATCCACTGCGACCACCTGGAGAACATGATCTTTATAATCAAACGGCGGATGATTTTTCTTCCAATCTTCATAGGTCAAGATTTGGAGATCCTGTTTCAGCGCCTCCGGTAGGCGCTCGATCCCGCCTTCCCCTCTAAGGTTTGCCTTAGGAATAATCATGGTTTTACAGCCTACATCAATGGCTGTCTCCAGTTTAACATCGAGACCGCCCACGGCTAAAATCCGGCCTTGAGTGTCTATCTCACCAGTCATGGCCACATCCCTCCTTATAGGCCGGCCCGTCAAAACAGAGGTCAAGGCGAGGCCTATGGATCCACCGGCCGATGGGCCATCCTTTGGAGTGGAAGCGCCCATAAAATGGAGATGTATGGGGGCTTTGACATGATCTCTATCAATTTCCAGAGGTTCCGAACAGTAAAAAATACCAGTGGTTGCCACCTTGCGGCTTTCATCAAGTATCTTTTCAATACTGCCTGTGGCATGCACCATACTAAGATATCCGCCTGAGACATGTTTTTCATCTCCTTTAAACTGAATTCGCGTAGCCTGAATTGGAATGATCGATCCTATACCACGGTCCAGATTGACGCCGAGGGCTAACATCTCTCCCACACGGTCTTCCTCGTTAATTTGCCAGGGCCGTGTCGGTGTTTCAAGATATTTTTTTATCATTTCCCTGTCCAACTGAACAGACTTTTGGTCCCCCATCATGATTTGCTTACGAAAGACTCTAAGGAAGAGTGTGCGAATAATCCTTTCCAATTGTCGCACGCCGGCCTCATAAGTGTATGTTTTGATCAAATACCTCAGGAGGTCCGCCTCATGTCCGGGCTTAAAAAAAATATCTTCTTCGCTGATCCGGTATCTTCTGCGGATACGTGTAATCAGGTGTTGTTGCGCAATAGCGACCTTTTCCTCGATACCGTATCGATCCATAAGAACAACTTCACAGCGGTTGACTACCGCGGGTGGCACAGTATCCAGTGTGTTTGCTGTAAGAATAAAATGGCATCTGGAAAGGTCAATGTCTATTATAGTTTGGGTATATTTGTCATGAAAAAGATGGTTTTGTTCCGGGTCCAGGATCTCTAGCAGTGTCGAAATAGCAAATTTTTCCGTCTTGTCGGCTTCGTCCATGATAAACATCCCATTCATAATGCCCATCTTGATAAGACCCTGAACAATGGCTCCAGGCTTTGAGCCTTCCCACGTGAAGCCGTGGCCCCTCAGATCAGTCTCGTCGCTCATGCCTCCCAACGAGATTTTGTGATAGGGGATATTCATGTTTTTGGCGAGCGAGATAGCCAGTGAAGTCTTTCCCACGCCCGGAGGTCCTACAAGTAGGAATGAGCTGCCGGTCCGGTAAAAATTACCTTCCTCTTCATCAATAGTTTGATGATAACGCCAGATTAGGTTTGTGAAAAAATCACAAAGAATTTCTTTGGGCTTTTTAAGTCCGTAATGTGTTTGATTCAGGCCTTCTTCAAAATCCTCCGGCCTTACGTCGATGTTTTGTATCTTCCCCCAGGGTATGGCTAGAAGGGTTTCAATGAGCTCTGTGTATTTAGGGCCGCTGTGTCCGACCGCGCTGGTTTTGTTTTTTTCGATGACATCGATGGCCTGGCGCGGGAAATTCGGGTTGTTACGGGCTTCTTCAATGCGATCTTTTAGGCTTTTGACAGGAGTCGCTCCATAATCTTTTGTATGCCGGTCAAATCCCTGTCCTGCCTGAAAAGATGGCATTGCAGTTCGCTTTTCCTCAGAGAATATGGCAAGGTTTTCCTTGAAAAAATCAAATATCTCTTCATTGCTTTTTTCTTCCAGGATCAAATCAGGAAGATCCAATGCATGAAAGAGATAGATCAAACCCCATCGGTCTTTGAAGGCATGAAAGATCTTTTGTGCTTCTTTTTCGTCATGATTTACTGCGATTGAAAACAGTCGCATCATGTTTTCAAGGTAGATATTTCTTCTTCTCAGAGAGTAAGAAGGATTCCGGCTCTTTTGATATAAGTCTCCCAAAAGCCTTCTCTTTAAATCCATGTCGAGGAAGGGAAACAGCCCCTGAAGGTAAACGTTGGGCATTTTTGAAAGGCTTTCTATGGAAGCATTAAGTATTTTTGCAATAATATATTCATAGGTTCGTTTTTCTTCCGCCGCATCAAAAAGTGCTAGGTAGGATGATCCGTTAAGGCCGTTCAATTCATCGGCCAATGCATTCCTGAGCATCCGGTAGTATGTAGGATCGCTGTTACGTTTTTCCATAGCAAAGATTACGTCCGTATCGATGACCTCGCGCTCTGCCTTTTGTGGATAAAGCAGATGCTCTATCTGATGCCGCAGGAAAAATTCCGCAAATGCGAGCATCTTGGCTTCTTCTGTGGTTTTCCCTCCCAACCTTGACTCGGGATTGCTGGGTATCACAAAGGCTAGGTAATCAAATACCCGTTCATGGATAAAGATGGTCCATTGGCCGTCTTTCATGGATACCAGACTTACGGTGGCGATTCTTTTTTCTTCGTCTTCCATTCTCTGGATCGTAAAATGAGAGGAAACCCTTGCAATCAGAGTCGAATCAGTGCACCTCTTATTTCTGAAGTAGGGCATGATTCGTGCTACAATAATGGCCTCGAGGATCTGCAGGACTCTCTTTATGCCTTCTTCTTCGGGAAAGGGAAGGCTATCAAGGACCTTGTGGTCAAATTCCATAGGGAACATATTCAATCCTTCTCAGTCCGGGTTTACTGAAATGTTGTGGTCTTAAAAATATTTTCAGCCGAATGGAACGGGGTAAACAAACAAACGGAAAGGCATGGACGGTATTAAATATTATTGAGATCTTGAGAGTTTGTAACTGAGTGAAAATCGGAGAAAATTTGTGATCTTTGTATTGTAAGTCCAGAATCGTGTCATTTTCCCCGGATAACTTTACCGTTCAGCAAGCTTGGTGAGATCATAACGAAGAGGAGCCGCCTAGATAACCAATCCGTTCCTTTATTAATTCATTGATTTCATTTTTGTTTTTGACTAGAAAGGCGCTCATCTTTACAGATCGTGCAATGAGCCCTTGGATGTCTTTACTTTTTAGCAGCGAGGCGTCTATAAGCATGTTGTGTTTATGAAGATAAGAAATTATCATATCTTCCGCATTTAGTTCCACGCTTAATGTGTCTGCCAAGTAGTCCAGCCAGTCGCCGTATTCTTTCAGATGGTCGAGATGATCCATAGGAATCCGTGTTGCGATGCTTATTTCTGAGGCACTACCGGGTAGTAACCCTGAACCTCCAAGAAAATCCAGTATATGAGCCAGTTCATGAATAAGACTTGAAGAATCGATATCCCCTGTAATAGCCATATATATATTATCCGCATCAGCAGCTTCCGTCTTTTTGGGATTTACGATAAGGGCTCCGCATTTATGCTGTAAGGGTGTTAGATTTCCCTTATCAAAGGACTCCATCTTGACATATGCATCAAAGTCTATAAATTTTATCCCAGAAAACCGAGAATTACCGGTAAGCTCATTGATAGCTATGGCTTCCGCGAATTCCTTTGAGCGGCCATAATTTACTCGAGGGAGGGCGGCAATTGATTGGGCGGTCTCTATCGCCATGTCATCAGTCTGTATGACCCACAGTTCTTCTTCCCT
>JAFGDF010000019.1 GCA_016932235.1 Deltaproteobacteria bacterium | reverse complement strand
GCGTTTGTTATCAGGTGTTTATCAATAAGATAGCCGTCAAGAAAGATTTTTTGAACCGGTTTTTCAGCAGCCCATTCGTCGGAACCCATGATAAATTCCCCCTCCGGAATAAGTATCATGATGCTGTTATCTTTTTCGTGTACAATTTCGGTGAATCCCTGAGAATTTAGAACACCGCCCTCTATGGCTGCTACCGGTTCAGGAGCTGTCGCCAGCTCAACCTGGGCGATAGCCTCTTCCTGCTGTTTGGGCTGGAGATATTGAAAGATAAAAAAGCCTCCTGCGAGCAGGATAATAACCGCGGCGGCGATTCCGGCGACCAGGGGAACCGGCAGTCCGGCGCCCTTCTTTTTTTTCGGGCGCTTCTTGGCCTTGATCTTGGAGGGCTCAATGATGGAGGTCATTATGGTCTGGTCAATGGATGTTGCCTCATCATCAACCATGGGCTTTGTATAATCGACACCGGGGGTGCCTTCTCCAATGGCATCACTGAATTCCTTAAAATCCTGGAAACGATCCTCCGGCTCCTTTTCAAGGGCCGTTAAGATGGCATCGCTGACCTCTTTTGGGAGACCTTCTACATATGTATCAGGTGGATCCGGTATCTCGTTCAGGTGCCAGAACATGATCTGGGAGGTTTCATCAACATCAAAGGGTCTTCTTCCGCAGAATAACTCGTAAAATACAAGGCCAAGGGCATAGATATCGGATCGTGTATCGACGGTTCTGCTGGGATCAAACCTTTCAGGGGGCGTATAGTGGATGGAGAGCATGCTTGCGGCAGTGTCATGGGTCGCGGCACCAGCGACTTTAGCGATTCCGAAATCCATGATTTTACAGTTTTCCTGACGGTCGATCATCATATTGGCCGGCTTGATATCCCTGTGGAGGATACCGTTTTCATGGGCATACTGAAAGGCGGAAAGGCTCTGTTTTGCTATCCTGAAGGCCCGGTCAAAAGGGAGCAGGCCGTTTGGCTGTTTCTGCATGAGTTCCTTCAACTCCGTGCCTTCAATATATTCCATTACAATGGCGTAATTTTGTCCGTCAGGGAAGAACTCAATAAGCCTGCAGATATTGGGATGATCCAGCTTGGCCAGGATCATGGCTTCGTGAAAGAATTTTTTAACAACCTTTTGGTTATCCAGGACCTGCGGGTTAAGGACCTTGAGGGCAACAAGAGTGCCGTTAGCCGCCCTTGCCTTATAGACACTGCCGAATCCACCCCTTCCCAGGGAACTGATGATTTCATAATCTCCTATCTGATCTTCCGCCATACAGGGTTACCTCTAATTAACAGAATGTGCCTAAAAACTGAATAACCGTGAAGTCAGGTCAGAAAAAAACCCCGTACTGTCTATCCTTGAGACAAGAACAGTGATATTATCATCCCCGCCGTTTTCGATTGCCTTTTCTACCAGGTTTTTACAAATTATATCCGGTTCCTTAAATTCATTGACCGTCTCTTTGATCACTTCATTATTGACGTCCTTATAAAGCCCGTCACAACAAAGAAGGATATATTGTCCGGGCTTTATCTTAATCTCTTTTTTGGGGGCATCTACCTTTAATTCTTCTTTAATCCCTATTGCCCTTGTTATAATGTTTCCCCCGGGATATGTCGGGGCCTCCTCTTCGGTAATATAGCCGGCCTTTACAAGTCCTGCGACAATGGAATGATCTTCCGTGAATTGAAAAATACGTTTTTCATCAATAAGATAGCCCCGGCTGTCGCCGACATGGGCATGATAAATCCTGTCCTTTTTAATCACTGCGGCCACTAGGGTCGTACCCATACCCTGCAGATTTCTATCCTCATCACCTTTGGCAAGTACTGTCCTGTTGGCCGAGAGAATAGCCTGCTCAAGGGAATCCGGGATGCTTGAAGGGGAATCCTTGTAATATTCCTCCATAATGGTATCGATAGTAATCTTGGATGCAACCGCCCCGCCCGGCCTTCCTCCCATGCCATCGGCAATGGCCATAAGAATACCTTTTTTGGGCATGGAGCCGTCTTCGGGTATATGGTATGCGAAGGAATCCTGGTTCTCGTTTTTTCTAAGACCCATGTGGGAAGCGGAACCTATTGTTACAAACCCCATGTTTTAAACTCCCTGATTCGAGATATGTTAAATGAGCTGTTGATCACCCCTCTCATATCTTGAACCATCATTTTACCTCTTCAGCATACCTGACCGGCCAGACGATGTACTGGTTATTCTTGCTCTGGGCCCCAATCTTTCCGGTATACAGATCCGCCACATAGATCCTCTGTGACGTGACCTGGTGGGGGGTTTTAGACCAGAAAAATATACTGTAAACAATATTTTTAAATGGGTGCCCCGGTGGCAGGGCCGGGGCCTTTTGCGCCTTGTCGATAATATCTCTCCACTCATAGGCGGTGGGCAGTCTCCATCCGGAGTACCCTTCGACGGACAGATCACGGCAATATTCTTCCGCTTCATCATAACCGACCGCTACCCGCTTTGGCGTCTGGAGCCACATAAGGTTTGTGGCAAGATCAGTGATGGTTCCGTCGCCATTATCTTTGAATCGGTCCTTAACTTTGCCGGTTACTTTATCAGTAATAGTTCCGTCTTGATTATAAGTATAGCGTTCCTTTATCTCCTGAACAACAAACTCAGCCGTTTTTGCAACACCTTCAACATTATCTTGATTAATCGCGACTATGGAAAATACCACTGATCCCGGATCCATGATCTTTTCCGTCAAAGACCACTCGGTCCCGGAGCCTGTCATTTTGTAGTCTTTACCCGCGATAGAGAGAGAGACACCCAATGCGGACCTGTCGGTAACAGCCTTGAAGACAAAGGCCCCTCCTGCATATCCCTCCTGGGGCGATACCTCCGCCTTTGCTATATTGACGAGCGGGCTTGCCTTCTTGGCTATGTTTATAGTGCCTTCCTTTGTCTTTCCCTGTGTTCCCAGCCTGTTTTTTGCCAGGATCTTATAGCTGCTGGAGCCAAGGTCGTCTATCCTGGAAAGGAATGACCAGTCGGTCCCGGCACCGTCCATAGGGTTTTGCTTTCCGTTTATTTCCACGTAAACCTTATCGGCAATTTCATTTGTCTTTACTTTGATGACAAAATCATCTCCGGCAAGGATATTTTCAGGACTGAATGTAACGGTTATTACATCGGGAACCGGAAGAGTGGTCAAAAGTTCTCCCTTTTTTTCAGTCCCGCTTGCACCCTCAATATTTCTGGCAATGACAGTGAACGTCTTTTTTCCCACATCATGAATGGTCTTTTTATAACTCCATTCCTTTCCCTCTCCCTCCATCTCATAGGTGATACCGTCTATCCGGAGTGAAACGGTCTTTGCAGGGTTGTCCGTCCCGGCAATGAAAAGGAATTCTTCACCGGCATAACCATTATCAGAGGTTGCCTTCACATCCAGGACATTGGCCGGGAGGGCTTTGGTCAGAAGGCTTCCGCCCTTGGAACTCCCTTCATCTCCCTTGTTATCGGCCGCGACAATATAGAAATCGACAGTGCCGAGGTCAGAGATTTCTTTCTTCAGGGACCAGTCTGTCCCTGAACCGGTCATCTTATATTTTTTATCACCAATAACGGCCGTTACGGTTGCCGCAGGCGCGCTTGTCGTGGCGCTAAAAGAGAAGGTCTGACCGATGTTCCCTTGCTCTGGAGACACCTCCGCCTTTACCACGTCCACACCCTTAGGAGCCTTCTCAATTATTATGATTTTCCCCTCTTTGGCCCGACCTTCCTTTCCATCCTTGTTTTTGGCCGTGATCTTGTAATCTGTGGAACCCACGGATGCGATCCGTGTGGAATACTTCCATTCCGTATCAGATCCCTCCATGGGCTGTTGTTTCCCCTGGAGATCCACAAAAACCGCTTCAGCGGCGGCGCTTGTCTTTGCCCGTATCACAAAATCTTCTTCGGCGCGTATTTTTTCCGGGCTCAAGCTGACTGTCAATACATCGGGAACGGCAAGGGGACGTTTAGAGGTTAATATCTCACCGCTTTTTGAGGGGCCCGGAACACCATCCATATTCTTTGCGATAACGGCGAATTTCTTCGTGCCGACATCAGGGATACTTCGTTTTATGGACCAGTCTTTTCCAGATCCTTGCATCTCATAGGTAACTCCGTCCAGCTCCAGGGTCACCGATCTGGCCGGATGATCTGTTCCTGCGTTGATAAGGAACTCATCCCCGGCATAACCTTCGCGGGGAGAGGTCTCAACTTTGACGATACTGACCGGTGGCGCTTTAATACTAAGGGTGTCCCCTTTTGAACGCCCTTCGAACCCGTCCTCATTTAACGCGACCATGGAAAAGGCAACGGATCCGGTGTCTTCAATCTTTTGTTTAATCGACCAATCCGTTCCGGAACCTGTCATATCATACCGGTTTTCTCCAATAATCAGGATCACCTTTTTGGCGGGAGAATCCGTTTTTGCCGTAAATTGAAACTCATCACCTCCCTGGCCTTTATTGGGGCTGACTTGCGCTGTTTCAACATTCACCATGTTCGTGAGGGGTCTTATGGTGGTGAATTCACCCTTAAGTGATGTCCCTTCGATATCGTCCTCATTAATCGCCAGGACCTTAAAGGCGGATGTCCCGATGCTGGCTACCTTGATGCTGTGACGCCATTTACTGCCATCGCCGTCCATAAGGTATTTTTTTCCGTTGAGATCAACATACACCTCAAAGGCGGGGCGATTTGTTTCCGCTTCTATGATGAATTTATCCCCTGCAAAGCCTTTTTTCGGGTTAACGTATGTATCAGTAATATTGATGGGTGGCGGTGAAATAACCCTTGTTATAATGGCCTGTCCACCCTTTTCCATGGGACTCTTTCTAAGTCTGCCGCGCAGCAGCCTTGTACCGGCCACCTTTCTGATCTGAAAGATGATCTCTTCGTCGAATATCAGATTCTCAAGGTCTATGATTTTAAACCAGTTATCCATAAGGGCCTTGCGAATATAATAGGTGAACAACCCGAAACCTTCCGTTTGTTTGCTTCCGGGCCAGTGTTTATCTCCAAATGAGATAACCTCTCGGGATCTTTTGGAAGCCAGTTCAACTATTTTTTCCTGGTACCTGAGGTCATAGGG
>JAFGDF010000175.1 GCA_016932235.1 Deltaproteobacteria bacterium | reverse complement strand
TCCTTTCCCGGACCTGCGGCCCGGTAATCCCTGGGGACCCTCACATCCTCAAGAAACATGGGGCTGTTGACGTCAGCTTCCATGCCTGCCTTACGTTCCCATTTGCCGAAAGAGAGGCCCTTCGCGTCCGCGGGAACATAAATAAGAGCTATTCCCTCGTCTCCCTGCTTCGGATCGGTGGTGCAGAGGACACAATAAAGGTCCGCCACTCCGCTGTTGGATGTCCACATCTTCAGTCCGTTGATGATCCATTCGTCCCCGTCGAGTTTGGCTATGGTCCTGATTTTCTTCCCGTGCAGGGACGGATTTTCAATATCGCAGCCGCCGCCACCATGAGGCCCGCCCGGCTCGGTCATGGCAAAACAGCCCAGCTTCAGCTCGTCGCCACAGAACATGGGGGCAAAGGTGTCCAGCACCTTCTTGTTACCGCCGATAAGCGCGGGGAAAAATGCCCATGCCGTGACGTTGAACGCGGTGCAAATACCGCTGTCTCCACGGGAGAGCTCCTCATGCAGAACGCTGCTGGTCACTACCGATGAAGAACCCATTCCGCCATACTCGGGCGGGAAGGGCCCCTTGTGCATGCCTATACTCGTCAATCCCTGCAGGATACTGGTTATCAACGAGTGATCCCTGTCATCATCAATCTGATGACGCACGGGCATGATCTCTTTTTCCACAAAAACACGCATCGCCTTTGCCATTTCGACGTCTTCTTCCTTCAAAAAGACGCCTACATAGTTATTCCAATAGTCCATGGTCTACCTCTCTGAAAATGGTTTAATTTATGAACAATGAAGCTTCGCACCGCAAGCGGTGAAGTATCAATCAGAATTCGTCCATCTTATCTTCGTGGGGCAGCACCTCTTTTTCCACAAATCTTCTCAGGGTCTTGCAGAACAATCTGGTTTCAGATGATATCAGGTGTTCGGGCCGAAAAAAGTCATCAAGACCTTTACATTTTTCATTGCCAAATAGATTCGTCCCGGTCATTGTATGCCTCCTTTTTGATAATAACTTTTTTTGGGAATAAGTATAAAAATTTTACCCTAATGTGTCAAAGTAATAAAGAAAACAAATTATAAAATAGATTGCCTGAGGCACGATTTACATGATATCAAACTAATGGGCATTGAAGGTTTATATTATACGCAAACATCCATGAGCTACATTAAGGGATAAGACAATGACTGATGCAATTTTTAACATGGACAAGTATCTTGAAAGAATCAAATACACCGGAGGAACGGGTATTTCTGAGGATAATCTCCGGGAATTGCATATTGCCCACACCTTGAATATTCCTTTTGAAAACCTGGATGTATATTATGGAAAACCTGTTTTGCTGGACGAGGTGTCTTTATTTAATAAAATCGTTAAAAACAGACGGGGCGGATACTGTTTTGAGATGAACGGCCTCTTTTCCCTTGTCCTTCAAAAATTGGGTTTTAAGGTTACAGACCTGCTGGCAAGGGGAACAATTGACGGCATTAATTATAACGCAAAGACACATCAGGTACTGCTGGTCGAAATTAATAGCAGGATATGGCTTGCGGATGTGGGTTTTGGCCATGACGGCATAATCGCGCCGTTAATATTGAAGGAAGGCCTGGATCAGGAGCAGTCTGCACACACCTATCGCCTGCTGAAGGATCCGGAATACGGCTATGTACTGCAGAAGAAGATAGCAGGCAAATACATGCCCATGTATGCCTTTACACTGAACAGATGTTACCCCATGGATTTTATCATGTCGAACCATTTCACCGCGACGTTTCCGGGGTCTTTTTTTGTTAAAATGAGGATGTGCACAAAGCCGACCAAGGAAGGCAGGATCACTCTGACTGATATGGGGTTTAAGATTGCAGCTAACGGAGATATAACAGAGAAGATCATTGAGAATGATGATGAATTCAATACGGTCCTTAAAAAATATTTCAGCCTTGACCTTGATTTAATTAATGTTAATCAAAATTATTATAGTGAACGACATAAATAAGTAGCCATAATCGCAAAAGCAGGCTACGGATGTCCGGGATAAACTCTTTTTTTCAGAGGCGAAAGAATACGGTGCCCGATATCTTGCATATCTCGTAACAAAGGCGGGCGGAGGGCTTCCAGCGGACTATCCACAAAGGAGGAGGGGCTATCTACCTGGATATTCGCCGCCCGCCTGACGATATCCTTACATCGGTTCCTAGCAGATCATTTCTTTCGCTCTGGAAAAAAGAGTTTCTCCCGGACAATAGGGAAATAACAATCGTCAAAACGCCTGGTTTGTTAAGTCGTTCACTATAGTCAATGGTACCTGTCTCAAATTTCCTTCAAATACCTGAACAGAAAACATGACACGGTGATTATTACACCTGATACAAAGATGCCTATTTGAAAACTCCACTTGTCCGCAACCGCACCCAGTATAATTGGCGACAATCCAGGGCCTATAATACCGGATATGCTCATGAGTATTCCGGTAAATACACTCCTTTCGCTCAGGGTGGTTAATTTAGCGATGGCAACCAGACTCGCGGGAAAGAATACCACACTGAAAATCGCCTGCGCGAAAAGCATACTGCTCAACAGCCAGTAGGAATGAACAAGGGCCATGGCTGCTGTTGTAATACCTGTGGCAAAAAGCAGAAACTTCAGCATCTTTTTAAGATTGAATTTGTCGATAACAAATCCGATTAATATCATGGCAATAAAGCCGCCTATCCTTGATATCCCGAAAAGGGTATTGGCTGATTCAATCTGCATGCCTCTTTCCTTAACAAGGAACAGGGGGAGAATATTATAGATACCCATGTTTGCTATAGCACAGCAGCTCCAGATTATTGTCATAATCCAAAAGCTTTTTCTATTAAGGATTACAGATATGTTGGCCTTTTCACCTTTTTCTGGTCTGGGATCGGGAGATGATATGAATAGCAGTATTGTGACAAAAAGGCATGCCCCGCTCATTACAAGGAATATTGACTTCCAGTTTAGAAAACCAAGCGCAAAGACTATTGCGAAAGGGGTAATCAGAAGGCTGAAGCCCGTTGCTGTTTCATGAAAAGAGATTGCCTTTCCCCAGCTGTCCCGTTCGAAGATAGCAGTAATAAAGGGGATGGCACATGGCAGGTATACTCCCGCACCCAGCCCCATAAAAAAGGCTATTATGGCAAAAACCTGATAGGTCGGCGCATATCCTATTAAAAAAAGAGTTATTACAAGTATCAGAAAGCCGGAAAGAAGAGTATTTTTATATCCTAATCGCAGGGAGATAAAACCCGCGAAAAACACGGATATTGTTACCCCAACCCAGAAAGAGAAGAACAATACCCCGGCCATTGCATGGTTTATTGAGTACTCATCCTCAATAAGGGGCATAATGGGAGAAATTATCGTTCTGGAAGAGAAATTAAGAAACCAGAGGATCCAGAATAAGATAAGAAGAAATATTTTCAAGTATCTTGTTCTTTCCTTGTGTCTGTCCGCTGTAATCCTCCTAATAGAGCTTGAAGAATAGCGTCATCCCTCGTCCGGTGGCGCCTCCGGAATCCGGATCGAATACCATGACGGGTTTACTGTCCTCGCGGTCCACCGCGAACGCTACCCAGCCTTCCATCGAATCGCCTGACTTTATTCTTCCAACCAGTGCCGGTTTGGGCACTGTTACCGAAATCTGCGGGTACTCCGTCAAATCCGATGCCAGGGCGACCCATTGAAGCGGTGCGTTGCCGAGATCGAAAGTCAGGGTGTCTGTTACGGCCCTGCCTTTTATTTCGAATTTGACCCGGGCCAGTATATATTCAAATCCTTTGGGAGGCTTGCTGTTGTCCGGGCTGGCCGTTTTCAGGCGGTCCATTGCTTCTTTGCCGCGAAACGTCTCCAGAACAGTAATGGTGATATCATAGATGTTCGAATAAACAGACCCGAGCTCCACCATGGATCGCACCGGCGTCCCGATGGATGCAGGGTTTGTGGAACTATTATACTGTGCCAACGCGGGGTGGAGAGACACGGCGAAAACCAGTGTGAATAGAATTAACGTAAATGCTGAAATTTTATTTTTCATGGATATCCTCCTCCTATCTCCATTGGTCCACGGATGCGCTGCCCACGTACCCGAAGTCCCCGCCCGACCAGAACGTGTTCGTTCCTCCGCCGGTGACGACAATTTCGATTGAAGTAGTGGGCTCATTATTATCCTTGGATGCCATGAAGTTCGAATTGTTTCTAAAACGGCCCTTATAGCGGGAAGAAGGGACTACTGCCTCCCTGCCTTTTTTCAGCCAGCCGGCGTAAGGCTCCACTCCTGCCTCGGCCTGTTTCAAGGCATTCGGATTTTGCGACCAGTAAAGCCAGCCGGGAGTCCCGGTATTGTCGGCGAGATACATGGCAAAGGCCTCCTTGGTTGAATAACCTTTGGACGCTACATCGGAGGCGACGATCGGGTCAAGGATAAGCGTGGCCTGGCTGGTGCCGAAGGAGAAAAAATGCTCCAGCCATCCACGGATGACCTCGTGAATAGGCAGAGGCGAGTACCAGGCGATGTCGTTGATGCTCCAGCCGCTGAAGATGCTGACCACACTCTCGGATTCATCGAATCCTTTTTGCACGTGAAAAGGTTTCCAGCCGGCAGGCAATCCATCTTCATTTTCAGGGAAGCAGAGATTGTTGTAGCTCAGCTGATTCCCCTGACTGGCCAGGTAGGTTTCCCCTGGTTTCCCCGACCCGCCCAGGTTTATGGAAATCAGGGTCCAGCATCTGCCGATTGTAGAATTGGCGCGGTTTACCGGGCTGAGAGCGCCTATCCCTGTGTTCATTCCGATTTCCTTGACTATGGGGCCGTTCACCACGACCATTCTTGCGAAAGAGGACGTGGAGCTGAACAAAGATGTGACTCCCTTGGATGCGATTGCCAGGACAACCGGAAAGTACTCGGGCTTTACGCCTGCCATTACGGCATTCACGGCCACCATCTCAACCGTATAGTACCATGCTTCATGGGGAGGAGAGGGACGCATCTGACCTACCCATTCGTCCGGCTTATGGCTCGTGGCTGCCAGCATCTCTTTGACCTTTTCCTCGGTAGGAAGAATAATCGGATTTCCATCGGTATAGCCCTGTTCATGGAAATACTCCATCAGGTTTTCCGGTGTATCCGGGGGCAATAATCTTGGCCTCGGGTCCCTTTGCAGGAATCCCCCTTTACTGTCCTCGACAGAGAGGGGTCGTGTCAAACCCGCATAGATTTGCTCCAGCATCGGCCGGTTGGCGATCGGATCATTGCCGGCAACGTATTCCCTGCATATATCAGCCGGCCTGTCCGTTATAGGATGGGGCGTATAGGTCATTCGCATGTTGGGGATTCCCTTTTTGAAGGAAATTGTCGTTACGAGTTCCTGGAACCTCTGCGTGATCATCGGTACTGTGGGAACGCCCATTCTTTCCAGGGTCACTGCATGGCCGACGACCGCCGGCGAGCAGCTGCTTCAATGTCCCAACAGGACGATGGCCCCTGCGCCCTTCTCTTTGATCTCCTTCCACAGTTTCGGATCATCATCCATGTAGCCCGCAAACTTATCCCGCAGCACCCATGTCGTTTTGGGGTATTTCGATTTCAAGGCCGCGTAAAGCTCTTCAACAAACGGCTTTGTGTTCGGATATTTGGTGTCCACAATATAAACCGTTTTTCCGTCCAGTGTTGCCGGACGTGCAGCCATTGGTATCTTGCGTATTTCAGGCTGAATGCCTCGCGGATTCATTACGACGATCTTGTCTTCGTCGGCCGCAAATCCGGAGGACGGGGAAACAGCTGCAAGAAGAATTATGAAAAGAGTACAAACAGATATAGTTCTCATATGCCCCTCCTTCTTTATATATCTTATGATTTTATAAGGACTCGCTTTCCTGATAATGAAGTATAGAAATATTACCCTTGCGTGTCAAATCAAAATAATGAAGCCCCTCACCGCTTTCGGTGGGGGGCTTCATCTAAAAGTCATCAAGTCTGTAACTGATTTGTCAACTGCATGTTCGGTGGGTCCTTCAGGCCCACCGAACATGGTATTTATCGCTCATCACCTCACAGGCCGAGATATCAATCAAATAACCAGGAGCGCTTAATAGTAAACGCCCATTCCCTCGGACGTGAGGGTTGACCATTGACATAACCGGCCCCGGTCATCAGGTCATAAATGGTCAAATAATAGTACTTATCGTCAAGGTTGGTGCCCTCCAGGCTGGCCTGCCACTTAAGGTCTGCTGATTGCCATGTCAGGCGTCCGTTGTAGACAGCATATGCCGGGACGAAGACTGCGGTTGTGTTGAGGGCGCTCGTATAGACGTCGTCCTGCCAGGCGATATCGACGCGGGGCGTCAAAGTTCCTAGACCTTTACCGAGTTTGAACTTGTATTGAGCGCCAAGGCTCCACTTGTTCTCGGGCGTGAATGGCGCCTTGCTGTCGGGCGAGACCCCGGTCAAAGGATCTACTGTCTTATATTCGAAGTCAAGATATGCGTATGAAAAATCAATAGTGAGATCCTTTGTCGGATACCAAAGGGCTTCCAGTTCAAAACCTTTAATTTCCGCATCGCCAACATTAGCCACGCTCGCGCATGGAGTCTGCTGACCGGCAGGGGCCCATTTGCATACGCTTACCATCAACTGCATATCAGAGTAGTCGTTATAAAAGACGGCCGCGTTCAGGCGCAGTTGATTAAACAGGGTGCTTTTCACGCCAATCTCGTAGTTGATAAGTTCTTCAGGATCAGTTGCATGAATCTGGGTCGGGAAGAACGGACGGGCATTGTTGCCGCCGGCCTTATAACCTGTAGCTATCTGGCCGTAGACCATAACGTTTTCGTTGATGTCATAGCCGAGGGCGGCACGATAATCCAGACGACTGCTTGAATAGTCGATGGAGAGCCCATCCAATCCGAACACGCCGGAATTGGACGGATTACCTGCCTCAAAGAAACCGACTATAGTCACGGGGGGGCCGACCGGCGTTCCGTCAGGATTATGCCTATGGAATGTATAGCTCTTCTCGTCTTTGGAATAGCGCAGGCCGAGTGTGAGGTCCGTACGTTCGGATAGATCCCAGGCTAATTGCCCGTATAAGGCCTTGCTTTTTGACGGCACTATGTCAGGGCCGTGGAGGAAGTCAAATGCCGCGTAGTTTATATCCACGCGCGCGTCCTCGTTGGTCTCCTTGTCAAGATAAAATCCGCCGACAGTGAGATCCGCGCCTTCCCAGAGCGCGGCACTGAGACGAAGCTCCTGGGTCCACTGCTCGTGGTCCATCCTCTGAAACAATTGGCCCAGGCCGAGAGGCGATTCGTCTTCGTCATTCGAAAACTCGTTCAGGTACTCGCGGTATGAACTAACCGAGAGGAGAGAGACGCTATCGGACAGCTTCCAATTGATACTGAGTGTATAATCCTCCGATGTAAGATAATTGATCGGCGGCAGGACATCGGGTTTGTATATACTATTGTCCTGGCCGGGATTGCCGCCCTGATAAAGCGGGCTTGGTGTGCTTCTACCGTCGTTGATATAGGTTGCATAGTTATAATAGGTGCCGCCTGTCACGAAACGTCTATCGTAGGGCACATCGATTCCCGCATCGTATATCCCATTGCCGTTGTTATCGAAGAAGGTGGGCACCAGAGAAACAGAATTTGGATTAAACGCCGGGCTCGGCGCTACCGGCGGTATTGTGGACGGCGACGAGATCACAGGAACTGAGGTCCCGGAATTATCTGCCGCATTGATGAGGACGCTGGGTTGAGACTCTGACTTGTCTCTCACAATATTGGTCGAGAAATTTACCTCGAACCTGTCACTGGGCGTCCAGCGAAGGCTGAGACGGCCTGCCGTCATGCTCTGGCCGCCTTCCTTGCCAATCTCGCAGCCGAGGCCGCCCCTCGCGGTTGTGTAGGTGGGGAATCCACCAGGAGTACCGGGAGGACCCAGGTTGTTCGCGCAGGCATAATCAAGGCGTGTAACATAGCCGTCTCTCGAACGCGAGACACCCGCGATGCGCGCGAAGAGTTTGTCGGGAACGATCGTTAAACCGGCGGCGGCCTTGACATCCAGGCGGTCAAAGTCACCATAGGTCAATGATACGGAGCCGTCGTCCTGGCCGTCCGCCTGGCGCGTGAAGAGCTTGATGGCGCCGCCGATGGCGTTACGTCCGGCCAGTGTCCCTTGCGGGCCGCGAAGAATCTCGACGCGTTCAAGATCCAGGAGGTCGAGGATATTCGCTGTTATGGTCGAATAATAGACATCATCCACATAAATGGCGACGCCTGGCTCCACTGCGGGGTTGAAGTCCGTCTGGCCGATGCCCCGAATGAAAGCCACGAGAGAACTCCCCATCCCGGAGTTATTAGGCCTGAGTATGACGCCAGGCACCTGCATGGAGATCTGGTCAAGGGTAACCTGATTTCTCACCTCCATCATCTCTTCATTGATTGCGGAGATGGAGATCGGGGTGTCCTGTATCGCCTTTTCGCGGAACTCGGCCGTGACAACGATCTCCTCCAGCAGAAATTCCTTTTCCACCGCTTCCTGGCCCATTGCCGGACCGCAGACCAGAGCTATGCTGAAGGCAAGTGCGACTGTTACTACACGCGTAAACAAGACAATTCGTTTAGATTGTTTCATGTTTTCCTCCTTTCTGGTTAGTTGAGTTGATGAGACGTTAGTTTTTCATGGTCCTTTTCGTGGGTGGTTGAAACCCCTCCATTTAAGGCGAAGAAAAGGTTATTGGTACACATACAAATGGATCTCAATGCATGTGTAAATTGGACTTCTAGATATTGGAAAAATGTGCAGAGGATTATTAAGTGCGAAATATATATGGAATGGAATTTGTGTGTCAAGAAAAATTTGATTAAAATTTCCTACCAGCCGGATTCCATCCCATAGGGTACTGTCATCAATACAGCCTCAATCTGCCGGATCTTGCCGTCCATTATCTTGAAGATCTCTCCGATTATAAATGAATATGGTTGTGTCAGGGACTCGTTTACAGCCCCGTCATGGTCAAAATAACCCATGGCAAATGCGAGGCCGGTCACAGGATCGGCAATAAAACGACGTTCTCTAATATCCGTGACAATCACGGAAAATCCCGTATCAAACTGCGCCTTGCAATCCATCCCCGCAATGGAGCCTTCTGCCGCGTCGGGATTATTGGCAGTTACCATCCCGTTTTCGCGCCGCTGACAGGCAGGATCAAAGGGCACATTGGCGCCGTCGTTGTCTGTATCCAGCCCGGTGAAGTAGCTGTTGCCTATTTCAATCAATTTGCAGCGCGGAAGCCGTTTGTCTTCCGGGATGATTTGCATCATGAGAGGATGCGGCTCCCAATGTACTACAATCGGGATGCCGATATCGGGTATTTCTCCCGTCATGATATTCCGCACCACGAGGTTTTCAATCTCCGAGATCAGCCTGCCTTTTTCGACCTTCAGGCGCGCGGCAAACCAGTTGTTATTGCCGTTTTCATTGATTCTGCCAAGCAATCCAACCTGCCCCGCTTTCTCGTCAATTACATCCACACGGTAGGAGGGCATTGCGGACGCCGTGTTCCAGAGGCCGTCATTGAGATTAAGGCGCACCCCGTTTTCCGTGTATTTTACATTTTTTGTTACCGGCAGTTTTGATGAGTCGTGGGCTACGAGCGCCTCCAGGTAGGTGGTCATAAAGCCTGCAAGGCATGCCCGGTCGCACTCGACAGCTGCGGCCGCATTGGCGGCCAGGCTGAGGCATAATATTGCCGTCATAAAGCTAATGAATATCAAATGTTTCATAGCATCTCCTTTTCATAATAATGTTGATAGCCGTGTTACTAACCGGTTATTTAAAGATCCCCACTAATCTTG
>JAFGDF010000174.1 GCA_016932235.1 Deltaproteobacteria bacterium | reverse complement strand
GGCTCCTGCGTGGCCGAATGTGCGGCAGGGGGAGAAAAGGAAACGGCCATGCTGGCCTCAGCGCTTCGCATGGCCATGAAGATGGATGGGGAAGATAAAAAGATCATACATGAAAAGACACTGGACCGTCAGTGCGTCAAAGACTTTGTGCTTCAACTGGATGAAATGGTCAGCGATTATGATGCCATCCTTTCCCTGGGCTGCGGGGCAGGTGTTCAGTCTGTGGCTGAAATGTATCCGGAAATACCTGTGATCCCGGCACTTAACACCCTTTTCCTTGGCGAAACCAGAGAACAGGGTTATTGGATGGAAAACTGCGTTGGATGCGGTGATTGCATGCTTTTCTATTTCGGGGGCATCTGCCCTCTGGCGCGGTGCTCGAAGCATCTGTTAAACGGCCCCTGCGGTGGATCTATGAACGGTATGTGCGAGACTAATCCTGATGTGCCATGCGCCTGGCAGTTGATAATCGACAGATTATCATCCTTTAATGCACTGGACCGCCTGGAGATGATATATCCCCCAAAGGACTGGTCAAGGAAACAGGGCCGGGGCCCGAGAACAATAGTCAGGGAGGACCAGCAAAAGTGAAAGAGATAAGCAATCTAAAACGTGTTCTTGACGGGGGATATTTTGCAGTAACCGCTGAGTGTGGTCCTCCAAGGGGCGCTGATCCCGAAACCATAATCACCAAGGCCCGAATGCTCAAGGACAGGGTGGATTCCGTGAATGTAACGGACAACCAGACCGCGATCGTCCGTATGTCCAGCCTGGCCGCATGCAGCCTCTTGAAAGGGGAAGGTCTTGACCCTGTATTGCAGATTGTTGTGAGGGACCGGAATCGTATCGCCCTGCAATCGGATGTACTGGGGGCCTCGGCTATCGGTATCCGAAATATATTGTGCCTTTCCGGTGACCACCAGTGTTTTGGAAACCAGCCTCAGGCCCTTGGAGTCTTTGATCTGGATTCCATCCAGTTTATTCAGGTGGTCAGAGGAATGAGAGATGCCGCCAAAACACTGGGTGGAGAATCTTTGACCCGGCCTCCGGAGGTTTTTATCGGAGCAGCGGCCAATCCCTTTGCCGACCCCCTTTCCTTCCGTGTTGTCAGGCTGGCCAAAAAGGTCGAAGCCGGCGCCGATTTTATTCAGACCCAGTGCATCTATAATATGGATAGATTCCATAAATGGATGGAGATGGCCTGGGACAGAGGCCTGACAGACAGGGTTCATATCCTCGGTGGGGTAACTCCCTTGAAATCATCCGGAATGGCGAAGTATATGAAAAACAGGGTATCCGGTATTGATATCCCGGATGAAATAATCAGGAGAATGGACGGTGTCCCTAAAGATAAGCAGAGAGAAGAAGGAATAAGTATCTGCCTGGAGACCATCCAGAGGCTTAAAGAGATTAGAGGTGTTCACGGTGTCCATATCATGGCCATAGAATGGGAGGATGCCGTTGAAGAGATTGTAGAAAGGGCCGGGCTTTTGCCCAGACCGGTGTAGATAATGTCCTCTAAATATATGATACATACCCGGCATGTCCCCAACAGGTTTAAGCCTGTTACAAGGTCAGGTATTATAGCCTGGGAAGAGGGTTGTCTGAAGTGTGCCGAATGTGTAAAAAAACAGTGCATCTACGGGGTCTATGACCACCGTGAACTTGATGTGCGTCAGATGATCGATTCCATTGATAATCAGTGTAAGAGCTGTTACAGGTGCGTCCAGAGTTGTCCTAAGGAACTGATCCAGAAGTCCCTTAACCCTGAATTTTTGGCCATGGGAGATCCCCACTGGACTCCTGACATTATCACCAGGCTGTGGTATCAGGCGGAAACCGGAAAAATTCCGGTATCAGGCGCCGGTTACCCGGGGCCTTTTATCGGACCGGGCTTTGACTCCATGTGGACGGATATGTCGGAGATCGTTCGTCCTACAAGGGATGGGATACACGGACGGGAATATATCAGCACCGCCGTTGATCTGGGAAGGAGTCCCGGAAACCTTGTATTTACGGAAACCGGGGATATGGAAACCGATGAACCGGATCTGGTTGATATCCCTTTGCCTATTATTTTAAGGGTTCCCACCTTTGGTTCCTTAAACATAAAAACCCTGAAGGGATGGGGAATGGCGGCCCGTCGTCTGGGAACATTCCTGGCCTTGCCCCTTTCCCGGATAGAAGGAGACCTTCTTGATCTCTCTTCACACCTTATACCTGTTGCAGGATCGGAAACAAAGATTGACCGTTCCATTGAGGGAGTACGGATCATTGAAATCCTGTGGGATAAAAACTGGGAAAATGTCATCCGTGAAGTGCGGAAATATTATCCATCGGCCCTACTGTCCATAAGGTTGCCGATGATTCAGGGAGTTGAAGAAAATATCATTCCCCTCCTGGACTCAGGATTTTCAATAATCAATCTTGATGGCAGCTTTCACGGCAGGTCCCGGGATAATGAATCCTGTTTCGTCAAGGATGGGATTCGTGACCTTCATATGAACCTTGTGGAAAAATCTATCAGGGATCAAATAACGCTGATCTCCGGGGGCGGTTTCGCAATGGCGGAACAGGTTGCAAAGGGCCTGATCTGCGGAGCGGACGCGATATGCGTGGATTTTCCGATCCTGATCGCCCTTGAATGCAGGATGTGCCGAAGGTGTGAGCAGGGTCTTCCCTGCCCGGTCGATATCGAGCAATGTTCATCAAAATGGGTGGCATCAAGGACCGTCAATCTTATCAGCGCATGGCACGGTCAGATACTGGAAGTTATGGGCGCCATGGGAATAAGGGACGCCCGCAGGTTAAGGGGAGAGGTCGGCCGGGCGATCTTCTATGATGATCTGGATCATGCCCTGTTCGGATCCCTGAATAATATGGAGGAGGGGTATGAAATTGAATAATAAAGGATTCAAACTTCCTGAAATAAAGCATACCCCTTCTCGTTTCAGGAACCCCATAGGAAAATATCGACTTCACAGGACAGGGGATTGTATCTCCTGCGGGAAATGCGTGGAGATATGCCCCTATGGAGTACATGAGATAAAAAGGGGACGGGTATTTGTAAAAAATCATTATTTGTGCGTGGGGAGCGATTGCCCGGAGCCTTGCCACGAGGCCTGCCCGGTCGGGGCGCTCTCCCTCGGGAGCAACCCGACCTTTGAGACCCTCGGAGATTTTCGCTGGACCGCCGACCTGCTGGCATCTACCTGGTATATGGCCGAGTTCGGGAGTGTACCTCCTGCCGGACTGGAATATAAGGTAGGCGCCTCAGGAGGGGGATTCGACAAACTTCGTATAAAACTGCCGTGTGACACCCCCGGTGGAGAAAATGATTCGGATGAAGATCTTGATATGGGGGTCAAACTGAACAGGAGGAATGATAACGCCCACAGGGTCCGGATAGAAGTGCCTTTTTATGGCGGTGGCATGTCCTATGGTTCGGTCAGTATTTCCACCATGCTCAGCAGGATAAGGGCGGCGGCATCTTTGGGGACCTTTTGCTGTACAGGGGAAGGAGGATATCCGGATGAACTGAAACCATATGATGATAATGTTATCACACAGGTGGCTACAGGGCTTTTCGGCGTCAGGGAGGAGACAATCCGCAGGGTAAAGATAGTGGAGTTTAAATATGCCCAGGGAGCCAAACCCGGTCTGGGGGGCCATCTTTTAGGTGACAAGGTGACACCGGGAGTGGCCAGGATGAGGGAAGCCGTCGTCGGTTACCCCCTGTTTTCACCCTTCCCTTTCCATAGTGTCTATTCGGTTGAAGACCATAAAAAACATGTAGACTGGATAAAGTCCATAAATCCTTGGGCCCTTATCTCTGTAAAGGTGTCCACGCCCTCGGATGTTGATATGGTGGCGGTTGGAAGTTACTATGCCGGCGCCCATATCATTCATCTTGATGGAAGCTACGGGGGAACCGGCGCCGCTCCTGAAATCGCAAAAAAGAACATAGCCATGCCCATTGAATATGCCGTTCCAAAGGTCCATCAATTTCTAAAAGAGGAAGGTGTAAGAGATAAGATTACGGTGATCGCGAGCGGTGGAATCCGTAATGCCCATGATGTGGCAAAAATAATCGCCCTTGGAGCCGATGGAGTATGCACGGGCACTGCCGATCTGGTGGCACTTGAATGTCTGAGGTGTCATAATTGCGAAAGCGGAAGAGGCTGTGCCAGGGGAATTGCCACGACTGATCCTGAATTGATGAAACTGATGGATATTGAATGGGGCACCCAGCGTATTATTAATCTTTTTCTGTCCTGGCGTAAGGAACTGGCCCGCATTCTGAAACGGCTGGGAATGCGGAGTATTAAGGAGCTTGTGGGACAAAGGGACTGTCTGGTTCACCTGGATTATTTAAGGCAAGAGTCAGGGCGCCGGGCGCCAGGCTCTTAGGGGAGGAAGATGCTGGATATCTCCAGTATCACCTTTTATAACATTTTATTGTTATGCAAGTAACACGAATCAAATGAGGGTGTGAATATATAATGATAGATCGTCAAATAATCAGCAATATCATTCAATCGAGGAAAGAAAGCATAGGGGGACTGCCCCGTAAGGATCGCTTTGAAACCGAGGCGGAAGGTGGCTGCGGGGTAACAGGTTTTGCCTGCAGCATACCTGTCCGGGGGAAACATATATTCGAGCCCTCCAGGCAGATGCACAACAGGGGAAACGGACGTGGCGGAGGCATTGCCGCCATGGGTTTTAATCATAATATGCTCGGCGTCTCCAGAGAGGTCATGGAAAATAGCTATATCCTGCATATAGCCCTTCTTGAAAAAGGCGTGACAAAAGACCTTGAATATCGATTTATCGAGCCCTTTTTAAATGTGGAATTTTATGAAAATATACCCAATGTCGATGATTTCAGAGACATCCCCGGTCTGCTTGTAAGGCCGCCTGACGTCCGTCGCTACTTTGTCCGCGTAAAACCGCAGGTCCTTGAAAAATTTATTCAAAAGAACAGGCTGGAGACCCTTTCCTTACGGCAGGCGGAAGACGAATTTATCTACCAGAATAGTTTCAATATTAACAGGCGATATTATGACGCCACCGGCAAACAGGAGGCATTTGTACTTTCCCACGGAAGGAATTTTTTTATCTTAAAAGTTGTTGGTTATGCTGAAGAAGTTGTCCGTTATTACAAATTGGATGATTTTAAGGCACACATATGGATTGCCCATCAGCGTTACCCCACAAGGGGAAGGGTGTGGCACCCGGCAGGGGCCCATCCCTTTATCGGAATGAATGAGGCGCTTGTTCACAACGGGGACTTTGCCAACTATCATTCCGTGGCTGAATATCTGAAGCAGAGAAACATCCATCCCCAGTTTCTGACGGATACGGAACTTTCAGCGCTACTTTTCGATCTCTATAGCAGGACCTACGGTTACCCTCTGGAATATGTGATCGAAGCGCTTGCCCCGACCATGGAGAGAGATTTTGATCAGTTGCCCCTTGAAAAACAGAGGATCTACAGGGCGATTCAATCCACCCATATCCATGGATCACCGGACGGTCCATGGTTCTTTATAGTTGCCCGCAATGACACGATAAACAAACGTCTCCAGCTTATAGGCATCACAGATACAGCCATGCTAAGGCCCCAGGTTTTTGCCCTCCACGAGGGACAGGTTCAGATAGGGTTGATCTGTTCGGAACAGCAGGCAATCGATGCAACATTAAAAAGCCTTTCCAATGAAGATCCAAGGGTAGGCGCTATGGCCGATCTTTACTGGAATGCCAGGGGTGGAAGTCATACGGATGGGGGCTCTTTTATCTTTAATCTCGACATAAATCCATCCGGCCCTGATGAAAGGTCCCTTTCATGCGTGGATAAATTCGGCAATGAGATAAAAACGGCCCGTGACCAGGTGGCCTACCTGCCGGGGAGGGTCTATTATTTAATGGATGAAGAAGACAGGAAGCGTTTTGAAATAACCACATTCTATGATCTCCAGAGGCCGGATCTCCTGTTCGAATACCTGAAGGATGGGATATGCAAATGGGACTATGCGGATATTATGGAGTGTCTGAGGGAGATAAAGGGATGGGCCTTGAAAGGTGATGCGCATCTGGATATTTCGATAAATGCCCTTACCAGTCTAATGGACAGGCGTTATCCCACATTCGATAAAAAACGACGATCAATTCTTCAGATGATCAACCAGACCCTTGAGACAATCTTTCGCCACCTCCCTACCCTGGAACTGGAGGACGAAAAGGGTAAATACAGGTTTATTGACTGGGAGACAAGAGGCTTTTTCAGGAGACCGATCAATAATGAGAAAATTCTGGTAATTGACGCCTCACTTTTTCCTCCTGAAGGGGATAATTGTGACAGTCGACTTATGACCGAGGCCTATTTCAGGGGATGGCGTCAATTTATCGTTTTCGGTCTAAGGGGACAACGATTTCACGGATGCGGCATGGGTCCGAATTCAGATAGTGTCAGAATCGATGTCTATGGTAATCCCGGTGACTACCTGGGCTCGGGCATAGACGGACTTTCCATCTATGTACATGGCGATGGGCAGGACCAATTGGGTCAGATCATGAAGTCAGGTAAAATGGTGGTTTACGGACACACTGGCCAGACGTTTATGTACGGTGCAAAGGGGGGAGAGAGTTATGTAATGGGAAACGCGGCCGGCCGGCCCCTGATCAATGCCGTGGGAAAGCCGAGGGTGGTGATAAACGGGACATGCCTGGACTATCTCGCCGAGTCATTCATGGCGGGCGACCCTCATAATGGGGGGGGATTTGTGGTTCTTAATGGGATAAGATTTGATAATAAAGGGGATGTGGTTCCCCTTGAAACCCCTTACCCTGGGTCTAACCTCTTTTCTCTCGCATCGGGAGGTGCCATCTATGTGAGGGATCCTTACCTATTGATTGATGATGAGCAACTTAATGGCGGTGAGATCCTGCCTGTGGACCGGAAGGACTGGGAATTGATCCTTCCCTATCTTCAGGAGAATGAGGCATTGTTCGGTATTTCAATTGAAAAGGACCTGTTGACAATCGATCGGGAAAAAAGAGATCCCATTGAGATCTATCGCAAGGTGATACCAAAAAGCAATTCGGATTCTCTGGAAGACGGTCTGGAAGAATGGGGAGAATAGTCTGGGATGAAAGCGTTACTGGTATTAGAAGACGGCACTGTATTTAAAGGACGTTCCTTTACAGGCCGTTGTGAATCCGTCGGAGAGATTGTCTTTAACACAAGTATCTCCGGATATCAGGAAATCCTTACCGACCCTTCATACTGCGGCCAGATGGTGACCATGACATATCCGTTGATCGGCAACTATGGTGTCAATGCCGATGATATCGAGTCGGAAAGGATTCAGGTTAAGGCCCTTATTGTCAGGGAATATCAGGAATTACCCAGTAACTGGCGATCACAAATGAGCCTGGCCGATTACATGAAATCCGGTAGTATCCCCGGTCTGGAGGGGATTGATACAAGGGCCGTTACCAGGCACATTCGGCTTAGGGGCGCCATGAAGGCGGCAATATCCACCGAGGATAGGGATATTGAATCTCTGGTGGAAAAGGCAAGAAATTTTCCTGATATGACGGGAAGGGATCTGGTAAGGGATGTGACCTGTAAAAGGCCTCTTCTCTGGCAAAATGGCCGTCCCCATGAGATAGCCCATGGATTGGATCAATTCAAATGGCCGGAAGAAAAGAGTTCCCGCAATATTGTAGCAATCGATTACGGCATTAAATACAGTATCCTGAGATCACTTGAAAAGAGGGGCTGTAATATCCTCCTGGTTCCTGCTGATACGGGATCAGAAACCATAGACAGACTTACTCCTCACGGTCTTTTCCTGAGTAACGGTCCCGGCGACCCGGCTGCGGTTACATATGCAATTAATACGATTCAAAAGCAGATTGGTCTAAGACCGATATTCGGGATATGCCTGGGACATCAATTAATTGGATTGGGCCTGGGCGGAAAAAGCTACAAATTGAAATTCGGCCACAGGGGCGGGAATCAGCCGGTGAAAGAGCTTTCCACAGGCAAGGTGGAAATCACATCCCAAAATCATGGATTCTGCGTGGATATGGAGTCCCTTAAAGATCCCGATATAGAGATCAGTCATATAAATCTGAACGACGGGACCCTTGAGGGACTGGTTCATAAAAAATTGCCTCTATTCTCCGTTCAATATCATCCTGAGGCCTCTCCCGGTCCCCATGATGCATTATACCTGTTTGACCGATTTATGGCCATGATGGATGGCTGGAGAAAGTGATTAATTAAAAAGATTATGCCTAAAAGGACGGACATAAACAAGATACTGATAATAGGATCAGGTCCTATTGTTATCGGGCAGGCCTGTGAATTTGATTATTCGGGCACACAGGCCTGTAAGGCCCTGAAGGAAGAAGGTTATGAAGTGGTACTTATAAACAGCAATCCAGCCACCATCATGACCGATCCTGAGATAGCCCACAGGACTTATATCGAACCGATTACCCCGGAAATGATCGCCAGAGTTATTGAAAGGGAAAGAGTCCATGCCGTGCTCCCCACACTGGGTGGACAGACCGGGCTCAACAGCGCCGTGAAAGTGGCTGAGATGGGAATTCTTGAAAAATTTGGTGTTGAGATGATCGGGGCATCTATTCCGGTCATCCGGAAGGCCGAGGACAGGGAGCAGTTCAGGGATGCCATGAATCGAATAAATCTCAGGGTGCCCAGGAGCGGCATTGTCAGGGACATGGTCCAGGCCCGGGAAACAGCCGGAATGATCGGCTACCCCCTCATTATCAGGGCCAGCTTTACGCTGGGAGGAATAGGCAGCGGGATCGCTTATAACCATGAGGAGATGGAAGTCATGGCAGAGGCCGGGCTTGACGCAAGTATGATCTCCGAGATCATCATGGAAGAATCCCTGATCGGATGGAAAGAGTATGAGCTTGAGGTGATGAGGGATTTTAAGGATAATGTCGTCATCATCTGTTCAATTGAGAATTTTGATCCAATGGGTGTCCACACGGGTGACAGCATTACGGTTGCCCCCGCCCAGACCCTGACCGATCGGGAATACCAGGCTATGCGGGATGCGGCCATCGATATCATCAGGGAAATCGGGGTGGAAACCGGGGGTTCAAACATACAGTTTGCGATCCATCCGAAAACGGGTGAAATGGTAGTAATCGAAATGAATCCCAGGGTTTCCAGGAGTTCCGCTCTTGCTTCAAAGGCGACCGGTTTCCCGATAGCCAAGATAGCTGCAAAACTGGCCGTTGGATATAGTCTTGATGAGATACCAAACGATATTACCCGTGAGACCTTTGCCTCTTTTGAGCCGACCATTGATTATTGTGTTGTAAAGATACCGAGATGGACATTTGAAAAATTTCCGGGCTCCGAAGACCATTTGACCACATCAATGAAGTCGGTTGGAGAAACCATGTCCATAGGCAGGACATTCAAAGAGGCCCTTCAAAAAGCGATTCGCTCCCTGGAGATAGGAAGATTCGGCCTGGGGCCGGAAAGTCCGGTACACATTAAGGGTTCCCCGGATCTTCATGAGATAGAGGAGATGCTTTTAAAACCCAACTCAAGGAGAATCTTTTATATATTCGATGCCTTCAGGAAAGATCTCTCCATTGATCGAATCCGGGAGTTATCCGGGATTGATCCCTGGTTCCTTTTTCACATAAAAAAGATATTTTCCATGGAGAAAAGGCTTCGAGAAATGTCTGGAAAAGGGATTGATCCGAAGGACTGGGATGCCGAATTTTTAAGGGAGCTTAAGGGATATGGTTTCTCCGATGTGCGCCTGGCCTTTCTTACGAATAAACAGGAACAGGAGATAAGGAAAATACGAAAATCAAAGGGTGTGGAACCGGTATATAAGCTTGTGGATACCTGCGCAGCCGAATTCGAGGCATACACCCCCTATTACTACTCGACCTATGAGCAGGAAAATGAGATCAGGAGCTCGGATAAAAGGAAAGTCATCATCCTGGGAGGCGGCCCCAACAGGATCGGCCAGGGAATCGAGTTTGACTATTGCTGCGTACAGGCATCCTTGTGCCTCAGGGAGATGGGATTTGAGAGCATCATGGTCAACAGTAATCCTGAAACAGTCAGTACGGATTATGATATCTCCGACAAGCTGTATTTTGAACCCGTGACCCTGGAGGATGTCCTCAATATCATTGAGCAGGAACAACCTGAGGGGATTATCGTACAGTTTGGTGGTCAGACACCCCTGAACATCGCAGTTCCCCTGGCCGAAGCCGGCGCCAGGATATTGGGAACAAGTCCGGACAGTATCGAACGTGCGGAAGACAGGGAGCGTTTCCAGAATCTTCTTAATAAACTTGATATCCTTCAACCTAAAAACGGGATCGCCGGCAACAGAGAGGAGGCTGTCAGGGTTGCCGAAAATATCGGTTATCCGGTTGTTGTCAGGCCGTCATTTGTGCTGGGTGGCCGGGCCATGGAGATAGTGTATGACAGGGAGGATCTTGAGCAGTATATGGAGAAAGCCATCCTGGTCTCTCCCGGAAAACCCATATTAATCGACAGGTTTCTGGAAGATGCGACGGAAATTGATGTGGATGCTGTTTCAGACGGTGAGGACACGGTCATAGGCGGTATCATGGAACATATCGAGGAGGCTGGGGTGCACAGCGGAGATAGCGCCTGTGTCCTGCCGCCTATTTCACTCGCGCCTGAAATTATTGAAAAGATCAATGACAATACAAAGGCCATTGCCAGAGAACTTAAGGTCATCGGCCTCATGAATATCCAATACGCTGTAAAGGACGGCCTGGTCTATGTGCTGGAGGTCAACCCAAGGGGTTCCCGGACCATTCCCTTCGTAAGCAAGGCAACCGGGGTATCCCTGGCAAAACTGGCCACGGCTGTCATTATGGGGAAAAGCCTGAATGATCTGGGCTTTACAAAGGAAATCATCCCCCATCATGTCTCCTGCAAGGAAGCGGTCTTCCCTTTTACACGCTTTCCGGGCGTGGATTCCATTTTGGGTCCGGAAATGAAATCCACCGGAGAGGTCATGGGAATAGACAGATCCTTTGAGCTGGCCTTTGCCAAATCTCAATTGGCGGCCGGGCAGGAATTGCCTCTGGCCGGTACCGTTTTTATCAGTGTTAAGGACACGGACAAGAAAAGGGTATTGGGACCTGCAAGGATATTTTATGATCTGGGTTTCCATATTGTTGCCACAAGAGGGACTTCCGCCTTTCTTAAAGAACATAACATCAATACGGAAGCTATCAATAAGGTCAGGGAGGGACGACCCCATGTGGTTGATATGATTAAGAACAGGGAGATTGATCTGGTCATCAATACAACAAGTGACAAGAAGGCCGTTTCAGAATCCTTTTCCATAAGAAGGAATGCGCTGGTCTTTAGGATCCCCTATACTACAACCATTGCCGGCGCAAAGGCCACAGCCCTGGCCATAAAGTCCATGAGCATGGGAAAGCTGGAAGTAAAAACGATCCAGGAATTTCATGAAAGTAATAAAATTACCGGGACACTTCATTATGACGGCATGTAAGGATTTTTTAAAATGTTTATTTCACCCCGAACGCCCGCGGGATGAGTGCGGTATATTCGCGGTCTATAACCATGAGGAGGCGGCAAAGCTTACCTATTTCGGCCTTTACGCTCTTCAGCACCGCGGTCAGGAAAGCGCCGGCATTGTTGCTTCGGATGGAAACAAGGTAATCGGCCATAAATCTATGGGTCTTGTCCCGGATATCTTTGATGAGAAAATTCTCGATTCCCTGAAAGGACATATCGCCCTTGGGCATGTAAGGTATTCCACAACCGGCTCATCGCTCCTTGTTAACGCCCAGCCTTTCAGGGTTCAATACGCGGGCAAATCCCTTGCAATTGCCCATAACGGAAATCTTATCAATGCGCGAAGTCTTAGAACGTCATTGGAAGAAAACGGTTCCATCTTTCAGACTACAATGGATAGTGAAATCGTTCTTCACCTTGCGGCAAAATTCATGAAAAAAGGTCTGCGGCACGCCATGATTCACACCATGGAAAATATTAAGGGTGCCTATTCCATGATAATAATGACAGAGGACAGCCTTATTGCCGTCAGGGATCCAAACGGTTTCAGGCCCCTGTGCCTCGGCCGTTTAAATTCCGGTTATATCATCGCCTCTGAGACCTGTGCCCTTGACCTTGTGGAGGCCGAATTTATTCGCGACCTGGCCCCTGGAGAAATCCTGATAATAGATCGGGATGGCCTGAACAGCATTAAAACTGATCAACCTTCAAGAAAGGCCCATTGTATCTTTGAACTTATATATTTTGCCAGGCCGGACAGCAATATCTTCGGTCAAAATGTCTATACGTTCAGGAAAAAACAGGGGGAATTATTGTCCAGGGAATTTCCCATTAAGGCCGATCTTGTAATGCCTTTTCCGGATTCAGGCAACTACGCGGCGATCGGTTTTGCCCAGGGTTCAGGGATTCCCCTGGAAATGGGGGTTATCAGAAATCATTACGTGGGAAGGACTTTTATACAGCCCTCTCAGAGTATGCGCGATTTTGGCGTTAAAATAAAACTTAATCCTGTAAAGGAGCTTTTGAAGGACCGTAAGGTGTTGATCATCGAAGATTCTATCATCAGGGGAACCACTTCAAAAACCAGGATAAAGACCCTGCGTGATATAGGAGCACGCGAGGTCCATATGCTTGTTTCATGCCCTCCCCATAGATTTCCCTGCTACTATGGTATTGATTTCTCTACGAGGGGAGAATTGATAGCGGCACAAAAAACAGTGGATGAGATAAGGGATTTTATCGGGCTTGACAGCCTGGGGTATCTGAGTATCGACAACCTGGTTCAGGCCACCCATATCCCGAGAGAAGAGTTGTGTCTTGCATGTTTTGACGGATGTTATCCTGTTCCCATCCCCGAGGAGATCAATAAATATGACCTCGAGTCATGACAAGAAATTTCTTGTTTAATCTACAACATTTTTGTATTTTTATTATTATAATCATGAATGGGAGATATTATAAATGAGCTCCGGAACCCTGAAACCCAGACCCGACGAGATTGAGTGTCTTTATGAGATTAATAAGGCCATTCACTCTACTCTCGATTTAAGGAAGGGACTTTATAAGGTTCTTGACCTCCTTGCCAAACATCTTGGAATGAATCGAGGCTCCATCACACTCCTCAATCCCCAGACCTCAGAGATTCATATCGAAGTCGCTCATGGTATCTCCAACGTGGCAAAGACCAGGGGACGTTATAAACTGGGAGAAGGAATAACGGGAAGGGTGATAGAATCAGGGAGGCCTATGGCAGTTCCCATTCTTAATGCCGAACCCCTGTTTCTGGATAGAACGGGAGCAAGAAGCCGGATTGATAAATCAAAAATCGCCTTTATCTGCGTCCCTATAAAAGAGGGGCGGCGGGTAATAGGCGCATTGAGTGTTGATCGATTGTTTGAAGACGTTTCCTACCCCGATGAGGATGTAAGGCTTCTGATCATAATCAGCAGTCTTATTGCGGACAAGGTTGCCCTTCTGGAAAAGATCAATCTCGAAAGGGACAAACTCAATAAGGAAAATATCAGACTCAAGAAGGAGCTGGGTAAAAAATACAGTTTCAGCAATATAAT
>JAFGDF010000173.1 GCA_016932235.1 Deltaproteobacteria bacterium | reverse complement strand
TGCGAGAGTGGCGGAACTGGTAGACGCGCTGGATTTAGGATCCAGTGCCGCAGGGTGTAGGGGTTCGAGTCCCCTCTCTCGCACCAATGAATAAGATGATATTCCATGTTTTACATGCCAGGAGACACCAAATGTTCAAGAAAATGAACCTTATTGCTTTAATAGCAATTTTTTCTTTAGGCTTATCAGTTCTGCCCTTCTATCCGGTTGTTTCAGCCGATGACAATGAAATTAAAATACTTGAAAGGAAGATCTCCGAGCTTGAAGAAAGGATTCAATGCCTGGAAACACTTCTAAATGAATATCAACTCGAAGACAGAGCTCAGATGTCAAAAGTATTCGAGTGGGAGAATAAAAAAAACTGGCGGAAGCTTGAGCTTGGGATGAGCGAATCTCAGGTTGAGGATATCCTTGGTGAGCCGGTCAAGATGATAAAAGGGGTCAGGACATTGTGGTATTATCCAGATAAATACTGTGGATATGTCTCTTTTGATAAAGATGGTCGATTGTCTGGCTGGAACGAACCTTAGATCTCATATCCTGAATCATGAACATAGTCATATGGATATCTGTCAATCATTATCTAACAGGAGAAAAAATGATTCATACGGGTACCAGAATTGAGATGACAAAAGGGTATAAAAATACAAGGGGAGTAATCAAATCAAAGACCAATTCCAAATATGAATTTTATGTGATTCACCTGGATAACGGCATTCATATTATTGCTGGTCCATCCGCGTTTGTTCCCATCCCATCAGAAAAGGATGAGACCGATTATTTCATAAATACGCCTATTTCAGCTAATTAGGGATATAATCTACTTGACATTTATAATTTAATAATTGTATCTTGTCATAAACTTACATTTTATAAAAGGTGCTCTCATATGAATATCAAGGCTATAAAATTAAGTGTCTGTTCTTTACTTCTTGTAACAGCCATCGGTGTCCTCCTTATTGTACCCTCAATGACATATGCCCAAAAAGTTACCCACACTGTGGAGAAAGGTGACACACTATGGGATATTTGCGAAAGATATTATGGAGATCCTAACCTATGGCCAAAACTTTGGCAGATGAACCCTTTTATTACCAACCCACACCTTATAAATCCAGGTGATGTGATCACGCTATTCGAAAAAGAGATTCCTAAAGCAATAGAAAAGGCCCCGGACAAACTTCTTGCCGGGAAGGTTGAAATCAAAGATGATAAATCTTCCCCCCGGGGATATGATATCAAGGATCTCGTAAACATTAATTGCATCGCCTACCTTTCCAATGAGCCGATTGACTCATGGGGAACCATCTTGGCGACCGACAGTGAAAGGCTTATTCTGAGCCAGGGTGAACAGGTCTATGTATTGTTTGACCGGGAGAAAAAGGTGATGAAGGGAGATGAGTTTTTCATTATAAAACCCTTTACTGTATTGCAGGATCCTAAAAATAAGATATCCGGATACTCATTCTCAGTACACGGGATCCTCTTGATTGATAAACCATCCGCGCAAGTAATGCTGGAAGGGAAAATCACCGATCGTGAGAACGTATACAGCGCAACAATAACCGATATGTATTCACCGATCCAGATTGGAGACCATGTTTTGCCCTATGAGCCGGTTTCACCATGTGTGCTGCCTCAACCGGGAAACAGGGACCTTCTTGGAAATATAGTCGCATCAAAAGATCAACAGCAGTTACTTGGAAAAGGCTCCGTTGTTTACATCAACAGGGGATTCAACCATGGTGTAAATAGGGGAAACCTGCTTGAGATTGTCAATGCCAACATCATGCCTGACCCGGATCCCGATCCCCCCGGCGTGCGATTTCTGGCTGACGAACGCGGCAGGATGATATTTCCTGATGTTCACATTGGTATCGCGCTTGTCCTGGAATCACGACCTGATACATCAACCGCCATCATCCTTGCGTCCGATAATGTCATTAGTTATGGCTCTTTCGTCAAGAACATGGAATGGAAAGATGCGCCTGGCAATATTTCACTCATGCCCAGATGCCCGATCGAATAGGGAATCCCCCCTGGTCGTTTGCAGGACTTTATCCGGCAAACGGCCATAAACATGCATCAAAAACCAGATATCATCCAAACCATACAGTGAGCCTGTCGAGGAGGATTCGGCAAGCGACTGGCCCGAAGCTGATATCGGCACCGATGTAAGGGATGTGGTGCAATATCTTTTTCAGAAAAAACTTGACTATTGTCATAACCTCTGTTTTATACTCCCGCCGTATAAAAACAAGTCTTTATTGTGGTCATTCTTTCAACCGACGTTAATCATTTATTAATGATAAAAATTGATCATGCCTCCAACAAGTGATACATGCCGTAGCTGGATCGCACTTTACCTGATTAAAGGTCTCGGGAATGTTGTCTTCAGAAACCTTCTTGAAAAATTTTCTCTTCCTGAAAATGTTTTTCAGGCTAATCTGTCAGATCTGCTCGCTGTTGAAGGAATGAGGAAAGAAACCGCGCTGAATATAATTAGAAAACGATTCTTGCGCGATCCCGAGGAAGAAATGAAACAGATCATCGATGAAGAAATTCGTGTGATAACCTATTCCGATATATCCTATCCTCCATCCTTAAAGACTATTTATGATGCCCCTATGTTAATCTATTTAAAAGGCAAGGCGATACCGCAAAATTATTCTTTTATAGGCATTGTGGGGTCGAGAAACGCAACTCACTATGGGCTTGGTGCGGCTGAAAAATTTGCGCAAGGGCTTTCGAGAAGGGGATTCGGGATCGTCAGTGGAATGGCAAAAGGCATCGATTCATCCGCTCACTGGGGATGTATAACCGCTAAAGGTTTCACAGTGGCAGTGCTTGGCACCGGCATTGATATCATATACCCACCCTCAAATGAAAAGTTATTTCAGAAAATATGCGAGAAGGGGGCGATAATAACGGAATTTCCTCTACGAACAAGACCTGTCCCGAATAACTTTCCCATTCGCAACCGGATCATCAGCGGCTTAAGCAGAGGAGTTATTGTAATCGAAGCGACGAAAAACAGCGGATCCCTCATTACTGCTTCTCTTGCCCTCGAACAAGGACGTGAGGTATTCGCGGTGCCCGGGAGTATTAATTCTTTCAAGAGCAACGGGTGTCATTTTTTAATCAAACAAGGTGCCGGTCTGGTTGAAAATGCCGACGATGTCCTTGAAGGGCTTGGTTTGAATTTTCCGAATGTCCCCAAGGAAGACACACACACCGGATCATACGCATTTGCCATGGATGAATCTGAAAAAAATATTTACGGCGTTATTGGCGAATACCCAATGCATATAGATCAGATCGCCCATAAGGTTAATTTTGGAGCTCATGAAATCGCCGGGACCCTCACACGCATGGAACTTAAGGGAATAATAAAACAATTACCGGGAAAAATGTTCATTCGTTTGCATTCACCCATTCATTTGGGTATGGGAGAATAGGTTAGAAGTTATCCACTCGTGGAGTAATGATTAATTTGAATTCGAAAGAAAGTACCGGAAAAGCTTAACACTTATGGCCAAAAAAGAATCCAAGGAAAAACATCTGGTAATCGTGGAATCCCCTGCCAAAGCCAGAACCATCAACAGATATCTGGGTTCCGATTATGTTGTCATGGCATCGGTCGGTCACGTACGGGATCTTCCAAGCAAAAACCCCAAAGGCATAAAAGATCCCGTTCCGGGAGTTGACCTCGAAAATGATTTTACACCGACATATCAGGTCATCAAAGGAAAAGGCAAAACCGTCAGAGAGCTTAAACTGGCGTCAGAAAAGGCCAAGGATGTCTGGCTTGCCACTGACCTTGACAGGGAAGGCGAAGCAATCGCGTGGCATCTTGTAGAAGCGCTCGGTCTTAGGATGGAAGGCACTAAGAGGGTTGTATTTAATGCCATTACGAAAAATGAGATAGAAAATGCATTTCAAAATCCTCGTACAATCGATATGAACAAAGTCAACGCACAGCAAGCCCGCAGAATCCTTGATAGGATCGTGGGGTACCAAGTTTCTCCCCTGTTGTGGAAAAAGGTCGGAAGAGGACTGAGTGCAGGTCGTGTCCAATCAGTTGCCGTGAGATTGCTGGTTGAACGTGAGCGAGAGATTGAAAGCTTCGTGCCTGAAGAATATTGGAAGATTACAGGATACTTCTGCAGTGATTTGCCGGAACTTGAAGTGGTAGCCAATCAATGGGAAAAATGGGTGGATGAAGGTTCTGTGCGGCAACACAGAAGACGCATCGCGGGTCGAACAATCCAGGAAAAGAATGAATGGCTTTATGAGCACGGCAGCCTGGCCGCTGAGTTGATTGAGATTGACGGGGAAAGATGCGTTATTAAAGATTCTGATCAGGCCATTGAAATATCGCGTCTTGCGGGTTTTCACCTGGACAAAAGCATAATGGAAGAAACGTCAGGAACAAATGGTCATACCGTCAGATCTATGCGTCTTGTTGGGCACATTTCAGGGTCTCCGGTATGGCATGTCAAATCAATTAAAACAAAAAGAACAACAGTGCGCCCTTTCTCTCCTTTTATAACAAGCACCCTTCAGCAGTCCGCGGCCAATCAACTCGGCTTCACCGCTCAAACCACCATGCGTACCGCGCAGGCATTATATGAAGGAATAAATATCAGTGAGATAGGACATATCGGTCTCATTACATATATGCGAACAGACTCAACACACCTTTCTTCGGATGCCATCAAAATGGCAAGGGATTTCATCAGTAAGCAGTTCGGCGACAACTACCTGCCGGCAAAACCAAATATATTTGTATCATCAAACAAATCGGCTCAGGAAGCTCATGAAGCTATCCGTCCGACCGATATAACGCTTACACCCGATAAAATCAGAACCTCGCTCAATGACCAGCAATACAAGCTGTACAAGATAATCTGGGAAAGATTTGTTGCCTGCCAGATGGCCGGCGCACAATGGGATAACACGGCAATCCTTATTAACGGTTCAGCGGAAGGAAGGGAACTGCTCTTTAAGGCGTCAGGAAGGACGCTGGTTTTTGATGGATATCATAAAGTCCTTGGATACTCCGGTAATTCGGAAGATGCCCTGCTGCCCAAACTCCAGGAAAAGCAGCCTGTCGGATTAATCCAGATAGACACGGCACAGCACTTCACTTCCCCTCCTCCAAGATATACCGAGGCATCATTGATTAAAAAACTTGAATCTGAAGGCATTGGAAGGCCAAGTACCTATGCGCAGATCATTCAGGTCATTCAATTCAGGAAATACACCGAAAAAGTCAAGGGCAGGTTTTATGCCACCGATCTCGGAAAAGTAGTTACGGATAAGCTTATTGAAGCATTTCCAACTATACTGGAGATAGGTTATACCCGCTACATGGAACAGCAGTTAGATAATGTGGAAGATACTCAAGCTGATTGGATTCAGATGCTGAGGGATTTTTACGGCCCCTTCAAAAAGAGATTGGAGAGGGCTTTTGAAACTATAAATCATGCAAAGGCCGAAACTCAGCCAGCCCCGCACAAATGCCCTGATTGCGGTAGCAGCACTGTTTACCGATTCGGACGGAACGGAAGGTTCCTCAGCTGCTCCGCTTATCCTGAATGCAAGTATGCTTCGCCCATAGACCGGGAGGGAAACCCGGTTTCACCTGAACAGACCGATATCGCATGCCCCAAGTGCCAAAAACCCATGTTGTTGAAGAAAGGTCGCTTTGGCCCGTTTCTCAGCTGCCTTCGATATCCTGAATGCGACGGCATACTTAATCTTGACAGAAAAGGCGGCGTAAGTCTTCCCAAAACTCCGCCGTTATTAACTGATCTTAAATGCCCAAAATGCAGCGGACCCCTGAATCTGAGGAGGAGCGCAAAGGGACCATGGCTAAGCTGCTCAAAATTTCCAAAATGCCGCGGCAGAATGGGATGGTCCGCGCTGGATGAAAAAGAAAAGGCCAAATGGGAAAAGCTCCTTGATGAGCATGAAAAAAAACATCCGCAGGCCACTATTCTCAGGCTGGACGGTGAACCGCTGGCTGAAGGATATCAACCGCAGGTGTTGCAGGCGGGCAGTAACGACGTTAGCGTAGAGGTTGAGGAATTCTAAAGCTTGAAGCCTTTTTCGCTAGCTTTCATGCTTTCTTCGAACTCCTTGATAAACTCGTCTTTTTCTCTCCAACCGGGTCCAAAACGCCTATTAAAGTAGGCTCCGAGTCGGTCAAACAGGCTTATCCATGCTGGTTGCCCGTTATTCTCAATAATTTCTTCGAGAAATTCAACCAGGTCCGCCATCCTCTCTTTGGGAAGAAACGTGACAGCGCCAAGTTTCATGGATTTTTTCAACGCATCGGGTGTCAGGGCATGAGCGGTGAGCATCACGGTCGGGAAACCTCTTGAAACCGAAGTTTTCAGCAGGTCGAACCCGTTCACACCCATGATATCAAGGATCACAATATCGTAAGTATAGCCGAGGAGATATTGAAGCGCAGTATCATAGTCACCCGCAGTATGGATAATGCACATGTCCAGCTCATCCTCGATTGCTTCAAGAATATCAGGTTCGTCGTCAACAACCAGTATGCTTTTGTCTTTCAAGGGACTTTCCGTCGGATCCATATCGCTCTTGCCTCCCCAATGACATTTTCATGAAGATTATTTATATAAAAAAAAACATAATCCGTCAAAAATTATTGCCTAAATCACGGGCTTAAGGATCATCATTCCCAACGGCGGGACATTTAAAGCCAACGAAAAAGCTTTTCCATGCCACGGGATTTCGTCGGCGGTTACTCCACCCTGCATTCCAAAGTTTGATCCTCCATAGCAATCCGCGTCGGAGTTGATGATTTCCCTATAGAAACCTGACACGGGCACACCGATCCTGTATCCTGTTCTAGGCACAGGAGTAAAGTTGAATATAAAAATAAGGGTCTGACCAGGGTCTTCACCTCTGCGAATAAATGAAACGATGCTGGAATCAAGGTCCCTGAAATCTATCCATTCAAAGCCCGCGTGATCAAAGTCGAGTTCATACATGGCGGGTTCGGAATGGTACATCCTGTTAAGATCCTTGACAAATCTCTGGAGTTTTCTATGGGGCTCGTGACTGAGAAGATGCCACTGGAGAGAATTATCGTGATCCCATTCCCATATCTGTCCGAATTCCCCTCCCATGAAAAGCATTTTTTTTCCGGGTTCACCGTACATATAACCCAGCAGCAACCGCAGATTGGCAAATTTTTGCCATTCATCTCCCGGCATCTTTGAGAGCAGTGACGCCTTGCCGTGAACAACCTCATCATGCGAAAGGGGCAAAATAAAATTCTCGTGGAATGCATACAGCAGCGCGAAAGTCAGCATGTTCATATGAAAACGCCTGTAAATGGGATCATTAGACATGTAGGTAAGCATATCGTGCATCCATCCCATATTCCATTTGAACAGGAACCCCAGTCCACCAAGATGAACCGGCAACGTGACACCTGGCCATGAAGTGGATTCTTCGGCAATGGTCATGACTCCCTCAAAACGCTCATAGACCCTGCAGTTCAGATCTTTTAAAAACTCTATCGCTTCCAGATTTTCTTTCCCTCCGAAACGGTTAGGTATCCATTCTCCCTCTTTCTTGGAGTAATCCAGATATATCATTGATGCTACGGCATCAAACCTCAAACCATCCACGTGATATTTATCCAGCCAGAAAAGGGCTGATGCCATCAGAAAGTTTTTAACTTCATTGCGGCCATAGTTAAAAACGAGCGTCTTCCAGTCCTTTTGCTCCGCCTGCCTTGGGTCCGCATGCTCAAAAAGCTTGGTCCCGTCAAAGTGTTCCAATGCGTGAGGGTCTTTTGGAAAATGGGCGGGGACCCAGTCCATAATGACCCCTATCCCTTCGCGATGACATCGGTCAATCAGATACATCAGGTCATCCGGAGCCCCGTAACGCGAGGTTGCCGCAAAATACCCTGTAACCTGATAGCCCCATGAACCGTCAAAAGGATGCTCCGTCAAGGGAAGAAACTCGATAAAATTGAATCCCGTTTCTTTAACATACCCCACCAATTCTTCTGCCGCCTCTCTATAGGTCAGCCATCTGTTTTCGTCCTCCGCCTTACGGCGCCATGATCCCAAGTGAACCTCATATATTGACATGGGCTCTTTTAACGGATTTCGCTTTCCCCGTTTTGCCATCCATTCTTGGTCTTTCCATTTGTAATTATTGAGGTCATGAACAACAGCCGCCGTTTTTGGCCTTCTCTCAAACCTGAAAGCGAAAGGATCGGCCTTAATAAGGATCTCTTCTTTTCCGGATTTTATTTCGAATTTATAAATCTGGCCGGCCTCAATATGAGGAATAAAGAGTTCCCAGACTCCTGAGCCCCCCCTGCACCTCATCTGGTTTCGCCTTCCATCCCATTGATTGAAATCACCCAGGACACTTACCCTTCTGGCGGATGGGGCCCAAACCGCGAAAAGGATTCCACGGACTCCCTGCTGCTTCCAGGGATGGGCGCCCAGCTTTTCATATATTTCATAATTCTTCCCCTGGCCGAAAAGGTACAGGTCATATTCCGATATTATCGGAAGGAAGGAATAGCAGTCATAAAAAGTTGCTTCAAGGCCTGAACCAAAGTCCACTTTCAGTCGATAGGGAAATATTTCAGCCGGCAATGGGAAAATACCTTCAAAAAGGCCGGCATTGTCCACCTTGAGGAGTTCTCGCTCTTCGCCCGGCAAAAGATCCTTTATTCGAACAGATCGCGCATTTGGAAGAAAAACACGAACGGCAAGTTTATTTTTATTATTAAGGGTAATCGGGTGAGCTCCGAGTATGCTGAAGGGATCAGCGAAGCTTCCGGATACTATACCTTTGATATCATCTTCACTCAGAGTCGTTCGAGGATGCTTCATTTTATCACGCCCATGTTACAAGCCCAAGAACATAGGGATTCTCAAGTCTTTTCTGACTAGGTGTTACACGGATAGTATATCCGAACCTGCCTGTTTGCTTGCATGGTATCAGGCCACGGAAGATATGTAATCCGTTATCGGATTCCGCTAATTCCAAAGGAGCCGTTTCCCTTTCCGCGAAATCCCCATCCTTTCCCAGCTTGCCGTAATAAGCCTCTACCGTGACATCCTCAGGGGAAAGACTACCCAGTCTTACTGACGTCTTAACATTCAGATCTTGCCCTACCGACATGTCGGAGTAACCTTCGGTCACCAGTTCCTCTACAAGGACATTGTTCCATCCTGTCATAACCTTCTGCCGCCACAGGGCCAAATCTCTCACGCCTGCGAAATTGTCCCTGCTAAGAGCATTAAACCGTTTGGAGCATGGTAAGTAATATCTGGTGGCATACTCCTGCACCATCCGGTGCGAGTTGAATATCGGCACAAGGTTTCTCAGACCCGCTCGCATCTTTTCCACCCAACCATGGGGAATATCATCGGCGCCTCTCTGATAAAAAAGCGGAACCACCTCCTCCTCAAGGAGATTGTATATAGCCTGACTCTCGATCCTGTCCTGTGCGGCATAATCCCTGTAAACCTCTCCCCTGCCTATGGCCCAGCCGCAATCCCGGTGATATCCCTCATCCCACCACCCGTCGAGTACGCTTACATTAATCGAGCCGTTTGCGAGGGCTTTCATTCCACTGGTGCCGCAGGCCTCTAAAGGCCGTCTGGGCGTGTTCAGCCAGACATCGCTACCCGATACCAGTTGCTGGCCGATATTAAAATTGTAATCTTCAAGAAATACTATGCGGCGCCTGAAACGTTCCTGCCTCGCAAGGTGTATGATCTCTTTGATGAACATCTTGCCTTCGTCATCCTGCGGGTGAGCCTTTCCCGCGATTACTATCTGCACGGGACGATTGGGATTATTCACGATACGTTCAAGCCGATCAGGGTCCATGAAGAGGAGCGTCGCGCGTTTGTACGTGGCAAAACGACGCGCGAATCCGATTGTCATCGCGTCAGGTGTCAGGACTTCGCTGGCGCCCTGTATTTCCGCTGTGGATGCTCCCCTGGCCCTCAGCTGGCGGGAAAGCCTGTCTCGGATATAGCCCACGAGATGTTCCCTCCGTCGTTCATGCGACAACCATAATTCCGTGCTGGGTATCCCGTCAACCTGCTCCCAGACCCTTTCATTATCGGGATCCTCCGCCCAATTGGGGCCGAGATAACGGTCATAAAGGGTTGCCATGTCCCTGGAGATCCAAGTGGGCACGTGTATGCCGTTTGTTATGTGATCTATGGGCACGTCTTCAACAGGATGGCGGCTCCAGATCCTCTGCCACATTGAACGAGATACCTTTCCGTGGAGCCTGCTTACTCCGTTTGCATGGGCGGAAAGACGCAGCGCAAGAGTGCTCATTCCGAATTCCTCTTTATCGTCATAGGGATCAAGCCTTCCGTACCCAAGCAGCACTTTAAAGCTTATGCCCAGGTTCTTGGCATAATCTTCAAAATATCCCTTTATAAGCTCAGGATTAAAAATATCATTTCCGGCAGGAACCGGGGTATGAGTTGTAAAGACTGTCGTCGCGATAACCAGTTCCCTTGATTCATCAAAAGAAAGACCTTTTTCCTTTCTCAGGATATGAATTCTTTCCAGGGCCGAAAAAGCTGAGTGCCCTTCATTCATGTGTATCACCGTTGGCTCTATGTCAAGCGCCTTAAGTGCGCGAATCCCACCTATCCCCAGGACAATCTCTTGCCTGAGTCGCATCTCCCTGTCTCCGCCGTAAAGCTGGGCAGTTGTCCTTCGAATATCAGGAGGATTCGCCTCCAGATTGGTATCAAGGAGATAAAGCCTTATTCTTCCTACATCAATGCGCCAGATGAGAACCTGAACGGGTTGCCCCTTGAAGTCAACAGAAACCATAATGGGTTTTCTTTCCTTATTTCGCACAAGCGTGACCGGCATATTTGGAAAATCATTCACCTGATAGGTTTCCATCTGCCATCCATCGGAACTCAGGTATTGGCTGAAATAGCCTTCCTGATAGAGCAGGCCCACGCCGATCAAAGGAACATTTAAATCACTGGAGGATTTCAAATGATCACCGGCCAGGATGCCCAATCCCCCCGAGTAAATAGGCAGACAGTCCGAGAGACCGAATTCAGCCGAAAAATAAGCGACTCGAAGCGGCTCATCCGAACTATAGTCTTCCATCTGTATACGGGGTTGAGATATGTACCTGTCGAAATCCTGCTTAACCCTTTCGAGCTGTGCCAGGAAGCCCTGATCTCTGGCCAGCTCTTCAAGCCGCTCCTGGTCCACGAGCCCCAGCATAAGCACCGGGTTTTGGCCGCATTCTTTCCATAACCTCGCATCAATTCGTTGAAAAATATCCTTTATGTCTCCTTTCCAGCTGAAGCATAGATTAAACGCAAGGCTTCTCAGACTCTCAAGCTTTGGTGGAAGCATAGGTGTTACGCTATATTTTATCTTTGGTTTCATATAGTTATCCTTGATAAATTAAGTAATATTTCAATAAATATCAGTCTGGAAAATCATCACATGTGACCACGGTAATTCCCCGAGGTGTTACCTTGAATCTCTTTCGATCTTGCACGGGATCATACCCCACCTCCGTATGATGCGGGATTCGAACATTTTCAGCTATAATTGCCTTTTTTATCTTTGAATTCCGACCTATTACCACATTTTCCATTATCACGGATTCTTCGACAGTTGCCCAACTCTGGATAAAAACATTATAAGAAAGAATACTATTCCGGACAACTCCTCCGCTTAGTATGGAACCATGGGCCACGAGTGAATCAATGGCCTTTCCCACCCTGGGTTTTCGATCCGATTCCTGGGCGAACACGGTTTTAACCGGGGGATACTGACGCTGGTAGGTTCGTATCGGCCACAACCTGCCATACATATTGAAATAGGGATCAACGCCCGTAAGATCCATGTTGGCATTCCAGTAGGCATCCAGTGTCCCGACATCTCTCCAATAACCTGAGTCTCTGGCTGCATCAACCACCGTCTCCCTTCGGATCCCATCTTTACCCGTGATCACCTGGATATCCCTGATCCTGTTCCTGCTGCGATAAGGATAGGCCATTACCTTATAATCATCAACCATATCCGCGAGGATATCCCTGCCGAAATCCGGTCTTTCATCCCTTTTCAGTATATTCAGCAAGACATCCCTCTTAAAAACATATATTCCCATGGAGGCCAGGGCATGTGATGAGTCACCCGGTATCGACACGGGTTCAGCTGGTTTCTCAAGAAATTTTTTTATCCTGAATCCCTTGTTGACTTCAACAACACCATAATTATGCGCGATTTCCTTTCTTATTTCTATCACCGCCATTGTGACATCCGCCTCCTGTGCCGCGTGGTAATCAATGAAACTTCCATAATTCATTTTGTACACATGATCCCCTGAAAGGATGAGAACCGCTCCGCGTGATTCCTGTCCGATAAGGTGTATATTCTGACGAATAGAATCAGCCGTTCCCTGGTACCATTTTTCTCCGGCCATCATCTGCGGGGGCGCGATTTTTAGATAGTGGCCGAGATCGCTGCTGAATATGTTCCATCCTTCTTCCAGGTGCTGTACCAGAGTCTGGGATTTGTACTGTGGAAGAACGACTATATTATAAATGCGTGAATTTATACAATTGGAAAGTGTAAGATCTATAAGAAGATATATTCCTCCAAAAGGTATAGCTGGCTTTGCGCGGTTCTTGGTCAGAGGCATAAGCCTTTCACCCTTGCCGCCGGCCATTATTAACGCCAAAGGATTCATTCTCATATAAACTCTCCCTTTACAGGAGAACAATTCTTCAGAATGATGTTTGTTGATATCAGAGTCTCAAAACCACTCGTCCTGATAGCCTGAGAAGATGAATAAATGATAATGACATGTTTCTTGACAGATATCATACTAAAACGGATTCTATTACAGGGTACGGGTGATGTCAATCAATTGGAAACATAAAACATTTTCACTAATGTCCGGTTTTCGGAATCGCAGTATGGAGGGCTCTTTTTATCGGCGAAAACCTTGGAAGCAGGAAAATTGCGTAAGGTGCATGCCAGGCCTCCGGCTCGGAGAGCCTACGCCTCGGAGAGCGGTCGGAATGCTCCCCGGTTATTCAACCTTATTTATCCCTGACAACGACCGAGATGACCCTCCGCCCGCCTCGTAAGGCATTATTCGTCAACCTTGCCAGGAACGAGTTCGACCGAAAAAAGAGCCCTCCATACTGCGATTCTTATGCAATTTCCTGACCGGACAATGATGAAACATTTTGACACTTTATGGGTTATTTCTTTAGAATGCGAAAGAAGGTTGATCCTCCCGGCACTTGTCCGACAGTCTTATAAATTTAGACTTTACTTAGTTCCTGGCGATATGCTATTTGATATCATTCGTTGAAACCGGAAAAACCAACAGTCTGCTAGAGGTGTATTATTAATGCTTAGAATAGGTTTTATTGGATGGAGAGGTATGGTCGGTTCCGTTCTTATGGGACGGATGCTTGAGGAAAAAGATTTTAAGGGTTACGAACCTTTATTCTTTACCACTTCTGATATCGGCGGTGAAGGACCTGACATTGGGATGGATATCCCTCCGCTGATGGATGCGTGCGACATAAATCTTTTATCCGGTCTGGATGTGGCGGTCTCCTGCCAGGGAGGAGACTACACGAAGAAAGTCTATCCGGAACTCCGTAAAAAAGGATGGAAAGGCTATTGGATTGACGCGGCATCCGCCTTAAGGATGGACGGGGATAGTATCATCATACTGGATCCTGTAAACAAGACGGTCATTGATCAGGGATTGTCTTCAGGTGTCAGGACGTTCGTGGGCGGAAACTGTACTGTAAGTCTCATGCTCATGGCGCTTTCAGGTCTTTTTGCGAACAACCATGTGGAATGGGTATCCACAATGACATACCAGGCCGCTTCAGGAGCGGGCGCCAACAATATGAAGGAGCTTGTCAGCCAGATGGCAAGGCTGGTTCATGTGTCACAGGACCTTCTGGATAATCCCTCTTCAACCGCGATTGGTATAGACGATCTTATCACAAGAGAATTAAGGAATGCTTCCTTTCCTTCAGAATATTTCGGCGCACCTCTTGCGGCAAGCCTTATCCCATGGATTGACACACCCATGGAATCGGGACAGACAAGGGAAGAATGGAAAGGATACGCCGAGACAAACAAGATCCTTAATTCTAAAAAGATGATACCTGTTGACGGTATATGCGTGCGTGTTGGAGCCATGCGCTGTCACAGCCAGGGTTTCACGATAAAGCTGGACAAAGATATTCCTCTTGACGAGATAGTCGATATGATCGATAAAGGGAATGAATGGGTAAAAGTCATTCCAAATAGCAGGCAGGAGACCCTGAAGCATCTCACACCAGCGGCTGTTAACGGCACCCTCGCCGTCCCTGTCGGGAGGATCCGGAAACTGCTTATGGGACCGGAATATATCACCGCGTTCTCAGTGGGTGATCAGTTGCTCTGGGGGGCCGCTGAACCGATCAGGAGGGGTTTGAAGCTTATCAGAGAACATATATCGGGTTAATATCCGGTGTCCTTTCGGCCATTTCGACAGGACACCGGGGTTGATAAATACCATGGTTCACCCTTGGATGCCTCATGGTAAACGAAAATTTGCTCTTTCAGGCACGTGATTTTCCATTTACGGTGAGGTATCGAACCATGAAGGAAGAATGGAAGTGGAAAGCTCACTGGTGGGGCTCCCGGACTTCAAATCCGGTGCAGCGGGCTAAAACCTCGCTGGGTGGGTTCGATTCCCATGCACTTCCGCCATTAGGAATCTTAATAATCCTTTTCTTTTACCAAAATCCACCATCCAATTTTCTCCTGAGCGATATGAACAGTTGATTTCGGCATATTTAATCTACTATAATTTAACTGGTTGTCGGATAAGGTTCGAAAAGTCCCCAATCGATGAACGTAAGGCGGTTTAATGTCCAGGGACCAACTGGCCTTATAAACTTTAAAAATACTGAAAACCAGTGATAGTCCGTTCCGGGATACCTGGAGGGTAATCAATGAAAGACATCTACGAGAAACTTGGCGTATTTTATCTAGGGAAGGCTTATGACCTTGCTTCCCGAAATATCAAAGAAGAACTGATTCTCTATGACTCCAAAGACCTCAGCACCCATGCGGTTATTATCGGCATGACCGGCAGCGGAAAAACCGGACTTGGCATAGGCCTTTTGGAAGAGGCCCTGATAGACAATATCCCGGTTATTGCCATAGATCCAAAAGGGGATCTGCCAAATCTGTTGCTGAACTTTCCGGATCTTAAACCCGAAGATTTCCTCCCCTGGGTGAACCCCCAGGATGCGATGAATAAAGGGCTTACCCTTGAAGAATTCGCAGCCAGCCAGGCCAAAATCTGGCGCAAAGGTCTCGCCGATTGGGGACAGTCCCCGGAACGTATCGCCCGTCTGAAAGATGCGGCCGATTTTGCGGTCTACACGCCGGGAAGTAATACCGGCCTGCAGGTGAGTGTCCTGAGATCCTTTGCTCCACCCCCATCGGCCATTTCAGGAGATTCCGACCTGCTTCGTCAACAGATCCAGATTACGGCTACAAGCCTGCTGGTGCTTTTAGGAATTGAGGCCGATCCTATCACCAGCCGGGAACATATACTGATTGCCAACATCCTTGAAGTTTTTTGGGCAGATGGAAAAACCCTGGATCTGGCCGGACTGATCCACGCTGTTCAGACACCCCCTTTTGAGCGTGTCGGAGTTATGGACCTGGAATCGTTCTATCCCCCTAAAGACCGTTTTGCCCTGGCCACGCGTCTAAACGCCCTGCTGGCGGCACCCGGGTTTGAGTCCTGGATGGAAGGCGTTCCTTTGAACATCGGGGAAATGCTGTACACTAAACAAGGAAAGCCCCGCGCTTCTATCTTCACCATCAGCCATCTTTCCGATCACGAACGTATGTTCTTTGTCACCATGCTGCTCAACGAAATGGTCGGATGGATGAGGACTCAGACAGGCACGTCCAGCTTGCGCGCTGTTCTGTATATGGATGAAATTTTCGGTTATTTTCCACCAACGAGCAACCCGCCATCCAAGGGGCCGCTTTTAACATTGTTGAAGCAGGCACGCGCCTCTGGTTTGGGAGTTGTGCTGTCTACTCAAAATCCGGTTGACCTGGACTACAAAGGACTTGCAAACGCGGGCACATGGTTTCTGGGTCGTCTCCAGACCGAGCGTGATAAGGAACGGGTTCTGGCGGGCCTCGAAGGCGCTGTTACCGGTAATGGTTTTGACCGCAGCCGCATGAAAAAGATCCTGGCAGATCTGGGAAAGCAGGTATTCCTCCTGCACAATGTGCACGAAAATGAACCAGTTATTTTCCAAACCCGCTGGGTGTTATCCTACTTGCGCGGGCCCATGACGCGGGAACAGATTAAAACCGTTATGTCTGATAGAAAAAATGTGAAAACGGATGCCGTAAAAGCTTCAGCCTTACCTCAGGAAACCTCTCTTCCAAAGATCGTTACAACTGCACATGCTGCAAAAGGGCCGCCGGTTCTGCCCCCGGGAATCAGTTTATTTTACCTGGCCCCTTCCGGCGCCGGCCATGGGGTGGTCTATTATCCCGGCGTTGCGGCCTTACTGGATGTACATTATTCCAACTCCAGATATAATGTGGTTACGACCAAGACACTCGCCCTCACTTCCCGGCTTACAGATGGTCCTAATCCTCTGGACTGGGATTGCGCCGTGGAATTCGATCCATTATCCCTTAAAGCCGAACCGGTACCAGGGGGGACATATGCCGATCTGCCGGCAGATGCCCAGAAGGCGGCCAACCACAAAAAGTGGCAAAGAGATCTTTTACGCTGGGTGTGCCACCACCGGCCGATATTACTATTGTCTCACGAGAAATCCGGCATGAACAGCCTGCTGGGTGAGGCCGAGAACGAGTTTCGTTTGCGTCTGGCCCAGGCATTGCGTGAAAAGCGTGATCTGGAGGTCGAAAAACTGCGTAATAAATACAGCAGACAGTTCAATATTTTAAAAGACCGTCTGATGCGCGCAGATCAAGCATTAGCCAGGGAAGACGAACAGGCCAAGGCCCGTAAACTGCAAACGGCAATCTCCTTTGGATCGGCTATACTCGGTGCCTTTCTGGGCCGCAAAGCCGTGAGTGTGCAATCGGCCTCACGTGTCGGGACTGCCATGAGGTCTGCAAGCCGAATTCAAAAAGAAAAAATGGACGTGGCCAGGGCCCAGGAACGTGCTGAGGCCATTCGGCTTCAATTAACTCAACTCGAAGAGCGCCTGCAGGCGGATATCGATGGTATAGATCTTTCGATCAATGCTGAAGTCGAAGAATTGGAGAAAATCAACATAAAACCCAAGAGCGCCGACATTATCATTGAAGTCTTTGGACTTGCCTGGATGCCCTTTAGAAAGAATGCCGGAGGTGGTCTGAGCCCCGACTGGATTTGATTTAGTACGAAAATAAAGTTTAACAATGCCGGTATATAATTCAACGTTATGTCTAAAGACCGTGGCTTGGGGAGCCCTTTTTACGT
>JAFGDF010000172.1 GCA_016932235.1 Deltaproteobacteria bacterium | reverse complement strand
TTCTATGTACGCCTCATTCCTCGGGATTTCGGAAGCCTTGCATCTGGACATTGTCAAACAGCCTCCAAAATAGAGGTTGCTGGACAGACTCGCAGGGGGATTTGTTATTTTTACCAGAAATGGATCTCAAAAATAAAAAGATACTAATAATAAAACTCCGGTACATAGGAGACACCCTGAGTGTCATCCCGGTCGTGGAAAATCTGAAGAGGAGCGTTCCTGGCGTATCCATTGATGTCATGGTTCACAAGGGAACTGAGGATGTTGTCAGGTTTCATCCCGCCATAAGCAGGCTATGGATATATGACCGAAAACGTGCAACGAAAAATATAGTATCATCAATACTTTATCATTCTAAATTAATCAAAAACATAAGGTCTGAGTCTTATTACGCGGTTATTGATTTCACCCTTGGTGACAGGGCCGCGTTCATTTCCTTCATGACAGGGGCTGAACTTCGCATAACATATAGTGACTCAAGCAGGCTGTCGCATATCCTGATGAATCATATAATTCTATCAGACCCCTTGAAAAGGCATATTGTGGACCGTCAGCTTGAATCGCTCAAGGCCATGGGGATAAAGGATATGAAGAGAGAGATGTCGATCCATATCCCTGAATCTGTTGAAAAGGATATCGACGGAATTTTTGATGAAGCAAAACTCAAGAATGGTTTTATGCATATCGCGATACATCCGGGCGCGAGAGGCAGGCTCCGACGATGGAAAAGCGGAAGGTTTGCTGATATCGCGCTGCGTCTGAAAGAGGCATTTTCAGCAAATATTATACTGATAGGCGGTCCGGATGAGGCAGAGATTGTTGACAGTGTTGAAAAGGAAATGGGAGTTACGGCTGATCTGAGATCAACCAGTCTCAGCCTGCTGCATATGGCGGCCCTTTTCAGGAGGTGCAGTCTGTTTCTGGGGAACGATTCGGCGCCCGGTCATATTGCCGCCGCGGTTGGTTGTCCGACTTTGTCTATTTTCGGCCCCACATTCCCCCATATATGGAGACCGGTTCATCCGAATGGAGAAATAATTTTCAAGAATTTTCCCTGCTGCGGATGCAGACAGCGGGAATGTATAAAACCGGAGCGAAACTGCATGGATAGCATAGAGGTGGATGAAGTATGGGAGAAGGCAGAGTTTATGGTTCGTAACGCTTTAAGATAAACTGCTTGTTATACTGAGACGCTGAAATATAATAATACCTGTCCTGCGGCACATATATGTAAGGGACATCTTCATCCCTCCTGAAAAGAAAATGGGAAAGTATCATCCTGTTCGTGGCCCTGTGTCCTATGATCATAATATTCTTTAACGTGTTACTCAGGTAGAGAGCCTTCTTTATCCCTTTGTCGATACGCCCTTTCATCGTGCAATATCCTTCACCTCCCGGATAGATATAGTTGTATTTATCCTTTTTACGGGAGTTGTACACTTCCGGCATCGCCTTCCTGATTTCATCATAACTCATACATTCACATAGCCCGCTGTCGATCTCGTCGAATTCTTTTAAGGGGATAATGGAGCATTTTCCCTGCATGTCATTAATGGGTGACGCGGTCTGCAGGGTTCGTCTCTTGGAGCTGGTAAATATCAGCGTTATCCTTTTTTTTCGAAAATGCTCCGCGAGCCTGCATGCCTGCCGCTTGCCTTTTTCAGTAAGGTCTGAATCACCTCCTATCCTGTTTTCAAGGTTAAAGAATGTCTCGCCGTGCCTGATGAGATAGAGGTTTTTAACAGTATCCGTGACCAGAAAATCCCTTATAAGATCATAATACGGCACCCCGCTCCCTATTTCCTCTCTCAAGATCTTATTATTAAGCGAATCCAGCCGGATGAAATTTTTTTCATTTTTTATACCGGAGTAGATGTTTTCATAATAGGAGATTCTCTTTTTAAAGCTTCTGACAGCCTCTTCCAGGTTGAGATGAGAAAATTCCGGCATTTCCACCTTCCGAATTATACTTGCGTCGAGTATCTCCTGATCATTATTTATGCATTCAATAAAGAGGATAGGGTGATCATTCAGGATTTTTTTTATGATGGCCCTCCTCTTGAGGCTCGCGTTTGTAGCGTCCAGTATCGCGACATCACCATTCTTTGATAGAAACCTTTTTGCCCTTGAAAGATTGATAAGGGCGATCTCTTCCCTTGCCTGTTTTCCCTCCCTGTTGTCAGGATTATAGAAAGCCGCAAAAGAGGTGTTTTCCGAGATCATCTTTCGGCGAAGGTCGCCGTTGTTGAAGATACGGCTTTTTATGGAATCTTTCATGAGATTTTCTTTGAGCCTTACGGCAATTGTCGATTTTCCCCTTGCCGGAAGACCCACCATGACGATATATAATTTGGGATTGGACATAGACGACCGTATTTAACACGAAAATAAAGTTTAACAATGCCGGTATATAATTCAGCGTTATGTCTAAAGACTGCGGCCTGGGGAGCCCTTTTTACGAGCGAACTCGTTCCTGGCTAGTTTTACGCAAACTGCCTTACGAAGTGGGGGGCCATCTCAGTCATTGTTATGAATGATTAAGGTGGAACGACCGGAGAAGGTCTCCGCCCGCTCTCCGAGGCGTAGGCTCTACGAGCCGGAGGCCTGGCATGCACCTTGCGCTATTATCTTGCTACCTGGGTCTTCGCCGTAAAAAGGGCTCCCCAGGCCACGGCCCTGAGACCACATGGTGCTATTTTCATGCGCCGTGGTGGCCCAGAGGGCCATGAGTGTTTAGTAATCATTTTGATAAGATTTATAATTAATTGAAATCAACTGTTTGTCATCCTGCGACTCGATCGCATGATCCGGGGCTTTTTGACATTCCCTGATTGCAACCATGAAATGATACCGGCAATGTGTAGATTCTGCGGTCCCCGGTGAAACAAAAGCACAACAGGTTTCAGGGGGCAGGCAAACCGCAGAATGACGGAAAATAAAGTGCCATAATGAACTATAAGTCGCTATGAAATAATATAAACATTTTTTCACCTAAAGGCGAGTAATTTCAAACATACCTTGAACAGGACATTAACCCGTAAAACCTGACATGAAATAAATCATCAGCTTATATTGTATGGCGAAGGGATGAGATATGATAAGCATAAACAGTTTTCTGACGGCCTACGTCCTATTATATGCCATCGTTTCAGCATCGGATTTCATTATTGACGGAATTAACAGCCGCCATATACGGCGCCATGGCAATGAGGTCCCGGAAGGCTTTGACAGTGTTATAGACAGGGACCAGCTCGAGCGAATTGAGAGTTACACCCTTGACAATATAAGGCTCGGATTTGTCCGGGACCTTACCGGAAGGATAATATTCCTTACCATCATCCTTTCAGGCCTTCTGCCATGGCTGGCTGAAATGCTGAAAAACCTGCCGTTCATAATTGCGGGGCTCTGCTTTTTCGCCGTACCGGCCGTGATCGGGGCCGTGTTCGGGCTTCCATTTGATTATTACAGTATATTTCACATAGAAGAAATATACGGGTTTAATACGCGCACACTAAAGGTCTGGATAATGGATCTTTTTAAATCGCTGTTGATCGGCGTGGTTCTGGGGATTATTCTCCTGTCGCTGCTGCTGTTCATGGTTAAGTCAACCGGTAATGGATGGTGGATCTGGTCCTGGCTTATTTTCTTATGCTTTCAATTGGTTATCGCAGTTATATACCCCACTGTCATTGCCCCTGTATTTAACCGGTTTACGCCGCTTGACAACCAGGACCTTTCAGAAAGAATCAGAGATCTGGCAGAAAAGGAAGGACTGGATATAAAAGGGATATTTACAATGGATGCGGCGAGGAGGACCCTGCATACAAACGCCTATTTTTCCGGCCTCGGAAAGACGAAAAGGATCGTTCTTTATGACACGCTGCTGGAGTCTCATGATGACGATGAGGTGCTTTCGGTCCTGGCGCATGAGATAGGACACCTAAAGAAAGGGCATATCAAAAAACAGCTCCTGATAATGGGCGTTATGACCCTGCTGCTCTTTTTTGTTGCTTCTGAGATGATTCACTGGGGATATCTGTATGAAAGTTTCGGATTCGACTCCAGGCCATTTTATGCGGGCCTTTTCATTATCATGATCATCTGGGAACCTGTTGGCTTTTTCCTTTCGCCCATTGGTATGGCCATATCCAGGAGGTTTGAAAAGGAGGCGGATCACTACGTGTATAAGGTGATGGGAGATACATCACACATTGTCAGGGCTCTAAAAAGGATGGCAAGGGATAATCTGTCTAACCTGAGACCGCATCCTCTTTATGTTGCATTCCACTATTCCCATCCGCCTCTTCTGGAGAGGATAAGATATCTGGAAGCCTGTCAGACAAAGTCCGACAGTCTGCCGGGAGAGTGAACTTAACGCCTGACCCTGACGGTACCGCTCCGGTCTGTCAATACCCTTACCCTGTCGCCTATGGAAAAGACCTCATCGGCCTCCTGCACGACGGCCATCGCTTCCCCTGCGTCCAGTCTGACAGTGATCTCAATGCCGTCCTTTTTTGTGCCTTCTTCCTCCATAGCAGTTCCTGCGGCTCCGCCGGCTATGGCCCCGAGCACTGTTGCGATGGTCCGGCCTGAACCCTTTCCAATGGTACTGCCGAGAACCCCACCGGCCACACCGCCCGCAGCTGTCCCCAATCCGGATTTGGTCCCTTCTATTGTTACAGGCTCAATGGCTTCCACGGTTCCGTATTGAATGGTGTGGACCTGCCTTGCCTGGTCACGTGAATATACCTGCCCTGACCGGCTTGAGGCGCAACCGGTTATAAAAATACATAAGAATAAGAAAGTCAGTCCCGATCTAATTATATTCATTATTCAAGGTTCCTCCTCTGATATCTGACGCAAGACAAAAAAATCGATGATGTATGTTACAACAACCGGCATTTTGTGTCAAATCTCTCTGTTTGATTTTTCATAGAAGACTGATTTCTCGGCCATGACAGAGCGTGGCCCTCCATTAAAGCCCTCCCGGGATGCTGTCCAGCCGCCTCCTGCCCCCCTTTTTGGGAAAACCGGGCTCTAACTATAAGTGGATCGCTGGACATAGAGGTTGTTTATTGAAATTGATACAAGTGTCTGAAAAGATAGAATATCGAATATCCAATAAGGAATTGCAGAATGATGAAGGGATCAATTCTACATTCGATATTTCTTGTTCGACATTCTGCGGTTCAAAAAGATGTTCAAAACTAGCCACTTGTAGTGCCCCTGTGTTCAGCAAAGGGGGGACATAATCAGTTTGGGGATATCAGCTTTCTCCGCCCTTTATTAAAGAGGGATTATTCCTACTTTCCTCTTTTTAAAATGGGAACCATTTCTCTTTCCCCCCTTTGCAAAGGGGGGGGTCCTCTCTCATTCTCTAAAAGGGATATATTTATTACTCCCCCTCTTTCTCCAAAGTGGATCCCTTATCCTTCTTCCCTCTTTTTTAGAGAGGGGTTGGGGAGATTTTCTCAACTATAAAAAACCGCGGAAGCGATCTTCTTTGCCGATCTCGTGAATGCCTTATCCGCAAGTTCGCGAATATCGCCGAATCTGAGAGCTTCGGAAGAGCAGGTAGCGGAGCAGGCCGGCTCTTTTCCCTGGTCCAGCCTGCTGACGCATAAATTACATTTTTGCATTTTCCCATCCCTCCCGAATTGAGGGATTCCAAAGGGGCATGCCAGAAAACAGCAATGACACCCTATGCATTTGTCTTGATCGATCACAATAACGCCGTCCCGCTCCCTTTTTTGGATGGCACCCGTAGGGCATGCTGCAACGCACGCGGGCTCAACGCAGTGAAGACAGCAGAAAGAGATGGTTTTATTTTTTGTCTCGGGATAGGTCCCTTGCCAGATGTTCACGACAGTTCTCCATTTAATGCCGAGATCAAGGTTGTTTGCACTTTTACATGCTACCTCGCACGCGTGACACTGAACGCATCTTTCCGAATCAAAGTAGAAACCGAGCTGTTTATTCATCTGATTTTTCCTTTTCCGTATCTGATTGACATCGCTTTGCTTTTGAATCCCTCCCATCCCCCCTTTTCAAAGGGAGGAGGAAGTGCAATCCCTCCCTGCCTCTCTGCCTCTCTTTTCAATATAACCCCCCTCTTTTTCAAAGAGGGGTTGGGAGGCTGTCTGACAACGCCCATCTGCTGCGTTACCCTCATCCCTCGTCATTGCGACGTACTTCTATGTACGCCTCATTCCTCGGGA
>JAFGDF010000018.1 GCA_016932235.1 Deltaproteobacteria bacterium | reverse complement strand
GCCAGCTTCCTGAACGGCATCACCTTATCAGATGATCCCTTCACGTATACCTGCCGGTTATTAAAGATAATGTCTTGAGGGTTTACGTCCCAGCTTTCGGCAGCAAATTTGGCCAACTGATCCCTTACATCCCTTGCAGCTTTTTGCGCTGCCTCACCGGCCAGAACCGTCACCCTGCTGCCATAACTGCCTGCGTCACATGGAGTTATGGCAGTATCCACTCTCTTGATATCCACATCCTCCATCCTCAAACCCAGTTCTTCGGCTATAATCTGAACAAGAACCGTATCAGAGCCCTGACCACAATCAGTGGCACCTGTCAGGTAATCGATAGTACCGTCTTCACAAAGACGGACAACCGCGGCACATGATTGGTGCCCTCTCTGAACGGCCCCTCCCAGATAGGAGGTCCCTGATATTCCAACTCCATGGGATACAGGCTTTTCACTCCTCCGGCCTTTCGATTTATTCTTCCATCCGGGATTTCCCCTTAGTGTTTCAAGACCTTCTTTAAGACCACAGGATTCTACCGTAACCTTGTTGACTGTTTCATGGGGGGCCGTAATGGCGTTCTTAAGCCTCACTTCAATGGGATCGATCCCCAATTCCTCGGCCATCATCTCCATCTGTATCTCCGCCGCGAACCGCGTATGGGTGATCCCATGCCCCCTCATGGCCGCACTAATGGGGTTGTTGGTAAAAATACGGTATGCATCATGTTTGAAGTTCGGGAGCTTATAGGGCAGGGTGCTCATGCATCCGGTCAGATACATTGTCAGGGGTCCTATTGCCGTATATCCTCCCCCGTCCGCGATCACCTTGCTCTGCATGGCCGTGATGGTCCCGTCCTTTTTCATACCCATCTTATTATAGATTATCATGTTATGCCTGCGCCGGCAGGTCATGAGGACTTCCTTCATATTATAGACGAATTTGACCGGTTTACCGGTCATTCTCGATAACAGGACCGAGCAGAAATCCCCTGGCTGGGAATCATTCTTGGTTCCACCGAAACCACCGCCTATGAACGGCTGGATAATCCTTACCCTGTTCAGGGGCAGTTTAAAACAGGCGGCAAGATGGCGATAGACAAAATAGGGACTCTGTTTTGCGGCCCATATGGTTATGCCCGTGGAATCCCACAGGGCAACCGCGGCAGGTGGCTCCAGATAGCCCGTTATAACCCTGCCGGTCTCAAAACGGTCTTCATGCACCAGATCCGCCTCGCTAAAACCTTTTTCAACGTCCCCAAAGTCCATATGAAAATCCCAGCTAAGATTATTTTTTACATAATCATGCACAGCAGGGGCTCCATCCTTCATGGCCTCTTCAGGATCAAAAACTCCGGGCAGTTCTTCATATTCCACCTTGATAAGCTCGGCAGCCTCTTCCGCAGTATCTTCATCCACTGCTGCTACGGCCGCAACCGCCTCGGCCAGATACCTTACCTTATCCACAGCAAGAGGGGGTTCATCCCTGGTCTTGGGCATCCATCCCCATGTATATCCATTGAAATCTTTTCCGGTTATTACCCCTTTGACGCCGGGCAGCTTTTCCGCTCGGCTGATGTCTATGTTCAGGATCCTTGCATGGGGATAGGGACTTCGAAGAATCTTGCACCACAGCATACCCGGCATTGAATAGTCGGCTGCGTAACGGGCCTCTCCTGTGACCTTCACCTTTCCATCCACACGGGGTATCCTTTTCCCGATTACGGAATATTCTTCCATTACTACTTACCCCCTTTCATGGCTTCTGCCGCTGCCTGTATTGATTCAAATATCTTGGTATATCCCGTGCACCTGCAAAAATTACCCGCAATACCTTCCCTGATCTCAGCTTCACCTGGGTCAGGGTTTTCATCCAGAAGGGCCTTTGTCGACATGATCATACCCGGGGTACAGAACCCGCATTGCATACCTGCCTTTTCCACAAATGCCTCCTGTATGGGGTGCAGTTTTTCTCCTTCGGCAAGCCCCTCTATTGTAACAATTTCCTGGCCGTCGGCCTCAGGCGCTGGAACAAGGCAGCTATTAACAGTCTTTCCGCCCATAATAACCGTACAGGAACCGCACTCACCTTCACCGCAGCCCTCTTTGGTCCCTGTCAGTTGAAGGTCTTCCCTGAGTATCTCCAGGAGGGTCCTCCAGGGTTTCACCTCAAGCTCACAGCTTTCACCGTTAAGCAGAAACTTGATCTTCTTTGTCTCCATTTTATTTTCTCCTTTAGTCATATAGATATCGTCCTTGAAGGAACAGCCATCACCGGAATAATCAGCCAAATGCACTCGTGTATCACCCATCTCCGTTCATGCCGATTTCCTCAATCAGACAGGCACTGATTAATCGCCCTCCTGACCAGCACCTCGACCATCATCCTCCTGTATTCCGCCGATGCCCTGTGATCATCAATGGGCCTGGCTTCCTCGGATGCCCTCTTTGCCGCATCCGCTATGAGTTTATCATTCACTTCGGAACCTTCCAACATGGCTTCAGCCTCAACCGCCCTGACAGGTGTCGGCGCCACAGCGCCCAGACCGATTCTCACATTGTGAAACGCCCCGCCGGTCTTTGTTAGAAGGACCCCTACCCCCACGACCGCCAGGTCCATCCTGCTTCTCGGTGAAAGTTTCAGATAAACGCCACGGCTGCCTTTCGGGCTTTTGGGAATTCTGATCTCCTTGAGTATTTCATTCGGCTTCAGTACGGTCAGGTTAGGCCCCTGAAAAAATTCCGTAATAGGAATGACACTTTCGCCGGCGTTACCCTCGCATAACAGATCAGCATCAAGGCAGAGAAGCGCCGGCGCCGAATCCGCTGAAGGCACCGCATTGCATATATTACCCGCAATAGTCCCCCTGTTCCGTACCTGTATTGAGGCAATGCTCCCCGCAGCCTGGGAAAGAATCGGATACCTCTCTTTAATTATCGACGAGGTCTCAACCGACCGAACTGTTGCCAGTGCCCCGATTCGAAGACCTTTTTCATCATCAAAATCAATACTATCAAGATCCGAAATCCCCTTCAGATCTACCAGGACTTCCGGCGCTTTAATCACCCTCCCTTTCAGTTTGGGAATAACATCCGTACCTCCGGCGTAGACCCTGTACTTACCGTTTTTGCTGTTTCTTAGAAGCTCAAGAACCTCTTCCAGACTCCCCGGCTTGAAATAATCCATCTTCGGCATTCTTCGATAAAATGTGACCATTGTCCTTTCCTCTCTGCAATTTAATTTTTTTCCCCATATGCATGCACTTCATCAGGATTTTTTATATGACAGCCCTCTCAGTGCAAAATCCATGGCTGATTCTGCTATATTGTCTATATCATGAGTCCGCCCATAATCAAACCAGAAGGTAATCCAGGTCATCATTCCAAGTAAAAAGAGAGCGGCTCTGGAAGGCGAAAGTGTTGTTTTGATCAGCCCCATGTCACGAAGTTCTGAAATAGTCTCCCTTAGTAACCAAAAGTGCTTTTTCCACACTGATCTGATCTTCCAGAAATAGTCGTCCTTCATGGACATGGTTTCATGGATCAGGACCTTCAACTCCGGGCTCTTACAGATCATTCTGGTGAACTCCCGTATCATAAAACCAAGCCGCTCTTCCGGTTCTTTTATTGAAGATGCCTTTTCCAGGTAGGGCAGCAGTTGAGTATCGATGGATCTCATGTGACACGCAAAGAAGAGGTTTCTTTTGTTTTTAAAAAAGTTGTAAAGAGAAGGTTTGTTTATTTTTGCCTTGCTGCAGACATCATTCGTCGAAGTGGCATTATATCCTTTCTCCAGAAACAGTTGTATGGCTGCATCCAGAATCGCATCTTTCTTTTGTGCGCTTTTCCCCCTTTCCGCAACCATGCTTTTTCTTC
>JAFGDF010000171.1 GCA_016932235.1 Deltaproteobacteria bacterium | reverse complement strand
TAGGTCGGCCTTAATATACCGTCCGGCCCAAATATAAAACATGGCCCCTATCATACTCGCTCCGGACACACAGAGCAGCGAATACCGGATTGAAAGATCCCCATATCCGGGCTCCAGCATGTCATTAAGCGCACCGATGACCAGCGGACCCGCAGCGGACCCAATTATTGTGCCGATCATGAACAAGGTAGCAGCGGCAAAGGCCCGCATTCGAACCTTAACAACGCTTTGCACCAAACTGAGTATCGGTCCCATGCGAAAACACAAAAGTATCATTGCGAAAAAAAGACCGGCATAGGCCCATGGCATTGGAGCGAATAAAAAGATTATCAAAACAGGGCCGGCAAAAAGCGAAGTCAAACCGGGCCCAACGATCCTCCACCTGTCATTTTTCTTGCCCAGATAGGTTATAACGGCGCCGCCCAGAAGGACCCCGATAATGCCGGCAATCGAATTCAAGGTTCCTCCGAATGTACTGGCCTCCAGCAGCGAGGTCTTGTGCACACGCTGCATAAAAGGCACAAACCAGGTGGCCAGCCCCAGATCCGCAATGCCGGAAAAGGTAAAACCGATCACAACCAGAAAATATGTCTTATTTTCAAAGAAGAAACGCAGGGTTTCGCCGATTCCGTAATGCCTGGTATCGGCGTGTTTCCCGTCCTGAATTCCGCGAACGGGCTCCTTAACCGTGAGATATAAAAGCGCGGCAACAATAAAACCTGGAATTGCAACGGCAACGAAAGCCCCGCGCCATCCCCAGTGACTGGAGCCCACGATTCCTCCGATCCAGGCCGCCATTAAGCCGCCGATGCACGGCGCTATGGACATTATTCCCATTGCCATTGTCAGTTTGTTTTTGGGAAAATAATCCGTGATAAGCGAGTTGCCCGGAGCGGGAGATACAGCGCCTCCGATGCCGAATCCGATGCGAGACAGGACCAGATGAAGGACGTTTTGCGCGAATCCTCCCAGTGTCGTCATTATGCTCCAAAACGCGACCCCAATGGAAATTATCGCCAATCTGCCTTTGTGATCGGCTAATCGCGCGATCGGCATGGAAAGAAGCGAACCAAGCAGGGTTACGACAATGCCGGCAATCAGGCCCATTGCCGTGTCCGATACCTTGAAATCGCTTTTGATTTGTTCGAGAACGATATTGACAATCTGAATATTGGCAAATTGAAGCGCCCACACAAGGGTCACAAGAATCAGAACGTAGTAGGCCTTTATCATGGAAATAGAACCTGCCTTTTCCGATTCATTCTGGACTGTCTCTGTCTCTTTCATATACCCTCCTCATAGGTCACACAATAACTGTTCTCTGGAGTGCAGAAGCAGGTGCTGGTTGATGTTGAATTGATAGGAACTCGCTCTTTGATGGACCGAGAATAGAAGATTTGCCCTTTTATGTCAAGCTAACATTAGACTGAAGGAAACCGTGAAGGCCTGAATGGCTGAGCGGCCCCATTGGACTGAGTAAGATCATATTTTTTTGTAACCTCCCATGAACTAATACGTTATACTATTATAAAAGGCGGAGATCGTGACAATGGTAAATTTTAAGCTTAAAATTCAATATTTTTCGGAGGTGCGGGAATGATAAGGCTATTCATATTATTGATTGGCGCGGCTTTAATAATATCAGGATGTGCCGGTCCAAGTCATTCTTACAAGCTTGACAATAATAAAGTTCATATCTATCTAACCAACTCTAACGCTGAAAAGGTATTATTCCTTTCTTCCATTGATCAGTTTCAACCTCATGAGGCGTTGAAAGACAAAAAAGGCATCTGGGAAATAACGGTCCCTTCAGGTAAGGAGCTGAGGTACTTTTATATCATTGATGGAAAGGTCTTCATTCCGGATTGCCATCAGACGGATATGGATGATTTAGGCGGGAGGAATTGTATCTATGTGCCAGGACAATAAGTATTTAAAGGATAAAACAAGGTTAATTCAAGGAGGTATTATTATGAAAAAATTACTATATATTATAATGATTATTTTTTTCATCCCTTCGTTTTCATTTGCTGATGAAGTGGATGATGGGCTTCCATCAGATACGCCCGCCCAGATAAAAGAGAGCGCGAGACAGGTTATCAGGCTTGGGGTTGAAAACCATGGCGTTATTAAAATGACAAAAACCATGCTTGAGAACAGATATACGGAACAGCAGATGCTCGCGGCACATGAAGTATTGATGAAGGCTAAAAGGCAGGATCTGCCAGCCGAGCCTATCATGAACAAGCTGCATGAGGGTGTCGCAAAAGGTGTACAGGGAGGACTGGTAGTCCAGGCTATGGAAACAGTCCGGACCCGTTATGAGGCGGCAAATGGTTTTGCCGGTAAAATAACCCGGAACAAGGAGCAGGCCCGAACCATGACTCAGGAAATGGCGGAATCTATGAGCGCAGGCATGGGAAATGGAGACATGGAAAGCGTAACAACTATGCTCCGGCAAAGAACAAGGGATATGAAGACTGAGGAGGCTCAGAAATTCAACAGGGCTACTTTAAGCGCGGTAAAGAGTATGGCGAGGTCAGGAGCGGATTCCAGCAGCGTCATGGAGGTTATCGGCAATGCCTTTCAGAATGGCTATACCGCGAGAGATATGGAAAGACTGGGCACTGCCTTTATGAAACAGGCCAAGGGGTCGTCATCAGCCTCACGGCTTGCCAGATCCTATGCCAACGGTATTAGAAACGGTGCTACCGCAGATAATATAGAGAATTATGGTCAAGGAGGTCCTGGCAGCGGTTTTGGTGCTGACGGTGGTTTTGGCGGCGCCGGCGGTGGTTTTGGAGGCGGTGCCGGTGGCGCTGGCGGTGGTTTTGGCGGTGGCGGCGGCGCTGGCGGCGCTGGCGGCGGTGGCGGCCGAAGAGGTCGCTAACAAAAGCGCCTCTATCGGATACTCAGGCAAGATATATAGGCAGGGTTATCAGCCCTGCCTATATTATTCTCGACATTATATATTACATGGTATAATAAAAAACCGTTTTACAAAATATCTCTGTAACCTTCCACCTGGTAAAACGTAATATAATCAAAATGCAAGAGTTTGAAGCCTTCTATAGAAAACAACAGGAAAGGCTCTTCACATATCTCCTGAGGATTACGGGAGACTATCATATTTCAATGGATGTAATGCAGGAGAGCTTTACCCGTTACCTTGAAAGGTATCCAAAGGAGACGAGGAATATTTCCCTCCTTTACGCGATAGCACGCAATTATTTTCTGGATTATAAGAGGAAGAACAAAAAAGAACAGGTCCTGGAAGATGATAAAGAGGACTGTTCCACAAATCAAGAGGATGACCTTCAGGTCAAACAGGAATATCGAAGGGCGCTCAGGGCCATGAAGAGGCTTGATGACGATGAAAGGGAAATTCTGGCCCTCGTATTGGATGGGGACCTCAGCTACAAGGAGATCGCCTCACTTGTGGGAACAACCGAGGGCAATCTGAAAGTCAAGGTACACAGGGCCCGTGTTAAATTGAAAGAGATCTTACAGTCAGGAGATTTGTAATGGACTACCTTATCAGCATGTTTATAGATAACGAGATGGAACTGGATGAAAAGATAGAGTTTCTCAAAAAGGTCCATAAAGAAGATGACTTTTTTGATGAATCCATGGAACTTCTCCAGCAGGAGAGATTGATTCGATCCGCTCCTGTCAAGAGCATCCCGTTGATCCGGTATAAAGAGAAAAAAAGAGGGTTTGATCTATCCTTTTTTAAATCCTTTCGCCTGCTGGCGTCTGCAGGAACAATGGCCGCAGTCATAATATTCTTCATCTTATCCATACAGGAAAAGGCCCCTGTCTCCATCCATCACCGGTTTATCATCTATGAACCGGAGGTAAACAAGGTGGAGATTTCCGGCAGCTTTACTGACTGGAGAGTGCTGCAGTTAAAAAAGATCGGCTCAACAGCTTACTGGCAGATAGAGTTAAATATACCGAACGGTGAACACAGGTATACATATATACTGGACGAGAAAGAAAAGGTAGCCGACCCGACCATACTAACACGTGAAAAGGATGATTTTGGAGGGGAGAACTCGGTCCTTTTGGTGGAGGCATAATTCAGACCATATTTATAAGCTACGCGGTTCCAAAAAGATCTCAATATAAATTTATTTATACTTGCCGTATTCCTTTGCCGCCTCCATCATGGCACGCAGGTTATCCGGATTTCCATGATCAACATGGGCGCCGCCGGACAGAATAAAGCCGCCGCCGGGCGCGCAGATGTCTATTATCTTCCGGCAATACTCTTTAACTTCTTTGGGACCTCCTGTGACCATTATGGAAGATGGCACATTTCCGGAGATGCAGCATGTTTTTCCAAGGATCTTCTTAGCCAGGGCCATATCCGTTTTATCAAACAGCCAGCCGACGTCGCCCTTGGCGAATTCATTGACGGTTTCAAGCCGCGACGTGTATGTCCCTTCGGCGAAAAGCTCCGACCGGACTCCTTCTTTGAGAAGCGCGTCAACAACCTTTTTAAGCGACGGCCAGTAAAATTTCTCAAACTGTTTTGGAGACATGAACCCGTCGGCGCCCTTATGCAGCGGGAACATCGCAGAGATTGCCTGCGTGGCGTTGGCAGATTCTATGGTCTGCTTGATGGTGAAGTCTGTGACCACATCGATGGCTTCCAGGAGCTTTTCGGGCTGCCTGAACATATCCTTGATGATGCCTTTGGTGCCTCTCAGCGTGTCTCCGATTGTGTCAAAAGGGGCCTTCGCAAGGAGCAGCTTTCCCGCCGGGTATCCGGATTCCTGGGCCCAGGCGTTGAATTCCCCGATCATTTTCGCCCACACCGACAGCTCTTTGCCTATGTCGAGAAGCCTTTGCGTCGCGGCCTGCATATCGGGCCTTGTGTAAGGCAGGAACCAGAAGCCGGGCCCTTCGATAATGCTCGTAAAGGGAGACAGGTATTTCCATGGTTCGAAAATGCCGAAGACGCGGGGTATGTAAACGCGCATCCAGAAATCGGAGGGATCCTTGATAAGGAGATCGTATTCGTTCTCCATCATATACTCGCCTTCGACGAACTGGATACCGGAGGCGGTTTTGGGGAGGCCATGTCCGGGCCATGCGTAGAGTTTGTAATCCAGCAGCTCGTAGACTCTTGCGGGGAGGACCATTCCGGGAGATACCGCCGTATCGGTTTCGAAATTGTCATAGAACTTCTTCCAGGCGTCCCGTAGCTTGTCGTAGTCGTACATGACGGTATGCAGGTCAGTTCCGGCCAGGTAAGCCGGCCAGTTTCCCACAGGCAGCGAAACGGGCACCCGGTCCGGCTTCTCGACGCGATAGGCATTGATAAACCTCAGGGCCCGTGTCTTGTAGTTTTTCTCAGCCTCAGGGCTGGCGAATTTTATGTCGGGATTAAGCCACCACTGATATCTTTGTTCCCTCTTTTCAGCTGGTGTAAGGTCCGCCCATTTCTTTTCCGCTTTCATTGGCTCCTCCTCAATTTGGATTGAACATTATGGTATTAGCATTATGTTATTGAAGTTATGATACCGTCATCCCCCGGCCTGCCCGCCCTGGTGCGACATGACGATTTAGAAGAACAAATATATCCTTTATAGACACTGTACATCAAATACTATATTTCCCGATGCCAGGTCTGGGCCAGGGACCGGGGGATCCAGTTCGTAACTTCTCCTCCCCTCTTAGGGGAGGATTAAGGTGGGGTCTCATGAAATTATTTTAAGACCCCCTCCCGCCTCCCCCTAAGAGGGGGAGGAATAAAAGCGGATCAAGCCTGCCCCGTACTCGATACGGGGTCCGGAATGACGCAAAGAGGACTTATTCAAAGCGTGCTCATAAAATGATGTCGATCATGAAGCCCCACATTTTAAGGCGGGAAACTTCATCTGTATTTCCCATACTCCTTGGTGAAGTCAATCATCGCCTTAAGATTAACAGGATTCACCTCATCGAGCGCTGACGCGGGAGACAGGATATAGCCTCCATCCTTCCCGGCGGTATCGATGAGCTCTTTGCATTTCTTCTTCACGTCATCGACGGTCGCAAACTGGAGGAGGGAAATCGGCATATTCCCCGCGATGCAAACCTTGCCCCCCAAAATCTCCTTCGCCCTTGCCATATCGATTTGATCGAATCGCGCGATCACCTTCCCCTGCGGCATTTGCGTGAGGTACTCGAGGCGGGAGTTATAGTCCCCCTCTAAGAAGAGGTCCGGCACATATCCCTTATCCGCGAGGGCATTGATAACTTTTAGCAGGTAAGGCCAATAGAAAATTTCAAACTGCTCCAGCGACATGAAGCCGTGGGCCCCGCGGTGCAGCGGTATGAAAGCCGGTGTAAACTCCGTCGCCTGGGGAAGCTGGGCGATGCGCTCCAGCTGAACGCGGCACATCATCTCGCAGGTTTGCAGGAGTTTATCCTGGCGGCGGTACATATCCAGCATCGTGCCGCGCATGCCGCGCAGGAAATCAGAGACTACGTCAAATGGAGCGCTCGCCAATAATGGAGCGTTGCGGCAGAAATAGCCCAGTTCCGTGATTTCCTGCGCCAGTGAAGCTGTTTCCGTCTGCCATTGAACAGCCTCTTTTGCGATTCGGACCAGGTTTTCGAGCATCGCGACAAACTTCGGGTCCGCAAGGGCGTTGAAGGGAAGCATCGTAATCAAAAAATTCAGCGGCGGAAGCATGGCTGCGGGCACCATGATCCCGTAGACGCGCGGCAGGTAACGGCGCACCAGAAAATCGGAGGTATCGTTGAGGAGGAGGTCGTATTCATCTTCCTTCATGTATTCTCCTTCGACGAACTGGTGCGTGTGGTAGCGGGACACCCCGTGGCCTGGCCACTTCAGCTGCCTGGCGTCGAGCGCCTCCAACACGTGCCCCGATTGGTTTAAAACAACGAGGAGCCTGTCCGGCTCGTAATATTGGACAGCCTTTATGTAAGCCTGCTTCCAGCCGTGAAAATCGTAATAGGCCGCCCATGTGGTAGTGCCCATAAACTTGGCAGGGAAAAAATTGAGTCCGATTGAAATGGGCACCCGGTCCGGGGTCTTCAGCTGGACCGCGTCCATGAGTCTCTGCTCTCTTTGCTTCAAAGCATGCTCTGCCTCTTTGTCCATTTTGATATTCTCCCGGATTCGATGATTATAGCAGGCCCCTGGAGTCTTTGAGCCCTAGAGTCTTGGAGTTAATCTTCCGGATGACCTTCGAAAGTGAGACGGGCTAAACTGCCGCTTTTTTACGAACGGAGTATAGGGAATTCCAGATTGCATGTCAAACCACAACCGCATCCCGCAGATTCTGTATATGCTCCTTTTATGGATTTTCCCTTATCACGGGTATTACATATTCCTGGTTGCCTCTCTTTATTCTTAATACGACCGAGGTATCCACCTTTCCTGCCCCAGTCAGTCTTGACGCGTTCTCTTCCCCGGTTCCTGCGGGATCGCCGTCTATCATAATAATCAGATCTCCCTTTTTTAGGCGATGGAATAAATAGGGGCAAATTCTGTAAAAATTCATATCAGTCGTTTTTAAATTATGCCTGTGGCATATTCTTATCGTAGCTCCGCAGGATGCAGGGCTTCAACGCGAATCCGGGCGCCGGAACGGATTGGAGCCAGCCGCGAAACATCATCGAGCGCCCGGCCCCATATATTTGTTGGCTCTACAAGGCGAATCTCATTCCCCCTGGATATTGGAGTCGGTCCAAATCCGATCGCGATGGCATTGCCGTTTACCCAGAAGGCCAGTTCACCGGGTTCGATAACGTCTTTTGCGTCCGGTTCAAGGTATGCGGCCGCGGGCGTTGTGAAATATACCTCTTCACCCCACGTCTGAGCCTTTGATTCAAACGGCAGCGCGGTCCATATCGCGTCAGCTGTTGGTGTGTTAAAAAGCTCCGCGTGGATTTCCACGCCCCCTATTGTCATTTTAAGTTTTCGCATCGTATACGCCCT
>JAFGDF010000170.1 GCA_016932235.1 Deltaproteobacteria bacterium | reverse complement strand
TGATCGAAATCGAAATCGGGATCGCAATCGAAAAAAAATAAAATGACACCTGGACACGAAAAGCCTGATGGCTACAGCAGTCTATGGATTTAAGGAAGTCGATTTCGATACCGATCCTGATACCGATTTCGATAGCGATTTCGATTTTGATGAAACTAAATTCTAACAAGATGATGACCTGGAAGGTCATTCTTCGCCCCAGTGATCCTTGACGATTAGCATGACCGGTTGCTATCAGCCGGAAATTACCTGAAATTTTCGGATTCTTCACTTTTTAAAAAGGAGGAACATCATGGCTGTTTTGACGATTTCCAGGCAGTTCGGCGCAGGAGGTTGGACACTTGGTAAGGCCGTGGCTGAAAAACTGGGTTACCAGTTCGTAAGCGAAGGAGTAATCGATGATATGGCCAAAGAGGCGAACGTATCACCCGAATGGATAAAGTCGGTCGAAAAGAGTGCGGGAGATTGGCTTATCCGATTTACATCAAGACTCGTAAGCTCCAGTTTCATTGAACGCCATATTGGAGATTCAAAGTCCGATTTCGACGAGAACAGGTATGTCGCTTTTCTGGGAAAAATAATCCGTAAAATCGCGGAACAGGGAAATGTGGTCATCCTGGGACGCGGAAGCCAGTTCATTCTGAAAGAAGATCCCAAGGTCATCAAGATCCTCCTGGTAGCCGACCTGGAAGATCGCATCAAGTTCCTGGAAAATATCTGGTCCGTATCCCGAAAGGAGGCCGAAAAAACCATCCAGATTCGTGAAAAGCGAAGGGATATATTTCTTAAGTATTTTGACGAAAGGCACGCGAACGACTCCAGTCTCTATCACCTTATATTAAATACAAGCAAGGTCAGTCTTGAGGATGCTGAAGAGATGATCGTGTGGTTTGTAAAACACTTTGAAGAAAAAGCCCCTGTTGCCTGATATGGAGATAATCTGATGCAGATTGATGACTCTTCAATCATTAACATTGCAGTGATAGGAGGGGGAACCCATGCCAAAGAGCTTATAGAAAAAACAACCGTTGAATATCGTGAGAGTGAGGTAAATGCAAGGATGAAAGCCCTTGCCGATCCCGATCCCCTGAGCCCCGGTCGCTTATCCGCCGAGAAACTGGGGCTGATAACTGTTGATGATTACCATGAATTGTACGATCAGAAGTATAATATCCGGCTTTTTATTATCCTCACACCGGACCGGAAAATCCTGAATGATATTCTCGAGACCAAACCGCCCCATATTCTTATAGAATCATTTCATGTCTTTGAACTCTTCTGGAAGATTGTAACTATAGAAGAGAAAAAATTACGACAGCGCAATGAAGAGGTCGAAGCCATATTAAACGGGATACAGGACTTCATATCCGTTATTAGACCGGACATGACGATAATTGAAGCCAATGATGCATTAGTTAAACATAGGGGATACAGGCGCGAAGAAATAATAGGGAAAAAATGCTATGAGGTTTTTCAGAACCTGGATCATCCATGTGATTCGACTGAAAACAGTTGCCCTTTAAATAATGCTCTTAAGAATGAAACCTTTGTTAGGCAGGTCATGACCAGGATCTTGCCGAATAAAGATCGCCGGTATTACGAGATAAATATCTCTCCCATATGGGAAAAGGACGGCAGGATTTCGGAATTCATAGATATCAGCCGCGATATTACATCCAGGCTTAAGGAAGAGGAAGAGATTACAAAACGTCTGGAGCAGATGGTGGAAGAGAGGACCAGGCAACTGAAGGAGACCCACGATAAACTGCTTCACCAGGACAAGATGTTTTCCCTGGGCAAACTCGCCGCGTCGGTTGTCCACGAGATTAACAATCCCATTGCCGGTATTTTAAACCTCACCATGCTTATTAAAAGGATTGTTGAAGAAGGCCCCATAGATGAAAAGGATATGGATAAATTCCGCCAGTATCTGGATCTCATGGAGACCGAAACAAGGCGTACCAGCCGGATCGTGTCCAATCTGCTCACCTTTTCAAGGCAGTCCAGGATAGAGCTCGGCAGGATCCAGATCAATCAGATCATTGAAAGCACACTTCTGCTGAATTCAAATCTCCTGAAAATCAATGGTATTAAAATCCATAGAAAGCTTGATTCAAACCTGCCCGACTTTGTCGGAAGTTCCGATCAGATACAGCAGGTGTTAATGAATTTCCTATCCAACGCGGCCGAGGCCATGGAGTCAACCGATGAAAGGATACTTTACATCGAAACCCGGCATCTAATCGGTGATGATTCCATCCTCATCAGATTTAAGGACACCGGTGTCGGTATTCCCGTTGAAAATCTTCCCAGGCTCTTTGAACCCTTTTTTACCACTAAAAAGGGGAAAGGCGCCGGTCTGGGGCTTTCAGTAGCCTATGGAATCGTCCAGGAACATGGAGGAACCATCGATGTAAGGTCAGAATGGGGAAAAGGAGCGACATTTGATATTGTGCTACCTCTCAGAAAAATCCCGGAGAATACCGACCAGAAAGGAGGTCCCCATGAGCAACAGTAAAATCCTGATTGTTGATGATGAACTGATAATGCGTGAATCCCTGGCCGGCTGGCTGGAAAGGGACGGTCACCATGTTGAGGCGGTCGAAAGCGGTGAAAAGGCGCTGGAAAGCGTTAAGAAAACGAAATTTGACATTATGCTTGTAGACATCAAGATGGAGGGTATCGGGGGTTTGGAGGTTCTTAAGCGGGTAAAGGAAAGTGACCCGGATACGGACGTCATCATGATCACGGCCTATGGATCGATCTCTTCCGCGATCGAGGCAATGAAAAACGGCGCCTATGACTATCTCCTGAAACCCTTTGATCCAAACGAACTCGGCCTGCTAATTGAAAAGGTTGTTGAGCACCAGGCAAGGAAAAGGGAGAATCTTTACCTCAAGGAGCAATTCAAGGACAGGGTGCGTTTTGAAAGCATGATCGGGCAGTCCCAGCCCATGCAAAAAATCTTTGACCTGATCAGTGATGTTGCCCCGATGAATTCCACAATCCTCATAACAGGCGAGACCGGAACCGGCAAAGGCCTGGCTGCCAAGGCAATACATACCAACAGCCATTGTGCGGAGGGACCCTTTGTGACGGTTAATTGCGGGTCTATCCCGGAACACCTTATGGAAAGCGAGTTGTTCGGCCATCAGAAAGGGGCCTTTACCGATGCAAAAGAGACAAAAAAGGGTCGTCTGGAACTTGCTCACGGAGGGACCCTGTTTCTGGATGAGATCGGAGAGATCAGCATGAGAATGCAGATCGACCTCCTCAGGGTGCTTGAAGACCATATCTTTTACAGGGTTGGAGGGACCCAGCCTATAGAGGCTGATTTCAGGGTGATAGCCGCGACCAACAGAAACCTGGAAGAAGCGATCAGACAGAAGCTGTTCAGAGAGGACCTCTATTACCGCCTTAACGTGATCTCCTTTAAAATGCCTTCCCTTCGTGAACGCAAGGAAGATATTCCCCTTCTGGTGGATCACTTCCTGTATCGTTTTTCCCGGGAAACCAATAAATCCATCGACCAGATCAGCCGTGAGGCCACGGATGAATTGATGCTTTATGAATGGCCCGGTAATGTACGGGAATTGGAAAACGCGATAGAAAGGGCCGTAGTGGTGTGCAAGGGACGGAATATAACGCCGGAGGACTTGCCCATATTCAGACCTGAATATGCCTTATCACCCGCTGATATCTCCCTGAAGGAGGTGGAACGGAGCCATATTCTCCAGGTCCTTAACGCCAACAGCTGGAATATCTCAAGGAGCTCGGAGATCCTGGATATCGACAGATCGACTCTCTATAACAAGATTAAGCGATACGGACTCCGGAAGCCGGATTGATTGACCCGATTGAAAAATATATTCTGATCTCTCCGTCAGGTGATGGGGATTCGATAATAATCGAAGAAGTGGGCAGGGGAATCGCCGACAGCTTCGGTTTACCAGTCAAGATAAAAGCCCTGCTCCCGGACATAGATTTTGCCTTTGATCCGGAGCGCCGGCAGTATCACTCCACCTCCATTCTTGAAAGACTTGCCCTGAAGGCCCCGCCTGAGGCAATAAAAATAATCGCCCTGTGTGATAAAGATCTCTTTATCCCCATCCTTACTCATGTTTATGGAGAGGCCCAGCTTGGAGGAAAGGCGTGTATTATATCCACCTTCAGGCTTAAGCAGGGACTTCCGCCTATTGACAGCCAAAAAATCTATCTGCGCAGGTTGATCAAGGAGGCTGTTCACGAGCTGGGCCATACCTTTAACCTCAGACACTGCCCGGACAGCAGTTGTGAAATGCATTACTGCCGGACGATTAATGATGTGGACCACAAATCAGAACGGTTCTGCCACTACTGCCGTGTCCTTCTGGATGATGAGCTCAAGAGACCGGGTAAATTTTAGGATATAACATTTTCTTAAACATGAAACAGTAAAGAAATCATTTGAATTGGGCTTTCCCGGCCAATAGAAACCGGCTTTTCGCCCGATTCATGCCTCCAGACTCTCCTTTTAATCCGGCAAGTCCTTTATTCTCTTTATTGTCTTGACTCTGACCTTCCAATGGGGATCACTCAAACTGGCTATATCGACACCCCCTTTTTCAATAGAGTGTACAAATTCACCGTTTATCAGGTAAATACCTACATGATTTATCCTTTTTTTCTCAGGTGTTGCTGTGAAAAAAATTAGATCTCCTGTACTGAGCTGTTCAAGAGAGATTTCTTGAAAAATACCTAATCGTGCCTGATTAGATGCTATATAGGGCAAATCAACATTGAATATTTTTCTGTATATGAGTCTGGCAAAACCCGAACAATCGACCCCTGACCCACTACTTCCACCTTTTTTGTATGGTGTTCCTATATACTTTGAGATTTCCTTTAAGATCCTGTCACTGAGGGAAGATTGGTCATTTGGGGAACTTTTAATTAATGCTACCAAAGGTTCCTGGCAGAAGCCATTAAGAGGCAATTGACTTATAAGCAGCAGTCCGAATATGAAAAAAGGTATCAGCTTTTTCATGACAGGTATCCTGCGTTTAAAAAAATTCATTATAACAGTTTATAAGACAATCATTTAGGCTAACATGTTAAATTAATAGCAGATAATATTGAATTGATCAAGATTAAAACATATGTTCATCCTGCTGGGTAAACACACAAAGCAGGAGGTTGTCATGTAAATTCCGTCTCACCGAAGACCGGCCATAAGCTGCATGATGTAGATCGCCTCTTCAATGCCGATTCTTTCATCACCATTGACATCTGCGGCCCTGGTTATTTCCATATCCGTTGTCGCGATCCGGGCGCCGAACTGTATTGTGAGGATAGCATCCGACAGGTCTATAATTCCATCACCATTGACATCACCGAAGCCCGCGCATGTCCAGAGCGCCCTTCGGGTAAACAGGTAGCCATGGTTCGCGTCAGAGTAGCTTACATGAATCGTGTCATGGTCAGCCACCTGAATCTTTTTTAACTCAATTGAACTCCCAAAGAGACTGAATCCGGCATCTCCCTGAAAAATTCCCGTGTCAGGACCTGTTTCAACCAGGACCAGGGTAAATCCCCCGGGATCCATGGTAGTCGATATGCCGGCTGATACGGTCTGGACCGAACCTGCGTCCGTGTTGGCCCTGGAATCGGTTACAGTGATGACGGCCCTTGAGCTCGTGCCAAGATAGGTATCATTATCCAGGCTTAATGGCCCGGAAACGAAACCAGCGGCCCCATAGGCCCCTGTTGTTGTATAGGCAATATTCTCAAATGCGGTCTGCACCGGAGAATCATTGCAGTCTAAAACCAACAGGTTCTTTAGAATATAGGGCCCGTCCAGACCCAGATCGGAGATGATGGATCCGGGGAAAAGGAGCAGGACTAAATGATTGCCAACCGTAAGATCACCGGCCGCCGTATCGACTGAGGCGATAAACCGGTCTCCCTTGCACAGGTCCGCCTGAATCTTATAATCTCCGGCAGTGATAATATTTATTCCCACGGAGACCTCAAGGGACTCATAGATATTATCCGTATCCATATCCACCCCCCTGTCGGAGTATGTGCCGGTAAGAGCTGCCGTGCCGGGATCAGGCCTCACGATATTCACACCACCCGTAAGCCCCGTGCCTGACGAGGCCTCCCCGGTCTCCGCGTCATATCCGCTCCAGGAGGCGACAACCTTGTTGTTCTCATCGACAACAATCCTGGGCTGCCACTGAATCGTGTCGTCATGGGTGATTCGCTGCGGCTCGGTCCAGGTGATCTCGGTTGCCATGGTTCCCGTGCTGAAGAACAAGGCCCCCTTGCCGCCGGCCCCATACCCCCGCCAGATCACCGTGATCTTGCCTGAAACATCCACCACCGACTTAGGCTCCTCCATGAACTGCCCGCTCTCTGCGACGATTCCCGGTGTGGACCAGCCAGTTACCGACCATACCGCGTACATCAGCCGCGTGGGCTTTCCGGGCTCCGTCTCCGCCCAGACCGCGAGAAACTGTCCGTCCGGCGCCGGGGTCAGGGAAGGCGACAGGCGCGTCGCATTGAAGCCCGTGGCCAGGACCCCAGGCACACTCCAGGCAGATCCGGACCAGAGCGACCACATAATGTGGCTGTCGGGGTTGCTGGCGTCCACATTGGTTCCGTTCGCAACGGCGCCCAGTTCTGTATGAAAATTCCCGTCCTCGTCCCGCGCCCAGATTAACATGGCATTACCTGCCCCGTCCGCGGCCACTGCCGGCATCTGATCGGCTCCTCCTTCGGCGGTGCCGGGTACATCCTGCGGCGTGGCAAAGCCTCCTGCTCCTTTGTTAGCCGTCGCATCATAAATCGAGTACATGAGCTTCCAGGCCGTCCGCGCATCGAATTTCTTAGCAGGATCAGCATTGTGCATCCATACGGCCATGGTCTTATCCGTTGCAAAGTACGAAAGAGCAGCCGTGCCGTCCGCCTCGGCGTCGTCGATCACCTTCACCGGCGCGCTCCAGGTCGTTCCGTTCCAGGTCGAACAGGCAATGTCCTGGGCTGCAAGAATGGCGTTGAGGTCGTTCAAGGTCTTGTCCCCATCGTTCACCGTCCAGCAGGCCAGGGCGGTCCCGTCCTTCATAAAGACCGCCCTTGGGTCGGTCTCCCACTCCCCATTCGGACTGGCCTCACCGATTATGGGCTTGGGTTCGCTCCAGCCGCTGCCTGCATCAAAGCGGAAGAAGACATCAGGATCCGGGGGGGCTGATTCATCCGACTGAGTATCACCGATCCAGACGCTCATTTTTCTGCCTGTGCCGTCCACGGCCAGATCCGATGTGGACAACAGACGTGGGGAGCCGGGATAGGTCACGGAAAGAGGCCTGTAGGCCTGTGGCGCGCTGCCGCTTCCAAAGTTCCATGGCCCGAGCTGAGTTTCACATAGCGTCGCGCTGCCCAAACCCCAGAAAATAGATCCCATCACGGTGATGGGCACCACTACCTCACCGCGCCAGACAGTCTCAGTGCCGCTCAGGGAGGTGTATTTAAGCTCGATCTCCATGGTCACCGTCGGCGACCCCGTGGCGGCGATCTTGGCCAGACCGAATACCGCCGCAAGGGAGATCGTGATATTGCCCGTCACCGTCGTCCCCGGGGCAACTATGATCTCTTCGAACTCCAATTGACGATTCAGGATTGCGCTGCCCTTGACAAAAATAGTCACATTACCGCTCAGATCCACCGCCGCCGTCACCGGCACCCCATAGACGAAAAAGGTGCGCGAATAGCCCTTTGACGGCAGATCGAAGGAGAAGCTGGATCCGATATTTCCCGTTCCCCTCTGGAAGGCAAAGTTCGCATCGAATTCCCCAGAGAGACTGCCATCCATGTCGAACTCCTTTCCGAGGATTATCGGCTGTCCCGTCAGCAATGCCTCAAAGGTGCTGGTCTCGTTCACCCGGTACCTGGCACTGGCAATAAACTCGATATCCAGATCGTTCCTGAGCCCGCCCAGCAGCCCCACGCTTTCAGGAACATAGTCGCTCCAGATGAAGTTAGTGGGATAGTTGAAGGTCAGGATGTAGGTTCCGCCCTCTTCGGCGCTGAACTCCTTGGTAACGGATTCAGAGATATTTGTGACTGTATCGACCCAGGAAGGGATTCGAAGGGCCTTTACGTCATATTCCTCCTGCTGCTCGCTCTTCGCGCCCTGAGAGTCTTCCATCCTGATGGTGATGATGAGCTTCTGGGTCCGCTCAAAAGCGGCCATGTCAAACACCGCTTCGTACTTCTGGTTCTGGGTTACCTCTGTCCCAACAACCGTGTTGCCGCCCAGGGTGAAAAGCACCTCTTTTATGTTGCAGTCCGGCGGCGCCGGCGCCATGTCCATGATGGTCAGGGTGAACTTGTTATCCACCTGTATGGTGGAGAGAAAGGTTCCGAATGTATTGGTGTCTGAGGGATTGTCGTACTGGGAGGTCGCCTCCAGTTCAACGCCCAGCCCCCATGCCGTAAAGAATGGAGGCTCCGGTCCTGGTTCGCACTGGTCCCCCTTGCTGACGAGCACCATCTCTACGAGATAGGGGTTCTTCAGCCCCTTCTTTGTTCCGAGGGTCATGATCTCCTCGGCGTATCCCTCTTCATTGGGCGCTATCTCGGACAGCAGTTTGTTTTCGTCCTTCCCGTTCTGCAGAAAGGCCCCGAACTCGGGATTGGAAACGATCTTGTACTCCACATGATCAACTGTCGCCGGATGCTGCCAGGTAATTTTGGTCTTAAGCGGTATTGCGAGAGGCTTGTTGATTGCCGGATCCTTTGCCTCACCGTACTGGTTGTCGCCCTCCTTTTTGACAAGAAGGCCCGGCTTGACGCGAATAAAGCCCTGTACAGAGCCGTTCAGCGGAAACAATTTCCCCTCTTGAGATTGGGCGGGAGCGGCCTCAATGCCGTCAGTGCTTATTACGGCACTATAATCATTGCAGGGAAATGCCTGTTCAGGCCTGAAGTCATAGACCAGGATCATGGCGGCGCTTTGATTCGCGATGATGTTAATGGCCGGATTAAGATTGAAGGCAAGGCTGCCGTTATCCTGATCAAAGACCTCCTCTCCCAGGAGCGTGCCTCCCACCGAATCCTTGTAGAGACGCGCCCGCAGGATGTCCTCCTTTTCGTTGCCCGTACCGGAGGTGCTGAAGGTCAGCCCCGTCACGTTCCAGGCCTCCCTGCTGTTTGCCGTCAGCGTCACATGGGCGGCAACGACCTTTTCCCTGCCTTTTGTATAATCCTCTTCGCTTTCCAGCCCGTAAAACTCGAACACATTCGTCGGATTCAAATGGCCCTCGCTCAGGGTTAGGCCGACAGGCATGACCAGCGGCAGGTTGTCCTGGTTGCGGTTGTCGATAATATAGGGATCGTCCCAGATTTCGTCGTTGTCTTCGTCCTGCTCTTCGTACCTATCCTCATAGTCGCTCCAGGCGTTGCCCCCCAGAAAGCCCCCGCCGACGAGGTTGGCGCCCGCGGCCTTTTCAACATTCCAGGTGTTTTGCAGCTCCTCCGAGGGTGCGTCGATCTGGATGTTCACCCCGTTCCAAAGCAGGTTTGGGGGGCCCACCACGTTGTTCCAAATCCTATTTTCCTTGGGGTACGCGGTGCCGGTTACCTGCCTGTCGCTGCTGTACCTGTAATAGGGCCCGAGGAGAATGCTTTTCACATTGCCGATGAGGCTGTTGCCGGAAATGGTGTTGCGGCCCGCAGAGCCAAGGCCGATGCCGTAGTAAAAATTGACGATGCGATTGCCCAGGATCTGGTTATCGGTAGCAAGAGGGATCCCGTCCTTGTCGCTGCCTCCCAGTCCCAGGACAATACCTCCCCAGCGCGTGCCCGTCATATTGGACTGTTGGATGATGTTGTTTTGAATGACGTTATAGCCGCCCTCTTGGATAGTGATCACATGGGGGGTGGCCTCATACATATCCATCACATTGTCGTTGACCGACACGCCGGTGACCTGGTTCATGCTGATGCTTTGAATACCGGAATTGTTCCGAATGTGGATGCCTTCCCTTTCGTGTTGATGACAGTCATAAACCTCGCATCTGTGGATGGTGTTGTTTTCTATGATTGCTCCCCCGGTCCCGTTGAAGTGCTCGACTTTCAATAAGTTATCGACGGTGTTCTCGCGAACCACGACACCCGGAGCGTTATTCAGGTTCATGTCAGATACGGAGTTTTTTTCAATGGTGACGGTCGTACCCTCGTCATAGTTTCCCACCGTCACAATCCGAAAAGTATTATGATCAATGGCTATAATCTTCTGCTGCGAGGACACGGCCAAGTCCAGGCCCGGTATCGAGTTGCCGGTCATGTACGTTGCCGCTGCCAAGGGCCGAACTAAGTTGATATAACCCGGATATTCCGTCGAGCCACCTGAATTGCCCTGGAAAACCAGTTCGGTGGATGTTCCGGAATTGGTGACACAGAGACGTTCATTATCGGTGAACGTACAGTTCTTAAGGGAAAGAAGTTTGCGAAACGTGATCTGCGTGCTGAAGGCCCCGCTATTCGTAAAGACGACACCGTCGGCCAGCAGATTCCCATAGACCGTAAAAAACTTGTCACCTGAGGAAGTTATGCGGGCCGGAGCATTGATAGTCAGTGTGGCTTCCGCCGCAACAGTCACCGTGCCGGTCAGTTCAAGGTCCCCGTCCCAGAGGGTATCCCGCTTTATCTCCCCCCAGGCCTTGCCCGGCGCCGCCTGCTTCGTTACAGGGCCTTCCACTTCCTGCGGAGGTCTGTTCTCGGCGGCAACATAGTTAAATACGGCCTTGATGAAATAGTTGTAGGTCTGGCCGATTTCTGATGCTGAAAAATCGTCATAGACCTGAGGATAGGGCTGGCCAAGCGTCCAGACGATATCCGGAGACACCTTGATCGCCGTGCTCTTTTCACTTCCTTCCGTGTACCTCCAGAAGGCGATGTCCACTTTTTCAAGGGTCCAGTAGGTGTCTATCTCGGTAATTTCCAGCCGTGCATCCTTCTGTCCCACGTAAAAGACATCCCCTGTGATGGATTCGGCATACGCTTCCGCAGGGCCCCCAGTCATTCCCGGCAAAAAGAGTCCCGATGAAATATAAACCGTCTCCAGCAGCAGCAGTGATACAAATACTCGAAATATAAAATTAATCCCGGATCTGTCCATGTTTTTATCCTTCTTGTCACAGAGACCTTTGAGGCCTGAAAGAAAATCTTCTCAATCCATGTTATTGACAGTCTCATAATTGAATTGACATCATGGTTGCCTAAGAGTCTATTTTTTCTGGACCCCGGCCTTCGCCGGGGTGACGG
>JAFGDF010000169.1 GCA_016932235.1 Deltaproteobacteria bacterium | reverse complement strand
TTTTCGGGGGCGTAGTTCAGTTCTGGTTAGAACGCCTGCCTGTCACGCAGGAGGTCGCGAGTTCGAGTCTCGTCGTCCCCGCCAGAATATGAAAAGGTTCTTGGATTACCGAAAACCTTTTAAACGCTGTCTTTCAAGAATTTACCTCTTGAAAAACTCAAAAGGAGTTGCAGTAACTTGCAACTCCTTTTTCTTTAAGAATTTTTGTTCTAGGAGACTGTCGGACTTTATCCGACAGTTTCCTGGTAAGGTTTAGATTTTCATTTGTTTTTGGCGCTATTTATTTTTCACCTTATTCATTGCAGCCGGTAATGAATTTTACTTTGTTGCGTTAATATTGAGATGATGATAATCTTTTATATAGGAATATATCTATGATGCCAAAGGAAAGATGCGACCATGAATGAGGTAAATCCACCGGGATATAAATTGATAATTCGCGGGTTGGCCCATGCCGACTACCCTGCGATCAAGCGGATTATGGATAGGGTATATGTGGGTATGGGTGGCTCCTGGCACGAGGATGAATATAAAACATTGATAGATCAGTTTCCGGAAGGGCAAATTTGTATCGAGGATAGGGGTGTTGTTGTGGCTGCCGCCCTTGCTATACTTGTAAATGCTGAAGATTTTGAGGGCCAGCATACCTATGAAGATGTTGTTGAAGGGGGCAAAATGACAGGACATGACCCGGAAGGAAATGCCCTCTATGGCGTGGACATTTTTGTTGATCCTGATTATCGTGATCTGCGTATCGGGAGGCGGTTGTATGATGCTCGCAAGGAGATATGTGAAAGATTGAATTTGAAAGGCATCATTTTTGGCGCCCGAGTACCAGGTTACAACGAACATTCAGACAGTATGTCTCCATCCATGTATATTAAAAAAGTCAAAACCAATGAGATATATGATCCGGTATTATCCTTTCAGCTTTCCAACGATTTTCACATAAAAAAGGTATTAAAAGATTACATGCCTGAGGATACCCAGTCACACGCATACGGGGTGCTGATGGAATGGAATAATATATTCTATGAAAAACGCCAAAAATTATTCGGCGGAAGGAAATCCAATCCCCGTATAGGCATTGTTCAATGGCAAATGCGCCCATTCGATAAATTGGAAGAGTTTATGCACCAAGTCGATTTTTTTGTGGATGCGGTGGCCGGATATAAGTCTGATCTGGTCTTGTTCCCTGAACTTCTGAATGCACCATTACTGAAAAATTTCAACCAGGAGAATCCGGCCGAAGCAATGAGATCGCTTGCGGACTATACGGAGGAGATTCGAACAGCATTTGTAAATATGGCAATTTCATACAATATCAACATCGTCACAGGCAGCGTTCCTCAATTAAGGGATGATTTTCTGTACAACGTCTCCTTCCTGTGCCGTAGAGACGGTACCTGGGATGCGCAGTATAAGCTTCATATTACGCCTGATGAAGCACAGTATTGGGGACTAAAAGGAGGGGATAAAATCAGGATATTTGATACTGATATAGGCAAGATCGGAATTCTCATCTGCTATGATATTGAATTTCCCGAGCTGGCAAGGTACCTGGCCGATAAGGGTGTGACGATTCTTTTGGTCCCATATTGGGCAGATACCAAAAATGCATATCTCCGGATAAGGCGCTGTGCACAGGCACGCGCAATTGAAAATGAATGTTATGTTGCGATTTCAGGGAGTGTCGGGAATCTCCCGAAAGTTGAAAACATGGACATTCAATATTCACAGTCGGCTGTATTCACGCCATCGGACTTTGCATTTCCTCATGATGCAATTGCCGCGGAGGCTACTCCCAACACTGAAATGACATTAATGGTTGACCTGGATCTTGACCTGCTGAAAGAATTACGAAAGCAGGGAAGTGTTCGAAATCTCGAAAGTCGGCGAAAAGACCTTTATGACGTGATTTGGTTTCAATGATGTTTTTACGGAATGATTCTCGGTTGTCCAACCTTATCTGGCCGTGACAACGACTGATATGACCCTCCGGCCGCCTCATGAGGCATTATGCTTCAAAACAGCCAGGAACGGGGTTGACCGAAAAAAGAGTTCCCCGGACTCCGATCTTTATGCAATCTCCTGCCTGATATCAACTATAATATTCCCATTTTTTGCAGTTTTCCCAATAAATGTTCAAACTGTTCAACGGTGATCACCTTGCCGGCGGTATGTCGCCAGAATTCTCCGCTATCAATCTGGATTGCAGGAGTACTGCCGATAAGATTAAGACGGGAGAGATGTGGCGGTTCGGAATTGATTTGCACTTTTGCTGAGATGCCCATATTACGCATGGCCTGCGCCAAATTTTTTTCTATCCGGGTAACGCGGGAAATGTTCTCATCCCATATATTGATTGTTTTTTGCAGTGGCATAATCGAAAAGATCAACCAGTAATATGTCGAATAATAGGACATCCCATTGTTCAACAAGTTTATTTAAAGAACAAGTTAGGCAGAAAGAGCGCGATCTGTGGAAAGAAAGTAAGAATCACCACACAAATGAGCTCGCAAATAACAAAAGGCAGGACACCTCTGAACACTGATACGACGGACACATCCTCTGACACGCTTGCCACCGTATACACCACAACACCGACAGGTGGAGTGATCTGTCCCATCTCCATCAAGATTACCGTCACCACACCGAACCAGATCGGATCAAAACCCAGTGCAATCACGCTGGGATAAATAGCAGGCAAGGTGAGAAGGATGATTGGAATAACGTTCATCACACAGCCAAGCAATAGATATAGGACAACTATCGCAGCAAATATCCAATATGGGCCCAGGTCCAGCCCTGTCACAAACTCAGCCAGGTAATAAGGCAAACGACTCGATGCTAGAAAACCTCCTAAAATGCTTACTCCTATCAGGACGGTGAACAACTTGCATGTGATGCTTACAGTGTCGGATGTGGCCCTTGCTATTACATCCATTGAAATTCGCCTTGTTACAATACCAAAGAAAACCGCGCCTACGACTCCGATAGCTCCTCCTTCTGTAGGGCTGAAAAGGCCCCCCAAAATACCCCCCAGGATCAGCAGAAACAGAAACAACATCCCGATAACGCCTTTAAGAGAGACCAGTTTTTCTCGAAAGGTAAATTTTTGACCCCTCGGGGCCTTGGATGGATCTAATATCACCCAAATATAGATGGTGATAATAAAAAGCACTGTTAGGAGCACTCCGGGAATGACGCCTGCAATAAAAAGTTTGCCCACCGATTCTTCTGTTACAATGGCGTAAAATATAAATCCAAGACTTGGGGGGATAAGAATGCCCAGTGTCCCTCCGGCAGCGATTCCACCTAACGCCAGCGACGGTTCATAATATCTCTTCCGCATCTCCGGAAGAGCAACCGTGGTCATTGTCAAGGCAGTCGCAAAGCTGTCACCGCAGACAGCTGCAAAACCCGCACATCCAATAATAGAAGCCATGCTGAGACCACCGGGCAGATGTCCGAGCCATTTGCTACCGGCATCAAACAGCTCCTCACTTATACGCAGGTAAACAGAGAGCTGGCCCATGAAAATAAAAAGAGGGGCAACTGCCATTATGAATGAGGCTGTCTGGACATAGGGAGATGATCCCAGGACCATCAGAGGGGCTGAGAGATCTTCGGTAAGTGACCACAGGCCCAGGAATCCTATCAGGGCCATGGCAAATCCAATGGGAACTTTTATCGCCATAAGCAGAAAAAGCAAGCACATCCACAGCAAACCGAAGGATAATCCTGATATATCCGGTGATATGATTTCGAACAGGGTCGGGGATATCATAAAGATGACCGCTGCCAGTAACGGAACAATCAGCCATATACCAAGCTTTCTGTTTAGAACTATACCCAAAGCCTTTAAAAAATCTCTTGCCAGTACGAGGGCTAATATCAGTGAGCCGAACGCCGCAATTCCAACAAAGATCGAAACCGGAATTTGAAGCGCCATACTTCTTTCCGCGCTTTTCTGGATGGCATTGATGATTGTTTGCCAGGAGATTAAAGCGAAGATGATACCGGATACGGCATAGATAAAAACATCCAGGAGTTCCTGGATGGACCGGGGTAAGCGTGATACGAGAATATCTATTGAGATGTGGCCCTTTTCATATTGAACAAAACCCAGCATGCAAAAAATACTACAGACGAGCATGAATTCTTCGATCTCGATAACGCCCAGTATGGATCTTGAAAAGATGAAGCGCGAGGATACGTCAATAAAGATAGGGATAGCCATAATCCCCACAATGATCATGCTGAATCGGCGTGAGATGAAAACCATATATTTTATCAGCGTTTCAAATAGACTCATCATGCCATTCATCAAACTATCCTCCTGACCGCCTCATCTTTTCTTTTACAAAATTTGTCTATTTTTTATCGTATTCCTTTGCCAGATCTATGGCTGTATTTATCATCTCTCTGGCATTTTTATACCCCTTCGCCTCAACCGCTTTAAACATTGCCTCGCGCACCGGCATAACGGCTTCCACCCATTTCTCTTTCTCATCCGGAGGGACAACATAGATATCGATACCCTGTTTCTTGACATCGGCTATAACCTCTTCATCAGACCTGTCGAGCGTCGCGCCGCACTCCCTGCTAAAATAGGCTCCGGTCATTTCATCAAGGACATTTTTTATGTCCGGAGGAAGCGCTTCATATTTCTTCGGAGTAATTACGCTATAGAAGGAAACAGCCTGGAGATCCGCTTTTGTTGAATATCTTACCACATCAAACACCTTGACACCTTTCGCTCCGACGAATGACATCAAAGCGCCTTCTGCTATCCCCCTTTCAAGGCCCAGATACATCTCGGGCGGCGCTATCTCTATCGGATTGGCACCAAGGGCATGCATCGCATCTAACTGTCCCTTGCTGTGGCCCGCTATTTTCATCCCTTTCAGGTCTTCAGGGGTTCGAATCGGTTTTTTTGTTGTTTGGATTTGAGTGATCGCACTCATCCAAAGCCACAAGACCTTGGTACCCTTAAACTGGTCCCGAAATTCCGGATATTTTTCATATAGATCCCAATAAACACGGCTTGCAGTCTCTGCTGATGAGAATAGAATAGGCATTTCCAACAGTTCGATTAAGGGGAATTTCCCCTGGTTTTGAGCGCAAAGCGAGGATCCAATATCAACAAGACCTGCTTTGGTTCCCTCAAAGACTTCATTCATCTTCATGATTGAATTTGGAGGGAAAAAGATGATTTTCAGCTTTCCGTTACTTTTCTTAAATACCTGGTCTATCCAAGGCATAAAAGCGTTCTTTGCTACCAGGTGCTGATCGTAATACGGGCTGATGAACTTTAATTCAATAGGTTTATCAGCACAATAGACGATACCTTGCCCCAATACAGAAATTAATAAACCGGTCGCCATGAGAAGAACCATGGAAAGTAAAGATCGTTTTTTCATTTTTTTCTCCTTTCCTTAAAGTTTAGTTTTAGTATTAGCCCCTAAAAACACGCCCTCTAAAAACAGTAAATGAATAATTCCTTATTTAGTACGAAAATAAAGTTTAACAATGTCGGTATATAATTCAACGTTATCTCTAAAGACCGTGGCCTGGGGAGCACTTTTTACG
>JAFGDF010000168.1 GCA_016932235.1 Deltaproteobacteria bacterium | reverse complement strand
TGGTTTTTCAGCAGAAGGGCCGGGGTGAGAGCAAGATTGCTGGAATAAAAAAATATGGAAGGGATATGTTCCGATTGGATATAATATCAGTTGAAGACAACCTTCCACCTGTGATAGATTATCCAGGAATCTATCTTCCTGAAAAGATCCATGCGGACCTGGTCATTGATTTCCTTGTCCATCCGGATATATCCCATGAGCTTGCTCTCCTTTGTGAGAATCAGAAGGTGCCTCTTGTGGCATCGGGGAAGAAGATCGATGTTGAAAGCGCCATAACTCCTCCAACATGATGCGCCCTTTCCAGACAGTTTGTGCTGGGAAGATATGGAGAGTTTTTTGGTGCGCCTGAATTTGTACTGGAAATCGATAAGGGCGTGGTGAAAAAAATCCGGGTGTCCAGGGGCGCTCCATGCGGCGCGACCTGGGATGCTGCCGAGAAGATATGCGGATTAAACCTGGAAAAAGCTGTTGAGAGGATAGGACTGGAAACACAGTTTTTCTGCACGGCTGATCCTGCTGACTGGGACCCGATCTATCAGAAAAGCCCTGTCCATATCGCAGGAAGGATCCATAACCAGGCCTTAAAAAAGGCGATTAATGATGCAATCAAAAACGGATAGCAACCGGACGGTCGACCGGCTTTTTATGGCTGTAAAAGGTGAATCACTCCATGACTACACCATGATCCGTTCGGATAAACCTTCTCCCCTGTATCACCTTGCCGATGAATACAGGAGGAAAAATCCACACAGGCAGATTCTCGTGGTTGCCCTTATCTCGGAGCAAACGGATGTGACCGCGCCCCGGCACAGCTCCTATCCGAAATTATGGGTCGAAGCGAAAATGACCGCTGAACTCATGCCCGACTCCATATTAAAACGCCTCTTAAGCGATAAGGTAAATATTGAGTATAATGATGGAACAGGCAGTTATTATAATCCCGTCAATTCAATCATAAGCATAAAGGGAGCACAGGACTTTATCCACGAGATCGGTCACCATGTATGGTACGCATGGCTTACCAGGGAGGATGAAAATGAAAAAAAGTCAGCCCTCATGAATTCTTTCCGGGATGGGAATACCTCCCGGGCGTTGCTTCCCGACGATCTGATCCCGGATGCCCACAAGAGTTATGCCGGATTAATCGGGGGCTTTTCAGGACAATTCATCGAAGACCCCCTGAACACGACACTGACCCCGAGAAAAAATGACCTGGAGGAACATTTTGCCAGAAATATCGATCTGTTTATGAGGGGCAGGCCCATGGACGTCACTGCTTTATCCACGGCAACCCTGGAGGAGTTGCTGAACTTTTATTTACAGCAGGGCCTGTCGGAAACCGGGCATTCCGCCTTTTATCGATATCTGCTGAAGGCGGGGCATGGCATTGAATACCTTAACAGGGTAAGGCCGCAGGAAGCAAAGGACGGGGTGGAAATCACAAGGGATGAACTGTTTCAATATCATAAAAACCGGATCGAGTTTGAGACCGGAAAGGAGTTAACCCTTATTTCCCAAATAGGCCTTGCATTAGACCTGTCAGAGGATTTTGTGGAATTCTGCCTGACTAAAAATGCCTTAAAGGATATCAGGGAGGCATTAAAGATGAAGGGTATTACCCTTTTAACGAAAGAGATTTAAAAATGGAAAAGACGGCGCTGTACTATGAAGTTCACGGGGAACAGGGCCCCTTTCTCCTCCTGGTTCACGGTATGCTGTCAAGCCGCGCCCAGTGGATTCACAACCTGGATGCCCTGAAAAATTTTTGCCGTCCGGTCATAATCGAGCTTTTCGGGCATGGCCGGTCTTCGTCCCCTGAAAATCCCAGGGATTATACTCCTGAGAATTATGTCCTGGAATTTGAGAAGATCCGGAAAGAGCTTGATGTTAAAAAATGGTTTATATGCGGTCAGTCACTGGGGGCATCCCTTACGCTCCGTTACGCCCTTGATCACCCTGAACACATTGCAGGACAGATCTTTACCAACTCCCATTCAGGCCTGTCTGATGTCCGCTCGGACAGAGATCCGGACATGCTCATCCGGCGCATCAAAGAACAGGGCCGAAAAGTGATTGATGAGTTTCCCTTTCACCCTTCAAAAGGCCGTAATCTGCCGGAGGAGATCAGGAAAGCGCTTTTGGATGATGTAAAGAAGGTAACGATTGAAGGGTTCAGGGATACTTCACTGTATACTATAACGAAATCGGGCATCCTGCCCCTGCTCCCGGCGACAAGAGTGCCTACATTGCTGATCGCGGGACGATTCGAAAAATCATTCGTCCCTCTTATCAGGGTCGCTGAAAAGACTATTCCCGGGCTGGAACTCCTGCTCCTGGACGGGGGTCATGCCGTTAATATCCACGATGCAGACGGGTTTAATCAGGCTGCAAAAAGGTTTATAAAAGGATTTCCCAAGGAGGATTTATTATGAAGGGAGTTATAATACGCTGGCTGGTTCTCACTGCGGCAATCATGCTGACCGCCTATCTCCTGGAGGGGATCCGGATCACGGGCTTCGGCAGCGCCCTCATTGCCGCGGCATTCCTGGGAATATTAAACGCCTTTTTCCGCCCGGTCCTGATAATACTGACCCTTCCTTTGAATATCCTTACTCTGGGTCTCTTTACCTTTATAATAAATGGGGTACTGCTTCTGATGGTCTCGGGCATTATCTCCGGTCTTGTGGTAAGGGATTTCTGGTCAGCGGTCGCGGGTTCCCTCCTGATCAGCCTTGTGAGCTGGCTCCTGAGTTCATTTATCAGCGATCAGGGCAGGGTCGGAAGGTTTCGTTCTATTGAGATGAGAAAGACCGGAAAGGACCGGTGGGAATAGGAATGATTAAATATTAGATAGGAGAACTTATATATGGAAAACAAATGGGCTGGATTATCTCCTGATGAAAAACAGGCGGAAAGATTCAAGCAATGGCTCTCACCTGACAATATAGAATTTATAAGCCCTGAGGCGGAAAGACTTTACAAAGAAAGGGTCAACCGGCTTATAGACGCGATAAAGCTCAGGGAACCGGACAGGGTCCCTCTGGCCGCAAACCCGGGACATACGCCGGCCCGCTATTCAGGTTACACGGTCAGGGATGTAATGTATGATATAAACAAGGTCGTCAAGGCATGGAAGAAATATATTGATGATTTTGAGCTCGATATTCTTCCCAGCGCCGGTGTTATCAGGTGCGGCAGGGTCCTCGATATCATCAACTCCAGGATGTACAAATGGCCCGGCCACGGCTTGTCGGATGACCTTGCCGCCCAATACCTTGAAGGCGAATACGTCAGGGCCGATGAGTGGGATATCATTCGGAAGGACCCTGCTGACTTTCATTTCAGGACCTACCTGCCGAGGATCTGTGGGGTGGCGGAGGCCTTAAAAAAGCTCCCTCCCCTGACCGCCATAGGAGCCGCACCCGGTGGAGGATTCGCGGCCTTTGCAGATCCTGAGATTCAGGCGGTTTTCAGGGCGTTTTTCGAGGCCGGTGAGGAAGAGAAGAAATGGAGAGGAGTAATCTCCCAACTGGACCGGGAAGGACTGGCATCGGGTCTGCCGATCTTTTACGGTGGCACTGCCGGGGCCATCTCTCCCCTCGACCGTATCGGGGCCTCATTAAGAGGAACAAAAGGCACGGTCATGGATATGTTCCGCCAACCGGACAAACTTTTTGAATATATGGAGGAGATGATACCCGCCGTCATAAGGGCCGCCGTGGCAGGGGCGGAAAGGACCGGTGTCCCGATAATCTTTATCCCTCTCCACAGGGGGGCCGACGGTTTCATGTCCGAAGCTCAGTTTAACACGTTCTACTGGCCATACCTTAAGAGGGTCATATTGGGCATTGTGGAGGAAGGACTTGTGCCAAGGCTCTTTGCAGAGGGGGGATACAACAGCCGGCTGGAGATAATCAGTGAACTTCCAAAAGGTAAGGTGGTATGGCATTTTGACCATACCGATATGGCAAGGGCAAAGGAGATCCTTGGCGGCAGGGCCTGTATCATGGGTAATATTCCGGCATCTTTACTCGTAACAGGCACAAGGGATGAGGTCAGGGAATACTGCCGTAAGCTTATTGAAACAGCCGGAAAGGACGGCGGTTATATCATGGCGCCGGGCGCTACGGCCGACAACGCAAACCTGGAAAATATAAAAGTTATGATGGAATCTGTAAAGGAATACGGGGTTTATAGGAAATAGATATATTAATGGACCATCTCTAAGCTAACTGATCGATGGGAAGGGTTCAAGGGGCTCAGGATTCAAGGATTCGAGTGAAATGCTCAAAAATTACAAAGAATTAAAGGTTTGATAAAATTGTTAGAAAAGAAACACTTGACCACTTTAACCCTTGAATCCTAAACCACTTTCTCCTGACTAATTGTGAGAAGACTCATATTAATTACCCGCAGGTTATTTTGAGCTAATGGATTTCAGGTATCTCCCGAGGATCTCCCTATCCTTTCCGCTCATCTCCATGAATTTAACGCCCATACCCTGTGGACGTTTATCCTCGCCGCCCGCCTCCTTTTTTTCCCATGCGACCGTACAATTTATATCCAGATGCTCCGGAATATCCGGAAGCTGAAGCTTGAGCAGGAATTTTTCCCCCCGCGGAAGAGGGCCGGCAGTCTTGATAAAAAGACCTCCGTTGCTGATGTCGCCCGAAAATGCCTTTAAAAAGCTCTGCCTATCCTTATAGGACAGGGACAGGGTCTTCTGTATTCTTGGCTCTTTCCTGCCTGATGCATCGGACAGCCGGTCTGTCAGGATCTTAAACCTTTTTACAACCGCCACAAGAACGGCCCTGAAATCAGAGGAAAGCCTGTTGAATTCCTCATCCAGGATGTTGCGGTCAATTATCCCCACGGTTGTATCACCGACCGCCGTTACCGTGGCTGTACGCTTTATTCCTCCTAAAAAACTCAATTCGCCGAAGACCTCTCCTTCCTTGAGCGTGTCTATTACAAACTTTTGATCCCCGATTGATTTTGATATCTCCACGCTCCCTGAAAGAACTATATACACCCAGTCTCCGGGACTCTGCTCGTTAAAAATAACCTGTCCGTCTGTATAGGTCTCTTCTGATATGGGGGTAAACATCTAAGGGCCTCCCTGTCTCTTTGATACAAAAATAATAGCATATTTTTCAAAAAAAATATATTGTAAAGCATTCAGTGCGGTATGGCAATGAAAAGGATCGTAAAACTACAAAACAGCATTCAGAAATACACCTGGGGATCAAGGACTTTTATTCCTGAACTCCTTGGAGAAAAGTCTCCGGCAGAAAGCCCTTACGCGGAGATGTGGATGGGGTCCCACCCAAAAGCACCCTCCCTTTTATACAATGGCAATGAGTCTCGTTCCCTTCTGGAACTTATTGATCAGAACCCTGTTGAGATCCTTGGGCCGTCCGTCGCAAGCCGTTTCCATAATAAACTGCCCTTTCTATTCAAACTCCTTGCCGCCTCCAGGCCCCTCTCGATCCAGGCCCATCCCGATAGGGAGCAGGCAAGAAAGGGCTTTGAAGAGGAAAATCGGAAAAAGATACCCCTTGATGCGTCAAACCGGAATTACCGGGATGAAAACCATAAACCCGAACTCATCTGCGCCCTGGAGCCCATGTGGATACTGAAGGGCTTTCGCAGGATTGAAGATATAATCCGGTTAATGGAAAAGGCCGGACAATCGGCAGAGACCCCGGGGATAACCCATTTGGTCGACCATCCGGATAGTGAAGGTCTGAAGGCATTTTTTCAATCCCTCATGACCGTTGAAAAGGACGTTTCAGGCCCTCTTCTAAAAAATGTCATATCCCGTATAGATAAAAGGGGGATTTCAGATCCGCCCTTTCAATGGGTAAGGAGGCTCGAACAGGAGTATCCCCGTGATATGGGGAGTCTCTCGCCCCTCTTTCTCAACCTGATCAGACTTCAGCCTGCAGAGGCCCTTTTCATTCCGGCCGGAGAGCTCCATGCCTACCTTGAAGGCGCCGGCCTTGAGCTGATGGCCAACTCGGATAATGTCTTAAGGGGAGGGCTGACCTCCAAGCATATTGACATGGAGGAACTTTTGGGCATACTGGACTTCAGTCCCCGTGATCCGGAAGTGCTCTTCCCTGAGGACATGGATTCCATGGAATCCCTATATCCTGTCATAGCGGAAGAATTTATGCTCTCCGTCATAAGACTTACCCATAAAGAATCCATTTATGTAAGCCCTGAAACGAAAAGCGCAGCGATCATGATATGTCTTGAAGGGAGCTCCAGTGTGGAAGACAGGGGCAGTGGCGACATCCTGCCTTTCCACAGGGGCAATGTCCTGTTTGTCCCCGCGTCAGTGGGGCGATACAGGATCAGGGGAACCGGCACCATCTACAGGGCATCGGTACCAACCTCCAGGGACTGATCAGAAGCCTTTCTTTATCCATATATTCCCCCATTGCTGTCCAAAATAAATTTAATCTCGGTTAGTTAGGCAGATAAGTATTTGATTTTACACAATGCCTCTTTCGTTCAAAACTTCAGGTTGTCCCAGCGCAAATGGGCCGAACAAAATATGCAAGGCGATAGGCAAAATGGATTCTGTGGTCAAAGCCACAGAATGACCTTAGAATGACCTTACAGACGGCCTCATGGTTTAGATTTTTTTGTCATTCTTCGACTTGATCGAAGAATCCACAGCATTCACTTAAGATGCAGCAAATGCTGTCCAAAGAAAAAACGATTTTAGACAGGCGTGATATTCCCCTCCCCTTGTGGGAGGGGACAGAGGGGAGGGGGAATCATCTATTGGAAATAATAAATAAGCCATTCCTCAGACAAATGCAATATCATCGCTAATAGCCCTTTCACCCCCAAGAAGGGCAACGTAAACCTGATCAGCCGGCATCTCTTTCAGGGGGTTATTACCTGACATTAGCTGTGCATGGGGATACTCCCGGAAACGGGTCCAGTCTCCGGCCCAGTATAACCCTGCCTGCCGGACTACCTCGCCATAGGTGTCCCAAAGGGACCGGGATTTCCGATAATCCCAGGCCGGTTTACCCCCCACGAGAGGTACCGCGTCAAATGCCCGGCCGTAATTATGCCAGGACTCCCCAGGCCCTGCATTGGTCACCTTTGGGCCGTGGCAGGGTCCCACATCTTCCAGGACCTGGCCAAGAAAATCGAATCCGCGGCTGTGCAGTGTCTTAATCTTCCGGTCGATCTCCTGCCGTGAGCGTGATTGCCTGTAAAGCCGTGCCTGTTCCTCCGGGGAGCGTAGGGTGCAGTAGATGAGCAGGTCAAATCCCCCTTTTTCCATACAACTCTTTTGAATATCCTCGGCCTTTTCACGCATCTCTTCAACAAGATCCTCAAGCCTTCTCGATGCCATCTTATTCCCTCCCTGTAATGCCGCCCTGTAAGCAATCCCCTCGCCTTGAGACTGCGCCGCAATTCGTCATCCCGGCCAAGACCAGCGACGCCGGTCGCTCGCCCTGTTGAATTTCCCAGTGGGAACCTATTCATAAGGGCGAGCCGGGATACAGAATCCTTTGAATTTATTTTGTAATCCTTGATTCCCCCGGCTTCAGACATGTAGGGGCAGGCTTATTTCGCTGCTTACAGCCTGCCCTCGTGGAGACGGGGGTCCGGAATGACCTTCTTCTTAAATACAACACAGCCTCCTTATGGGAGGGATTATTCAGTAACTTCGAAACATTTGCTCTGCCCAGCCACATCTCCCTTTGCGGGAGGGGTTGGGTCACACCGTTAAACCACAATTTATCCATTTTCCACCCCTCCCCTTGCGGAATGGGGCAGTGGAGTCGTTCATCAAGGTTAGCTCTGTCTTCAGCCCCCCTGGTGGGAGGGGCAGGGGGAGGGGGATGATTTCTGGATGAACATTTCAATTCTTTCAATCAATTGTCATCTATATCCCACTATTAAACATTATCGTTGTATTATATCAAACATATTTCATTAATAAAGGAAAATATCCGGACATTTTATAATAATCTCCTGTAATTATATCCAACCTAATCTCGTTATCATGTTTAAAAAACTCTTTAGAATCCTTTTATTACCGTTTTCCATCACTGTTTTCTTAATAAAAAGTGCCA
>JAFGDF010000167.1 GCA_016932235.1 Deltaproteobacteria bacterium | reverse complement strand
GGAATCTCAGGTGAGGAGGGGCGGTTTGATGTTAGTGTGACACAACACCCGCGATACGTGGATGTTGATAAATGTATCGCCTGCGGCCTCTGTGCTGAAAAGTGTCCCAAAAAGGTATCCAGTGAATATGATATGGGCCTCGTTAATAGAAAGGCCGCCTATGTAAAATATGATCAGGCGGTTCCTCTCAAGTATGCAATTGATCCGGAGCAATGCATCTATCTCACAAAGGGAAAATGCAGGGCATGCGAAAAATTCTGTCCCACAGGTGCAATTAACTTTGAGGATAAACCAAAGGAGTTGACCTACCATGTAGGTTCCATAGTCCTGTCAAGTGGTGGTGAGACCTATGATCCGGGGACTCATGATACCTATGGATACAAAAAATATCCCAATATCGTGACAAGCCTGGAATTCGAGCGGATTTTATCCGCATCCGGCCCCTATGGGGGACATCTGGTCAAGCCCTCAAATGGTAAAGAACCTGAAAAGATAGCATGGCTCCAGTGTATCGGTTCGAGAGACGAGCATCTGGGAGCGAGAGGATATTGCTCAGCCGTATGCTGCACATACGCGGTAAAAGAGGCCATGCTGGCGAAAGAGCACAGTAAAAAGGGCATAGACACCGCCATATTCTATATAGATATACGCACAAACGGAAAAGATTTTGAGCGATATTACAACAGGGCCAAGGATGAACTGGGTGTCCGTTTTATCAAATCAAGGGTCACGGGAATCCTGCCGGTCGGTGAGGATGACAGACACAGGATATCTTATGTGGATGATTCCGGCAGGAAGATAGAAGAAGATTTTGATATGGTTGTGCTTTCCGTTGGCCTGAGCACCACAGAGGAGGGAAAGGAGCTCGCAAAACGGTTGGGTGTTCAGCTAAACCATTACAACTATGCATCCACGGACAGCTTCCGGCCTGTTGAGAGTTCAGTACCCGGAATCTATGTATGCGGGGCGTTTCAGGGACCTAAGGATATACCCAGTTCGGTCATTGATTCGAGCGCGGCGGCGGGTGTGGCCGGAAGCCGGTTGGCCGGCTCAAGATGGACACTGACAAAGAAAAAAGAGGTCCCCGTTGAAACCGATATGCGCGGAGAGCCTCCCAGGATAGGTATCTTTGTATGCTGCTGCGGAACCAATATTGCCGGAGTGGTGGATGTGCCGGCGGTTGTGGAATATGCGAAGAAACTTCCGGGAGTTGTCCATACGGAACAGAATATGTTCAGCTGTTCACAGGATTCTCAGGATAAGATTGCCAAGACTATCAAGGAACATCGCTTGAACAGGGTGGTGGTTGCGGCCTGCACGCCCAAGACCCATGAACCCCTGTTCCAGGAGACGCTTATCAACGCAGGTGTAAACAAGTATCTGTTTGAGATGGCAAATATCCGTAACCAGTGTTCATGGGTCCATAAAGATGATCAGTTACCTGCAACGGAAAAGGCCAAGGATCTGGTCAGGATGGCCGCAGCAAAGGTCGCACTTCTCGAGCCCTTAATGGAGCCGACACTGGATGTCAATCAGGCGGCCCTTATTATAGGCGGAGGCGTTGCGGGTATGACGGCGGCCCGCAATATGGCTGAACAGGGATACAGGAGTTATCTCATCGAGAAGACGGATTCTCTCGGAGGACAGGCTCGAATGCTCCATGAGACCTGGCGTGGAGAGGATGTGGGCGGATTTCTTTCCGGTCTTATTGAAGAGATGAATAGTAATGAAAATATAGAAGTATTCCTTAATTCCCGTATAACCGGTGTTGATGGGTTTGTGGGCCAATTTAAAACCAGTGTGGATCAGGCCGGAGAGAAGCTGGTGCTGGAGCATGGTGTGACGATCATAGCATCAGGGGCCTCAGAGTTAAAACCGGAAGGATATCTCTATGGCAGCGATCCGCGGGTTGTCACCGGCCAGGAATTGAATCAAAGGTTCATAGAAGGGGATTCCTCACTGGAGGATATTAACACTGCCGTTTTCATTCAATGCGTAGGGTCCAGGATACCTGAAAGGCCGTATTGCTCTAAGGTATGCTGCACATCATCCATTAAAAACGCGTTGACGCTGAAGGCAAAAAATCCAGAGATGAATATCTTCATTATTTACCGGGATATGCGGCCCTATGGATTGAGGGAAGACCTATACCGGGAAGCCCGATCCAAGGGGATATCATTTGTACGATATGATTTTGAAAAGGATTTGCAGGTCTTTAATAAGGAAGGCGCTCTTGTCCTTTCCTTTACCGATTTTGTTCTCAGACGAAAGATAGAGATCAGGCCGGATCTGGTTGTTCTGGCGAGCGCCATAATCCCTGAAAAGGATAATCCCCTCGGGGCTTTTTACAAGGTCTCCCTGAATGAGGACGGGTTTTTTGCCGAGGCCCATGTAAAGCTTCGCCCGGTGGATTTTGCGACGGACGGGGTTTTTCTATGTGGTCTCGCACATTCGCCAAAGCCTATCGATGAATCCATAACACAGGCCCAGGCAGCCGTTGCAAGGGCTGTGACCCTTCTTTCCTCCAGAACCATATCCGTCAGCGGTACGGTAGCAATGACAATACCGTCTATTTGCAGCGGTTGTGGAATATGTGTCTCCGTCTGTCCCTATTCCGCGCCCAGGATGAATGAAAAAACCGGGAAAGCTGAAATTGAGGCTACACTGTGCAAGGGCTGCGGACTTTGCGTGGCTTCCTGCCGTTCAGGAGCGATCCGGCTTAAGGGATTTGAGACTTCCCAGATTATGTCAATGATAGATATGGCCGGCTAAAAACTTAAATAAAAGAAATGAAGATGGCAAAAAATTGCTGCTGGAATTGTAAATATTATATTGCTAAGGGAGATAACGAGCCTGCCATATTAAGCAGCGCCTATTCAAATGTCTGTGTTTTCAGTGAGGATGAGAACGGTGAAAAGGATTGGACTGAAAGAGCCTGCCCCACGCCTCCCAATTATGTATGCCGTCATTATAAAGAAAGGTTTTATTAGTCCTATACCGGGATTCTGGTAAAGGTTTAGAAAAACGGGGATAAAAGATATGAACGGAGAAGGGGACATAGTTCTTATCCACTACCATGATCAACCGACAATGTATGCGCGTATTGAGAGAATTGAACCTGATGTAAAAAAGGACTGGTACCGTGTAACCATTCTGATCCTGTCCATTCCTCCTCAGGAAGTTACATGGATACTTCGGGAGGAATATATAAACGGTTCTCCCTTTACCATGGGTGGAAATCCGATGGTGTTGAAAGAGGTAAAGAAGTTTATTCCATCAGGGGGTGGGGTGAAGACAGAAAAAGAATCAAGGGGAAAAGGTACCGGGAACAAAGCAAAAGTGATACCCCTGAAATCGAATTCCGATTAATCCTGTTATTGACAGTCTCATAATTGAATTGACATCATGGTTGCCTAAGAGTCTATTTTTTCTGGACCCCGGCCTTCGCCGGGGTGACGG
>JAFGDF010000166.1 GCA_016932235.1 Deltaproteobacteria bacterium | reverse complement strand
CTTTCAACAAAAAGGGCATCCGGATTGGCGGCGATTCCTTCCTCCTCATCCCGGGCCATAATATTGGGCCCTCAGCAATTCGACTAAGGAATAACTGAAATTGCCTGTTACACTGAGGCGATTTTTATAGGATGAGTTGGAAAGGCAAGTGCCTGGGTTAACTCGTAAGCCGCCTGGAGATAGGATGTGGGACAGAGAGGAAAGCACTCCTTACAGTTCCAGCACTCCTTGGAGGCTATCTCAGGGATGAAACTTATCTCCCGTTTTGACCCGTTATTAATAAATGCGATTGCGTTTTTCTTTTTGACTTCAGCGCAGTATCTTACACAAAGGCCACACAGTACACAAAAGGATGACTCCTTTTCAAAACGGTTCCGGTCTGCTCCATATTCCTTAGCCATATCAAGCAGTTGTGGGGAGTCAGGCGCATGGGCCATCAACAGCTCAAGGATCATCTTACGAATCTTGTCGATCTTTTCAGACCTTGTCCTGACCACCAGATCCGGTGCCACAGGGTAGAGGCAGGCAGCAACAAAATTAGTTCTTCCCCGGACATCTACCTCAACCGTGCATAACCTGCACCCTCCATAGGGTTCAAGTTTCTCGTGGTGACATAAGGTGGGAATATGTATATCAGCACCCTGGGCCGCCTCCAGAACGGTCATTCCTTCTTTTGCCTTAACCTCTTTTCCATCGATCTCAAAAATGATTTCACTCATCTCTATCTGCTCTCTCTGAGAATAATCTCCTGAAATTTATCTCATTGAATTTTTTTGTATAATATCTGCCCTACTTAATTGCTATCCTGTTACGATACCGCATTAAGCTACATTCGCCTTTTGATGGGACATTGCCGACTCTGACATAATATTTGCCTCATATTCATCCCTGAAGTGGCGCAAAGTGCTTTTAAGGGGGTCAGAAGCCGTTTTCCCTAAAGCGCACAGAGAGGCTGCTCCTGCTACCTCGGCTATCTCCTCCAAAAGCTCGATGTCTCCTTCCTTTCCATTTCCTTTGCTGATTCTCGTCACTATCTTGATCATCTGCCTGATGCCTTCGCGGCATGGGACGCATTTTCCGCAAGATTCGTTTGTAAGAAAGGTGAGATAGAATTTGGTCAATTCCACCATACTGGTGTCTTCATCCAATACCAGCACATCACCGGCTCCTATGGGGGCCCCCAGTTTTGACATTTCATCAAAGTCCAAGGGAGTGTCGAGGTAACTCTCGGGAACACAACCTCCCATAGGACCTCCCAAGTGAACCGCTTTGAGTTTCTTCTTGTTTGGTATGCCGCCGCCGATGTCGTAAATGATTCGCCTGAGCGTGGTTCCAAAGGGTACTTCAACAACCCCGGAATTCACTATATTTCCAGACAAGGACAGAAGCTTCGTACCTTTGCTCCGCTCCGTCCCGATACTGGTATACCACTCGGCGCCTTTGTTGATTATCTGGGCTACATTTGACCAGGTTTCCACATTATTCAAGTTGCTCGGCCTGTCCCAGATACCATGAACCGAGGTGCGGATATATTTAGGTCTCGGCTCAGGATTGTTCCCTTCTATTGACTTCATTAATGCACTGGATTCACCTGAGACGAATATCCCCACATCAAAATGCAACTCAACATTAAAGTTGAAGCCGGTTCCTAGGATATTTTCACCGAGAAATCCGTATTCCTTTGCCTGGGCGAGTGCCGAATTAACATTAGCTAATAATTGAGGCGCGTCATGACGCGTATAGATAAATCCCTGACGGGAGCCGATCGCATAGGCCCCTATTATTAATCCCTCCAAAACACAATGAGGATTTCCCGTAAGGATGGCTCTATCCATGAAAGCACCTGGCAGACCTTCATGACCGTTTACGATCACATACTTTTCTTCCCCGGCGGCATTACGGGCGGTCTCCCACTTCAACCCGGCAGGAAATCCGCCGCCACCCCTGCCGCGCAGGTTGGCTTTCTTTACTTCTTCAAGGACCTGCTCAGGGGTCATCTCAAAAAGCGCTTTGGATAAAGCGGAATAGCCGCCGATTGCCAGATAGTCATCAATGCTCTTCGGATCAATTTTTAGATTATTGCTGATCAGGTTACGCATCTGGTTCTTGTAAAACGGCACTTCAGACATATGTGCAGCTTTTTCTCCGCTATTTGGGGAACTGTAGATCAGGCGTTCAATGACTTTTTTGCCAATCACCGTCTCGGTGACTATTTCCGGGACATCCTCAGGAGTCACCTGCATGTAGCAGATTTCTTCGGGATAGATAACGACATTCGGGCCTTTTTGACAGAAACCATGACAACCTGTTGCCCTTATATCAACTTTAGTGTCTAAAGACCGCGTGAGTATCTCTTTTTCGAAGGCTCTGATAATCCTATTGTTATCGAGGCTCTGGCATGCGGCTCCTGAACATACGGCAATGCAAGGCTTACTGGGATCTTTTTTTGACAAGATGTCCTTTCTGATTTCTTCCAATTCGGCAGATGACTTTATCCGTGGCATAATCATTCCTTAATCATAGCTTTTTAGTATTTTTTCCACCTTGTCCGGTGTCATCCCGGTATGGTGCTTACCATCGACCACTATCTCGGGGCCGAGTGAACAGCAACCAAGGCAACTTCCGCGTTCAAGGCTGAACTTTCCATCCGGGTTTGTTTCTCCGGGTCTTATGCCAATCAGCTCTTGAACCTTATCAAGGATCTGTTGCGCACCGCGTACATGACATGCCGTGCCCATGCATACATGAACTTCATGACGTCCTTTAGGCTTCAAACTGAAGGTCTTATAAAAGGTGGCAATCTGCATTACACGGCTCAGGGGCACTTCCAGTCTTTCACTGATCTTCCTTAATACCTCTCTCGGAAGCCATTGATTCTCTTCCTGAATTTCCATTAAAACATGGATTAATGAGCCCGCCTTTCCCTGATACTTATCAATAATACGATCAATTTTATCTTCACCCATAGCAGCTATCCCGACTTCATTATATATTAGTTCAAATCTTTAATCTTTTACGCTAGGCCGCAGCAACGAGGTTCCGGTCTTCATCGAACCTGACCAGCCCCTGCCTTGCTGAAGTATTAAGATGTCTTGAAATTTCAGACGGATTTATTCCCAGGATATCAGAGATTTCATCGCCTGTTCGCGGTCCTTCTTGGAGAAGCAGCATGATTTCGCTTACTGCAAGTTTATCTGCGATCAGTTCCGTGAACAGTCTGTCCATTTCGTCACTATTAAAAAAATTATTGTACTCTTCCTCTGATTTGACCGGCACTCTCAGTCTTTCCCTTTCCACCAGCTTAATGTAAGGGACTAAATTTTTTAATGCTTCCAGTCTAAAATTTAATCCATTTCCGTCTATTCCATCGCCCTTTCCAAGGGGTCCCAACTCCTTCAAATTTTTGGAAAAGTCGTTTATAGTTTCGGCAAAGCGGTTTCCTTCAGAGGCGGAGATCCATTCCAGTCTTAGCCTCTCAGGGTCTACTCCTATCAACTTAAGTAATCTTCCGGCTATATGCACAGTACTTAATGCAAAATAATTCCCTTCTGTAAGATAATGGCATTCACCCGGCCAGCAGCCTCCGATAAAAACCCCGTCCGCTCCATTTGAAAAGGCCCGGAGAATAAATGCCAGGTCCACTCTGCCGGTACACATCAGCCGAACAAGCCTTATTTCAGTCGCGTATTGTTGTCTGGAAACTCCAGCCAGGTCAGCAGCCGAGTATCCTCACCAGTTGCATAGAAAACCCAACATCTTTGGTTTAAAAATAAATCCTGTAGCCATTCTTATCACTCTCCTACTGCTTTACTCATTATTGGAACATCTTCAAGGGCCGTATCCGCATCAAATGCCGAAAGCGCCGCGTCAATCTGGGAAAATATCTCATCATCGGTAAAATGTTTTAGTCTGATAGCCCCGGTCGGACACCTTGAGTTACAGAGGCCGTCTCCTTTACACAGGACAGGATTCACCCTGGCCTTTTTACCCTGTGGTGTATCAACAAATTCTATGGCTCCATAGGTACAGACTGATATACATGCTCCGCAGGATATACAATCCTCCTCTTTCACCTCGCAGATTGAGCCTGAGGCAACGACCGAATCCTTTGTTAGAATCGTTGCGGCCCGGCCGGCAGCTCCATAGGCCTGGCTGATTGTTTCCGTTATATGCTTGGGATAGTGGGCTGTCCCGCACAGGAAGACACCATCGGCGGCAAAGTCAACGGGCCTTAATTTTACGTGTGCTTCCTGGAAGAAGCCATCCGGATTCAAAACGAGTTTGAATAATTTAGAAACCTGATCCGTTGTTGATGAAGGAATAACCGCGGCGGCCAGTGCCAGCAAATCGGCATTAAGGGCAATCCTCTGCCCCAGAATGGGATCTGTCACAGTTACCCTCAGGACGGACTTGCCTTCCTCCTCGGCAGCTTCGACCACCGGTTTGTCATCGGGTTCGTAGCGGATAAACTTTACACCCTTATCCGCCGCTTCCCGGTAATAATCTTCGTAAAACCCGTAAGTCCTCATGTCACGATAGATGATGGTGATGTTCATTCCGGGATTTAACTCTATCAGTTTCAGGGCGTTCTTTATGGAATGGCTGCAGCACACCCGACTGCAGTAATTTCTCTCTTCATTTCTGCATCCCACACACTGGATCATCACGAGGTTCCGGGCATTAATTACCCTTTCATCTCCTTTGGCGATTTGCTCTCCAATCTCCACCTGGGTAAACACCCTGTCATCTTCACCATAAAGATATTCGGTAGGTCTATATTCTTCAGCGCCCGTGGCTATGATGGCTACCCCGTGCTTTATCTCCCTGGCCATTCCTCGAGTCGTCAACTTAGTAGTGAAATTTCCCACATAGCCCGAAACCTCTTTTACGGAGACGTCCGTATATACATGAATAAGGGAATGGCGGTAAACCCGACCTATTATGTCGTTTAGATATGATTGAACATCCAGGCCTTCCAGGGTGAAATAAAGTCTTCGAGCCATCCCACCCAGTTCCGGTTCTTTTTCCAGCAGGAATACCTCAAAACCCTGACCTGCAAGGCTTAAGGCACTGGTCATCCCTGCGGGGCCGCCTCCTAACACCAGCGCTCTTTTGTCTACGGGCAGCTCGAATTCCTGTAAAGGTTCAAGAAGGGCGGTCCGGGCTATCGACATTCGAACGAGATCTTTTGCTTTTGCAGTGGCATCTTTTGCTTCCCTTGAGTGGACCCAGGAGCACTGCTCCCTTATATTTGCCATTTCATAGTAATACTGGTTAATTCCTCCCTCTCGCAGTGTGTCCCGGAACAGGGGTTCATGGGTCCTGGGGGTACAGGCGGCAACCACCACTCGATTAAGTCCTTTTTCCTTGATTGTGTCCGATATCTGACGGGCGCTATCAGTGGAACAGGCAAATAGACTCTCTTGAGCGTGGACGACGTTGGGTAATGTCGACGCGTATTCAACCACTGAAGGTACATCCACCACCCTGCCGATATTGGCTCCACAATGACACACAAAGACCCCCACTCTTGGTTTCTCCCCTGAGACATCCTTTTCCTCCGGGTATATCCTTTCCTGATCCAGCTTTCCGCGCCGGTACTTGAGGAGTTGACTGCAGAGCGCGTCCGCACCGCTGGCGGTCATGACCGATTCCGGGATATCTATCGGTCCCTGGAAAGCCCCGCTTACAAAAATCCCCGGACGAGAGGTCTCGATCGGATTCACAGGATTGTTTTTACAGAAATTGTGAAAGTTGAGTTCTATGCCGAACTTATGCGCAAGGTCTTTTACGTCGGCAGGAGGATTCAGGCCGACGGATAATACCACCAGATCGAATTCCTCTTCCTTTACACCCTCTGCAGTCGCGTATCTAATGGTTACATTCTTGGTTTCAGGTATCTCTTTTCCTATTGATACATAGCTTCTTATGAATCGGACTCCTGGAAGATTCTCCGCTCTCTGGTAGAATCGTTCAAAATCTTTACCAAACGACCGGATGTCGTTGTGAAATACTGTCGCTCTTCCTTCAGGGTCGTGATCTTTTGCCAAGATTACCTGTTTCTGGGTATAGGTGCAACATACTCCTGAACAGTAGCTGTTGCCTCCCTCAAGGACCTGTCTGGAACCAACGCACTGAATCCATGCTATATTATGTGGATGCTTATGATCGGAAGGCCGCAGGATTTCACCTTCATAGGGCCCGGTGGAACATAAGAGCCGTTCGAAATCGAGACTGGTTACAACGTTTTCAAACTTCCCATAGCCATAGTCGCCCCTTATCTTCGGGTTATATGTTTCATAGCCCGGTGAGAGAATGATCGCCCCTACCTCTATTTCGACCTCTTCCTCTTCCTGATTCAGATCAATGGCATTATTTTTACAGACTCCCAAACAGATATTACATTTCTCGTCCTGAAAATAGAGGCACTTTTCCGGGTCTACATAGGTGATAAGGGGAACCGCCTGATTAAAATATATATGAATGGCCTTATTTAACGATAAATTTTGATTAAAAGGATCGGGGATATTGACCGGGCAGTATTCCACACAGGTCGAACAGCCTGTGCACCTGTCTTCTATAATGTATCTGGGTTTCTTAATCAGGCTTACCCTGAAATTTCCCGCTTCCCCTCTTACGCGGTCAACCTCGGTGTAGGTCAGGATCTCGATATTGGGATGCCTGGCGCATTCGATAAACTTGGGCGATTCAATACACATGGAGCAGTCATTGGTGGGAAAGGTCTTATCAAGCTGTGCCATCTTGCCGCCAATGGCCGGCGATTTATCAACCAGGTAAACCTTAAAGCCTGTTTCAGCCAGGTCAAGGGCGGCCTGAATACCGCTGATCCCTCCGCCAACAACCATAACATCCCCGAAATTTCCACCACCGGGATTTGTTTCTCTCTGTCCTTCTATATATTCATTTTCCACGTTCCAACACCTGTCTTTAGATTACTTCCTGGATTATCTCTGTAATATCCCTGACCTCTATTTTCCCCTCCACATCCAGGGTCAGCCTGCTGTCCTCAAAATTACTAATACAGTAAGGGCAGGATGTGGCAAGCACCTCGGCTCCTACATTTATTGCCTGTTCCACCCTGAGATCAGAGAACCTTTCTCCCTTGGGTGTCTCCATCCAGATTCTGCCGCCTCCCCCTCCGCAGCAGAGACTGTCTTCCCGAGAATCAGGCATCTCTATAAGATCCAAACCGGGTACATTGTTTAAGACATCACGGGGTTCATCATATATATTGTTATGCCGACCCAGATAGCATGGATCATGATATGTCACTTTCTTTTCATAGGAGTCGGTTACCTTAAGCCTTCCCTCATTAATAAGTTCAAATATATATTGAGAGATATAAACCACTTCAAAATTCACCATAAATTCAGGGTACTCATTTTTGAAGGTGTGGTAGCAGTGAGGGGAAGAAACAAGGATTTTCTTCACTCCATTTTCTATAAAAGTCCTGATATTCTCCCTGGCCAGGCGTTTGAATACTTCCTCATCACCTGTCTTGCGGATACTTTCCCCGCAGCAGTTTTCCTTTGAGCCCAATATCCCAAAATCTACACCCGCCTTTTTAAGAATATTGACTGTGGCAGCGGCTACCCTTTTTAACCTTGGATCATAGCTGAGATAACATCCGGGAAAATAGAGGATTTCCATTCCCTCTGAAAAGGTTTTTACGGACAGTCCTTTTGCCCAGTCCGCCCTCTTCGCGCGCTCCTCGTTCAAGGGATTACCCTCACCGACCAGGCTCGCACTTACACCGCGGACGGGTTTGACAGGAGAGGGAAAAACTCCGAACTCCGTGGCAATCCGGCGTGCTGATACCGCAACTTCTATCTGATTGACTCCCCTGGGACATTTCTGGGGACATCTTCCGCAAGTAGTACAGCGCCATATCTCTTCGGTTTCAATCTCGGTTAAACCAAAGGTGGCCTGCCTGATCAGCTTGCGCATGCTAAAGGGCCGAACCCTGTTCCATGGGCAGACTGTGTCACATAACCCGCATTGATAGCAAAATTTAAAGGATTCTCCACCGGTCTCGTTTATGAGATCCAATACCTCTTCTAAAGGAGTTACAATTTCCACTGTCTTTCTTAGCCTCTTATCTCAACTTAAGGTTTTAGCCTCTTGATAATCTGGAAAAGGTGTCCATTACCTTTTTCTTCCCATGTTTCTTTACCAGTAAGTCGTATGCCAGCTCCATCTCTTCCAGCTTTTCCTGCTCTTCTTCAAAGATCTCCACTTCCCGCTCTTCGTAAGTCAGGGCGCCGAATGTGCATGCATCTACACACATGGGAACTTCAAGGGGCGGTACACTTTCGCACATGTCACACTTGAGAGGGAGACCTGAATCCGGTTCTTTGAACGCGTCCCTCGACGGGCAGGAGGCCGGGCAGAAAGTGCACTCATCGTATTCTATGTCGCCGATTACATAGCGGTTTCTTCCGTTACATTCCGCCTGGGTATAGTCACCGGCCCGTATGGGCACAAAGATATCTCTCACTTCGTCCATGACCACCATAATCCGGGAGCGTGCGGTATTAACCGAGCTATACTTGGGTACGGCGTGGAACGCGGAGCAGGCCACTTCACACGCCTTGCACCCCACGCACTTCTTGGTATCAACCTTTATTTCCTTGACTATTTTTGTTTTTTTCTGCTTATTGTCCACAGTTGCGCCCCTTTCTTATTCCTTCTCTTGACTGGCCCTGGCATCTTTGAGTGCAGTGACTTCATTGCCGATCAGAACGCCCCTCTTGATGAGGTCTTCAGCCACATAGCTTAAGTCCAATTTCTCCAGGGTATCTTTTGTAGGAATCCCATCAAAGGTCCAACCTTTGAAGTCATAATATTTGGTCAGCAGTTGCTGTTCGTACTCCTCATTCCTTACGGCCCAGTGATCTTCAGGTGGCCTTTCCATAGACCTTTTCAAACCCGCTCTATTGTTAAGGGCCCTTACCAGGGTCCGGTTTCTCTGGAAGCATTCCCACAGCCTGTCTTTGTCAAACTCGATTCCTGTCGCGTGGGTAACGATATCAGGCATATTCCAAATGTGGTACCCTGTGGTTCCGCCGAACTGGCCCCGGAATGAGGAAACAAAACCGCAAAACCCCAGGGAGTCATCAAGATAGTGCATGCACTCATTCCAGTCGGTAATGGCGCACATGGCGTCGTCGGGTAACTGATCACGCTTTACCCAGTTCCGGAACCACTCCACGAACTTCTTATCCGGGACCGCGGTCCAATTATTGATGAAGTCTTCTCTCAACTCGGGATCCGTTATCGGGTCCTGGGGGAAGGAGCCTTCGATCTGGGTGATCGCCATATCCTCACCTGTGGCTATCATGAGGAAATAGGCAGGATTGAGCTTGCCCAGCTTGATGGGCAACTGTTCAAATTTTTTGACAGTATTGTGATCGAATTGCTCGGCGCCGTTACCGATTATGGCGGCCGCCCCGGAAATTCCGTGGGCGAGTATATCTCCAATACCCTCTCTGAACGCTATTTTATGAAGGAGATAGTAAAATTTTCCCCTTACGTCGGAAGGCATATCAGGAAAATCCTTTTCCGTCAGTATCCCGGCATCCAAAAGCTCAAGCGCGAATGCTATAACCTGCGGTGTTGAGTAGGAGTCAAGACCCAGGTCCTGGGAGATACCGAGGATCTCATAGGTGAAGTCCAGCTCCTGGAAAGAGGCCATGTGATAGGTGTCTTTCCCGTAACACTTGTAGGAAAATCTTCGCCGGCCCGGCCAGTGTATGACATTATGACATGCCTTGGGGCAGTTCCAGCAACCTGTCTGCCGGCTCATATGGTCGTATTTCAGATTACGCCATCTCTCTTCAAGTGTAGCGCTCCAGAAGGTTTTTCGACGTACCCTGGCATTGCCCCAGGAGAAATTGTTGTGATGGAAGCTGTCATCCTCATCAACGGCCATCCAGTCCCCGACATTCGGGTTCGCGTCAAGCTCTTTCCTCAGTCGAGAGCAGATCTCCCAGAGTTCTGCCGGATGGGCGATGTTGATGTCTTTTGTACCCCGGACCGCAATTGCCTTCAGGTTTTTGGCGCCCATGACCGGCCCGACCGTTCGAGCGGCGCTCGAGTTGCCGCTGTCGATCGAAGACATCATTACTTTATGTTCACCAGCCGGTCCAATGGCAGCCACCCAGGCCCTTTTGTCGTTCAACTCCTCCTTGATCAGGCGCTGAGTATCATACATGCCTTTTCCACGGAGATGTCTTGCATCACGGATCTCAACCCTGTCATCGTGTATTGCCAGATAGACCAGATCGGGCGCTTCTCCCTGAACGACTATTCTGTCATAACCGGCCATTTTCATTTCCGCCCCGAAAAATCCGCCCATAAGCGAATGCCCCATAAACCCGTTCAGGGGGGCGATGGTGTCAACCGACACGCGGTTTGCACCTGGAACATATGTGCCGTTCAGAAGACCATTGCCGAATATGAGCAGATTATCGGGAGACCATGGATCAGTGTCTGGTGGGACCCGTTCATATAAAAGCTTTGCGTTCATCCCATTGCCACCGAGATACAATGCGGTATCTTTCGGATCAGTCTCCACTTTATCGATGCTCCCCTTTGACAAATCTATTTCTAACTGGAAGCCTGTTTCTGCGTACCTCATCTTTTTACCCCTTTACGTCTCTTAGCCGCCTTATGTAAGGCTATATAAATTATTTTTACTTTTCATGCTTTCACGGCGCCATCTAATGCCGTGCGGTCATTGAACCATGTCCGCCCTTCTTTTCCTTGACTTCAATTTTCTTTGGTTCCCTTGCCGGAGGCACTACAGGAGTTTCTGTGACGGGAAGCAGCCAGATAATCTCACTGAGAGAATCCTTAAGAATCTGTTCCGCAGTTTCTTTATCCGGGGCTTCAATCTCTTTTACATTACAGTAAACCCTAAAATACATGCCTTAACCTCCTCTAATCACTATATTATTGCATACGATAATTAATCTCTTTGGAAATACCTAATAGTAAATCTATCAACTCCGATATGGAGGCCTCCGGTACCTGGCGCGAGAGACCGACTGCCCAGATTGCGGCCTGGAGATCTTTTCCATTTGCCTTAATGGGTATGGCAAAGGCAACCATTCCCTCAATATATTCTTCCCTATCGTAGGCAATGCTTTGTTTGCGAACCTCAAGGATCTCCTTTTTATAGGCCGCCTTATCAACAATAGAATAGGGCGTGTACCTTTTAAGCTCGGTTCGAGAGAGTATCTCATCGATTTCATCATCGGATAGCTGTGAAAGCATGGCTTTTATCCCTGCACCTGCCAGGATGGGCATCCGCATGCCGATTTCAGATGACAATTTAATCCCGTAAGCCGAATCTACCTTATCGATAAGAATGGCCTGGCAGTCGGAACGAAGACCAAAGAAGGCAGAAAGCTTGGTTTTTTCGTTGATCATCTCTAAAAAAGGGTGCGCGGTCTGGATGAGATCAGAGCGCTTCCCGGCCATGTTTCCAAGGATATAAAATAGTGTGCCGAAGGTAAATTTACCGTCGGGATGGTTTTCAAGGACATCAAGGTCCGTGAGTGTATGGACAATATTGAAAACCGTGCTCTTGTTCATGTCCAGCCTCCCTGATATATTACTGATGCCTATGGGTTCTTTTGATTGGGCAAGCAGATCCAGGATGGCAAAACACTTATCAATAGCCGGGACTCTTTTGAATAATGGACACATAAAATAACTCGAATGTTCTACATAGAAAACATATGTTTTTTATATCAAACAAATATTCCATGTGTCAAGTATAAAAGATATATATTTTAAATTTTTTCTTTATTGCTTGAAAAGAGTTCGTAAAGGGGTTTGGGTGATTCCACAATTTTTTGTATTTTATCATTTATATAACGTTTCTTATTAGTATCCTTTTTCCCCCATGCAGCTTCGATCTTTTCCACCAGCTCATCGATCTCACAGGGCTTGGTAAGGTAGTCAAACGCGCCCGATTTAACCGCCTCCATAGCGCTGTCAATTGATCCATGTCCGGTCAGGATAAGGATCTCTGTCATAATATCCAGCTTTTTAATCTCTTTCAGCGTAGTTATCCCGTCCATTCCGGGCATCTTCAAATCAAGGACAACAACATCAAAGTCATTTTCCTGAAGGCTGCGGATAGCGCTTTCCCCGTCGTGTACGGTGATAGTATGATAGCCCCTCTTGTTTAAGAGTGCTGCCATGTTTTCTGAAAAAACAACCTCGTCATCCACAAATAGTATTTTTGCTTCTTTCATCTTTTATACCTCCCATACAATGCAAAAAGCCTGTTAAGCGGTTTAGTCTCTCATGTAATTTTCCCTGCCTTTTGCAATGGATCAACAGGGAGCGAAATGGTAAAAAGGGTCCCTTCATCAACCTTACTCCTGACGGTGATATCCCCGCCAAGTCGCTGAATAATTCCATAAGAGATAGAAAGCCCCAGCCCCGTTCCCTTGCCCACTGGTTTGGTGGTATAAAAAGGATCGAAAATTCTATTTAATTTATCCGGTGGAATGCCGGAACCGGTATCTTCTAATTCAATTTCTATTCTGTTTTTTCCGGTATCATAACGGGTACTTATGCGTATACTGCCACATGGCTTTCCTTGGTGGGCATCGACGGCATTGTTTATCAGGTTCAAAAATACCTGTTGAAGTTGAGATGGGTCGGTAACCAGAGGGGCTAATCCTTTCTCCGGTTCAGAAATAAATCTGATTCCTTTCGTACCGACCTCTCTCTCCATAAGATCGATAACCTCACTAATAAGTCCATTGAGGTCCACTGCCTCTATTACCGAACTGGTGCGGCGTGAAAATTTAAGCAGGTTTTGTGTTATCTTCTTACATCGTTTCACCTGTTCGGTGATCTGGGATAGTGAATCAAGAAATCTCTTTTTAAAATCTTCATTTAGAGAGGGGGTTTCATCTGCCAGATCCAGTAAAATCTGTTTTTCAGTCAGAATTATGGCAAGCGGATTATTTATTTCATGGGCCACACCTGCGGAAAGCTCGCCTATTGATGCCAGCTTACCGGCTTCCATGATCTGATTGTTAAGGTCTTCCACTTCCATGTCACGCTTTTTGATCACCCTTACCATATGATATGTCATCAGTATGGTGACAATCAGGATAACGAAGGCGCTGATGTGGAGAAATATTAAGGTTAATTTATTGGCGTGGTTGACTTCATCTATTGCCTCATCATAATCCTGTCGAATCATTAAAAGCCATCTGGGTTCATTAAGCCAGGTCTGTGCCACTATCTGACGTCTGGAATCCGGTGTTTTATCGTCCAATTCCGTATAGGGGGACGTGATCTTCACCCCCTCAAAATGGGAATCCACAGGGAACGGCGCTTTCCCCATAATCCTGCCACTGAACTTGGGCGTTGCCTGGAAAACACCCTCGTGGTTTAATAGGATGATCTCTCCGGATTTTCCCACCTGCATGCTCTGCACCAGGGAGTTGAATAGTTCTGAGTTAATGGTAGCGCGCAATATCCATTTTTGCCCATCTTCGATACGCAGAACCGCAATGACAAAATGAGGCACCTTGCGGAAACCCATGAATACATCGCTGATGTAAATGCCCTTTTCCATGACTTCATTAAACCAGAGCGTATCGGCATAGTTTTTGTTTATCAAGTCATAGGGCCCTGTATAAGCAAGATGAGAACCAAGGTCCCGGATCACACCCAGATCCGTAAATGAACCGTTATTTTGATTCAGGACTTCAAAGATATTTTCCAGATTTTGTCTTTCACCAAGATATGCCGAGGCATGAGTTCCGGCGATGAGGTTGAGCCTTGAGATCCGCTCCCGTAAAAAGAGTTCAATAATTTTACGATGATCCGCAAGCTGTGTTTCAATCGAATTTATCAGGCGGGATTTTGCAAACTTCGTATAATGCAAATTAATACCCCAGCCCACGAAGAGCAGCGGTACTATGGAGCAGGCTGCGGTCATAAAAACCAATCTGAATAATAGCCTGTTATAATAGGAATCCGGTCTCTGCTTCGAATAATTGTCATAAGGGGCGGTAAATTTGATTTCTTCTTTCATCATCCTATATTTTAATCCGTTTCTCTCCGCATGTAACCATAAAACCTGATTTATTATTATTCTTATCCAGAGACACCAATGTCATATTTAATTCCAGAGCAAGTTCCACAGCCATGGAGGTAGGATTGGACAGACTTATCAGGATGGGGATCTGGGCACGGGCGGCTTTCTGAATCATCTCAAAGCTTATCCTCGAAGAGAGTACTGCAAGTCGTATATCATCAAGTTTTTTAGACAAAAAAAGATTTCCTATGGATTTGTCCATGGCATTATGACGGCCCACATCTTCAGCCTTTCTGATTATATTAAAATCCCGGTCAAAGAGCATAACCGCGTGTGCCCCGCGTGTACGGTTATAATACTCCTGATGCCTGAAAAATTTATCTATGCACAGCAGTACCTGGCTATAACTTATCCATGATTCGTCCTCTATCACTTTGAGATTACCGACTAGATCATCAATCATATCTCTGCCGCATATCCCGCAACTGGTCTGACTGAGAAACCCCTGTCTACCTAACAGGTTTGATACTAATACCTTCCTGGAATCAACTATCTTTATAGTAACTGAATTTTCATCCAGGTCACTGCAATAACCCATTGCAGCGATGTCTTCAGGGATATCAATAAGTCCTTCCGAGAAACAGAATCCGGCCGCATGGGCTATCTCATCGCCGGGTGTTCTCATCACGATGGAATAGGGGCTGCCCTCGACTGTAATTAAAAGAGGCTCTTCACGTATGACATCCTGATTATATTCAATAATGGAGCCGTTTTCGTAATGGGTCGCATCGATTGTCTTAATAGTATTCCTGTTATTCTCCATAGAAAATCCGTTTCTTATAGATCATATCAATTTCGACTTTTAGGCATTCGACAGGTTATCCGGGGGAGAAATGGAGGAAGGCATGTTCTAAAATCTCAGTCTGGGGAATGTGCGACTCATATTAAAAGGATTTCTCCCGTAATACTATTCCCCCATCCGCTGTTTCATATCTGCAAGTTTTCGAATATGACCTTTTTCCTGTTCAATCAATTCTTCAACCACTTTCCGGTCGGATTCGGTCAGATATGGTAAAAACTCTCTGAAGTACAGAATTGCGTCTTTCTCAAAACCGATGGCCAACTGAAAGACATTTTCGGCAGCTATGGCTTTTTGCACGAATCCCTTTGTATCAATCTCGGAATAGAGTCGATCATCAATCACGGAGTCCATATATGCCTCCATGTCAGCATTGTACTCCTCTGAATATGTCTCTTCGGGCAGGTTGTCCCGGATATGCGTAAAGGTCGCGATATGTTTCTCTTCTTCTTCTTTAAGAGATTGAAAAAGCTCTTTCATCTCTTGATTCGTGCTTAACTCGCATACGTTTTCGTAAAATCCTTTTCTCATCTTTTCCTTTTCAACTGCTGCTTCAAGGATTTCCCTTGCGGAAAAAATAACAGCCATTATCTATTTCTCCTTTATGTAATTGGATAAGAAATCGCGCTTTGAGGTACAAAGTATAGGGGATTTACCCCTGTGTGTCAACGGCAAATCCAGTCTTATCATGTGATGCTCGTTCCTTTTCGGAAGGGATTAGGACAATGGAATAGGGCAATAGAGAAAGATAATAGAGAGATTGGATACTCATTTTTATTGACCTCCCGGTTTAAGTTTCATATGACAGGCTGCTCGGACAGGATCGTTTTAACTACGTGTGGAGGAAGACATTATTTGAAATGAAGATACATGACAGTCATGTCCATATTTTTAATTCCAAGATAGTTGATAACGTGATCAATAAAAAAGGCCTTGTAAAAAGGCTTTGTCTGGAGACGGAAAACATCGGGAACCGGTTGAGCATTGCTGCGCTTGTCGGGGAGATGCGTTCAGCCAATGTTCATGCCGCGCTGTTGCTTCCGACTGCGAATGTAAATAACGTGTCAAAGATGAATCGAGATTGTGTAAATATGGTGAGGGAGACCCCCGAGCTGTTCACTGCAGGGACACTTCACCCTGACTCAGGTGATATTGTGTCCGAATTATCCTATCTGAACCAACAGGGTGTTCGGGTTATCAAGTTTTGTTCCTTTTCCCAGAGGTTTGCCCTG
>JAFGDF010000165.1 GCA_016932235.1 Deltaproteobacteria bacterium | reverse complement strand
GTGCGCGGCACCTCAAACAAAAACTCAAAAAGGAGGCGCCTATGGGGCTGCCGGAGGTGCAGCGGCGGGAGCGATTATAGGACAGGTCATTGGCGGGGATACTGAAGCTACCTTGTGGGGAGCAGCGATTGGTGCGGCTATCGGCGGCTTGGGAGGCGCTGGGGTCGGTAAGATGATGGATGATCAAGAAAGGGAAATGCGGGATGTTTTAGCCTCTTCTGAAGCTGCTTCGATACGGAGGGAAGGAAATCTCATTGCGTTAACTTTTAAAGGGGATGTTACTTTTGACACAAACTCCGCAGTTGTTAAGCCTGGTCTTTATAGCGAGATTGACAGAGTAGCGGGTGTTCTTCGTCGGTATCCCGAAACCCTAATACGGGTTGAAGGCCATACGGACAGTGTTGGTACCGAAGAATACAATCTGGACCTTTCGATTCGGCGCGCAAACTCTGTAAGAGATCTTATAGTTCAAAGAGGCATAAACGCCAGTCGCATTCAACCAGTCGGTTTTGGTGAGACAACACCGGTTGCAACCAATGATACCGAAGCAGGCCGCCAGCTAAACAGAAGGGTGGAAATAAAGATAGCCCCACAAACACAATAACAATGCTACCGGAGATGTGAATGAACGCTGGAAGAGGAGGAGACCCATGGAAGGCGGCGAACAATTATTGACAAACGGCAATAAAAAGGGTGGGATCAGCTTGCCCAAAGTCCTGTTGATCATGCTGATTACCGTCCTGGTGACGCTTGGCGGCAGCTACTGGGTTCTGAAAACCTACGTGTTTGCCTCAGAGTTTAAACCGGTTAAACTCAGTGAAAAAGAAAAAAGGTTAGTCAACAGCAAGCTGCGAACTATGGGTTTTCAGCCAGGCGAGAGCGGAATCGGGACGACTCGACCGTCATCTGAAGAATTCGATGAGCGCGGCGTCCTCAAGCCGGAACGCTATAGCGAAGAGGGTTTAAAACGTGAGATCAGCTTCAACGAGCGCGAGTTGAACGGGCTTTTGGCACGCAACACCGATCTAGCACGCAAGCTCGCTATTGATTTATCAGAAGATCTTGTCAGCGTTAAGTTGCTCGTATCCATGGACCCGGACTTTCCGATGCTGGGCGGGAAAACCCTGCGCTTCAAAGCCGGTGTCGAAATGGCATATCTAAAGGATAAACCATCAGTGATCTTAAAGGGCATCAGCATTATGGGGGTGCCGGTGCCAAATGCCTGGATAGGCGGCCTGAAAAATGTCGACCTGATAGCGGAATTTGGTGCGGGGCCGGGTTTCTGGAAGACTTTTTCAGAAGGTGTCGAAAATATCCGCGTCCAAGACGGCCGAATCCAAATCAAATTGAAGGAATGAGAAAGAGACCGGGGTGAAGTCGACGAGCATTTTCCGTTCGATGTATCATAATACTCACGATTAGATTTTCGGTACCTCCATGGCACATGGGGGATTAAGGGATCGGAATGGAATACATTATTTTTTGTGAGTTCAGGTATGGGATTTGAAAAGGGAATGTTTTTAATAATAAAAAGATTCATTTTTCTTGATGGAATGGTCCTCAGGTGCGTTCCTGATGCAGTGCTTCTGGAAGACATGGGGCATTTGTAAATGAATTTAATAAGGTATGGGAAAAATGAATAAAAGAGCGATAATCGGTTTGTTCTCCGGCATGGTTCTCGGAGTTTTCTGCATTTTGGGAGTAAGTATAAGGATGGGAGATCAGGTTACTGCTCCTATGCTGTTTGCGATCTGGCTAAATAGGTTGATAATGGGATTGATGATAGGTTTCTATTCTCCAATCTCAAAAAAGATTATTCAGGCGGTCATAAGAGGAGCGGGTCTTGGTCTTATCGTAAGTCTTTCATTATACGTAGCAACAGCATTTCTCGATTTAATGGGATTTATTGCTGGAATTTTTTACGGTATCATTATTGATGTAATATGTACAAAATATGGGATCTCGAAAAAGAATAATGAATCTAAGGCATAATAAAAACATTAGAGTGTACAATTATGATAGAAAAAATGAATACCACCAGTGAACTGGTGGTATCGTGATATGGAGACCGTCAATATTCAAATAACTTCTGAGTTGTGATATTTTCAATCGATCGGCAATAAGTGTCCTTCCTTTGCCTCCCTTGATTTTGGAAAAAAATTTTAGAAGAACCTGTTTAGCTTTTCCCGATGGAGGCGACTTTATTGTAAATGGAATTCGCGCTCGGCGGGCATTCGGCAATCACCGAGTCGGTCGGAAGGTCCGATCGAACACAGGTTCCCACGGCGATGTCGATCTTTCCGGATTCAGGTCTGATTTTGGCCTGCTGTCCGAGATGGAAGGTGAATCGGCTCGACAGGATGCCATCGGCCTTCAACCGCTCCAGGGCAAAGACCAAATTGCTCATGCAGACACAGCACGCGCCTTCAGCGTTGATTCTACAGGGAAATCGATCGGCCACGGGTGGCGGAGCGGATAATTTTACCAGCTTCGAAGGATGGTTGAGAGCATTGATGTCGATCTCCCCCAGATCGCAGCAGCCGAGCCCGGCATCCGCCGCGTAGGCGATGAATGGGATATCCCTGGGGCGATATCCCAGGATATCGGCCACAACGCTGTCCATCTCCACCGGATTGGTCGCCAGGAATATCCTGTCCAGATTGATTGTGTTGTGCCCCGTCTCGTTGCGCATATCTCCCCGGAGACCATCCACCAGGATCAGATCCGGCTTCAGGGCGCTGTTCAGCTGGGCGATCGCCCTGTGTAAATTCACGCTGTGAAATTTCGTCTTCATGTACCGTGGCATGGTGCCCTTCAGGTTTTTCATGCTGCAGGTGATAATGGTCTGGTAATGGGTCTTGATGAGGGGGATGTTCACAAAGAAATCACAGTCGTGAACCGTCCTGGATATCATCAGCGTATTGAAAGGGCCGTCCATTTTCACGGGGACTTCGACAAAGCTGTCCTTTTCCAAATCCACCAGGCGAATACCGTATCGCTTGGCCATTTTCGTATACCCGCAATACTCAAAGGCCTTTGTGGCGCTCTGCCCCATGCCGCTGCCATCACCCACAATGATATCGCGTGCCCCCTTTTCCTTCAGGGCCTTAATCATGGCTTCCACCACCCGGGGATCCGTGTCGACCCCGACCCAGTCCTCGCGGGAAAACACCAGATTCGGTTTCAGCAAGACGACATCATTCCTTTGAATACGGTCCAAAGCGCCTGATTTCTCCAACAAGCGGAAAACCATATCTTCTACTTGATCACCATAAATAACGTGAATCATTTTTATCCCTTCACGAAGAGAGATCTTCATTTATTTGTTTCAATGCGACCAGCCCACGACATTTCAATGAAATATGAGGAGGATCGATTTCGGGTTCAAGGGTATTGATCCGTATGACGTTTACATTCTTGTGTGATGAAAGACTCTCAGTGACATTCCGGACAACAGGCATCGCGGTGCCGGCGCCGATTTCGATTATGACAAGCGCTTTATCGCGGTTCCGTTCCAAAAAATCCAGGAATTTCCTTCTTTGCCCATCCAATCGAGTATCTATGAAATTCCAATCACCGTACAAGGGGATACTTGGCCGGGCTGTTCCCCCGCAATTCGGGCATACCGGGACATTCACGGATCTCATAGTGCTTTCGTCAATTTCAATGACCTGATCAAGATTCCATATGGTTTTACAGCATGGTTTTACGCACTGAATATGATTTATTGATCCGTGAATCTCATAAACACGCTCAGG
>JAFGDF010000164.1 GCA_016932235.1 Deltaproteobacteria bacterium | reverse complement strand
TTTCACTGGGGCCATGTGGCTGGCATAAAAAGAGATGCCATTAAAAACCCTTTATTTCAATAAGTTGTAGAATTTCCGAGACGTTAAGCCCTTAGTGGTGCCCTGGATGACAGCAACACTATGAGGGCCTTCTTCTTTTTTTGCCTGATTCAAGTGATAGGTTGTGTATTCAAAAGCCTCTTCCCAGGATATCTTTTCCCATTTTCCCTGGCCCCGGGCACCTGTTCTTTTTAAAGGAAAGATCAACCGTTGCGGATGATAGAGCATTTCAAGGGCAGATCTGGCTTTCAGGCAGATACTTCCCTTGTTTACCGGGCTTTGCGGATCTCCGACAATTTTAACGGCTCGGCCTTTTTTAACATGAACAAGGATACCGCAACATGAAAAGCACATGCCGCATGTGGTCTGAATGATGTCGTCTGCTGTATGGTTCACGATTTTATTCCAATGCGTTAAGAATGGAATTGAATGAGATCCCGCCTTCTCAGATAACCATTCATTGATAGGGAGAGTCGTATTTCGGATATCTCCCGAACATCATCGAATTCTCCGAAGTCATGTTCATCCCAAAAATCAGAGGCCTCATTTATAGAAATGATGACTATGTCCAGTTATCGATCTGTGGTTGCGGCAGTTGGTATGACATAGGATGTTGAATGTATTTATTAAACCCATCCTTACCGTTCTTTTCCATTTTTTCAATCTCACTGGATATTTGATCCAGCATCTTTTCGTCTCTGACAAGATCATCGAGTTTCTTAAAGTAGCGTCCTGATCGATGCAAGAAAGAATAGGCCTGTTTCTGCCTTTTGCTTAAAGAAAGATAGGTGTCAATCTCCTGCAGCATTTCGTCTTTTTGGCTGTCAAGATACCCATCAACTCCCATCAAGAGGTTTAGACTGAAATCGCTACATGTGAAATGAGTGTGCATTTCATCAAGGTTCGAAACCAGCAGCCGAATCTCAGCCACGATTTCCTCGTCACTCATTGGAAGAAAGGTTCCCTCCCCAACCATCTTCTGCATGGGCGATTTCGGATGCATGGCAAAGGTGCGCACCCTGATAAAGTCAGGCCTGATGGTATTGAGAAGTCCAGCCGTCTCAAGAGCGTGTTCCTTGCTCAAGGTCATTCCACCTACTCCCGGCATGATGTATTCTGAAAGGGAAATACCGGACTCCATAACCCGGAGGCCCCCGGTCAATATATCCTCCGGTGTTGATCCCTTCTGTAACATTTTAAGCACCCTCGAAGATCCGCTTTCCATTCCCGTATGGATTCTCGTCAGGCCGGCCTGCTTGAGCGATTTATATGACTCAGCACTTTTATTCTTCATGCTTTTAGCACGGGCATAGGTGGTTATCCTGGTAATATTGGGGAATTTTATTTTGAGATATTCGATTATTTCCAATAGTTCCTTGGTGGGAATAATCAGGGTGTCGGCGTCCTGGAGGAAAGCAGATGTAACCCTTTCGAGATACCGGCCATGGTCCTCAGCCATCCCGTCAATATCTTTTTTTACTTCATCAACGGTCCTTTTGGAAAAGGCTGTGCCTTTGTATGCCGGACACATAATGCACCGGTTCCAGGGACAATTCCTTGTAACGCGAACTAATAAACTGGATGCTTCACTGGGCGGCCTGATCGGTCCCTGCTCATACATGATGTTACTCCTTTAAGGAATTTTTTATTAAATTAAAATAATCCTTTTTGTTGATCATTCAAGTGTGATATAGCCGCAAAAAGGCACAAAACACACAGAAATAATAATTTATATATTGGAATATTAAATAGTTATGGGCTTCAAAATATAACTTTGGATTTTTTACGAGACCTTTAAGTATACCCGATAAATGATAGCTTTTTGCCACTTTATAACCTCTTGACACAAAATCTTGTTTTTCATATTCTCTAAATATTAACGAGTTTGTAGCTTTTGATTAAATAGTGTCTGAACGAAAACAAGGGATTTTTTCCAAGATCAAGGAAGGCGAAAATTATAACCCCAGGAATACATTGAGTATTTCGAGGATTATAATTTGAGTCTGACGAAGAGATTGGGGAGAATAACAGTTTTCGGTCGGGCACTAAATAAGGAAGATGATTTGAAAGAAGATAGGCCCAGACAAAGGCAAGGCATACGCCAAGAAGGATTTGATTTTTGGCAGGACCATTCTCTGCGTTACTTGGAGATGGCATTTCGCAATGACAGGCGGGAGATCATAGAAAGACCTGACGGATACGGCAAGCGTACAGGAGAATGCGGTGATACGGTAGAAATGTTTTTGATATTCCAAGGTGATCGCATTGCCTCAGTCTCTTTCGATATGGACGGCTGCATGAGCACAAACGCATGTGCCAACACAGTGGCAGAGCTTGCAGAAGGGAAAAACCTGGAATCGGCATGGGAAATAAGCACGGAAGATGTCATTAAATATTTGGAAACCCTGCCACCCGAAAACATCCACTGCGCGGAACTCGCGGTAGGAGCCTTTTACCTGGCTCTGGCCAACTATAAAGACCTCAAACGTAACCCCTATAAGATATACGGCTCATTCCACCGCCAGAAGTAATGCCCCTCATGCCCGAACCTGATCCGCTATTTTCTGAAATTTTAGACCTATTTGTTCTTTCTTCAGAAAAAAATAGGGAGGAAAAAAATTGATATTCGGATCGGAAACCATGGCGGTCACCTACGGGTTGTGTTCCGCCGCATCCTGGGGCGTGGCAGATTTCAGTGGGGGCTTCGCCACGCGGCGTAACAATGTGTTCGCGGTGGTGATCCTCTCACAGATCATTGCCGGCGTGCTTCTTCTCATGGTAACCCTGGCCCTGACCGAGAGTCTGCCCCCCTATCCCCAGATGATCTGGGGTGGCGTCGCCGGCGTTGCCGGGGCCGCAGGCATCATGGCGCTCTATATCGGCCTGGCCCGGGGTCGTATGGGGATCGTTTCTTCAATCGCCGCTGTGGTGACGGCCGTTATCCCGATCCTATTTGCCTTTTTTAACGAGGGGCTGCCGCCGGTCGCCAAGCTGATCGGTTTCGGCTTCGCCTTTGTGGCGGTCTGGTTCCTGACCCGATCCGAGGGGCACACCATCATGCAGCGTGACGAATGGCTTTTCCCGCTGCTGGCCGGAATCGGATTCGGCGTTTTTTTCATTTGCATCGACCACGTCAGCCAAAGTGCCATTCTCTGGCCCCTGGTGGCGGTCCGGATAACATCGATCCTGACGGTGCTGTGCTTCGTTCTAACGCGGCAGAAAATCGATTGGCCTGGCGTCAAACAGATGCCGATGATCGCGTTTATCGGCATCGGCGACACCGCCGGCAACGTGTTTTTCGCCCTGGCCACCCGGCTGGGACGACTGGACATTTCCGCAGTAGTGGCGTCCCTTTATCCGGCCGTTACGGTATTGCTGGCCTGGTTCATCCTCAAGGAGCGCCTGATGCTACGCCAGTGGATCGGTGTGGGCGCCGCCTTGTGCGCCCTGGTCCTGATCTCCTGAATTCACATATCTCTGCTTCGTTATATTGCAGGCGCACCTGTTTTCCTCACCGAATTACCGATTTCTCCGTCGCCTCCAGCCGGGTAATCCGCCTTCTCTCTCGGTCGAGCATCTCATCGGCCTGAGGCTTGATCTCGGTTCTTCAGTACTCGCTTTCATAGACTTCTTTATAAAGCCGTTCGGCCTCCTCCTCATTTTCGAAGCGGCATATTTAGACGTAAAAATCAAGTTCGTCCACGGCCACAAAACTGCCGACGGCCACCATACCCTTGGACATCTGGAATGGAATGATTTTCACCTCCATCAATTTGACCCAACGCTCTCGCTTTTCGCCCTTGATTCGATACTCGCGAAGCTCAAAAAACATATCTTGTACCTCCTGAGATTTATTAAACCACCCTTCTCCGAAAGTTCCCAGTAATAAGGACCGCGGATCAAACCGTTACATCCGTCCGACCCTGAACCAACTTGAAGCGAAAATTAGAACGATTGACCTCTTCACCGGTTTGCTTTTCGGTAACCTAAGGCATCGGTAGCAATGATCATCTTTTGGATGTTTGCAGACCCTTCAAGTATCTGGTAGAGTTTTGCTTCGCGAAAAAGCCTTTCCACGGGATATTC
>JAFGDF010000017.1 GCA_016932235.1 Deltaproteobacteria bacterium | reverse complement strand
TGTACGCCTCATTCCTCGGGATTTCGGAAGCCTTGCATCTGGACATTGTCAAACAGCCTCCAAAATAGAGGTTGCTGGACAGCCTCCAAGGGGGGATTTGAACGGCCAAGATTAATCTGAAAGATTTCATCATCAATTTTATTATTCCCACAATTGGTTACAGTCCAAGATACGCCTTTTTAATAAGTTCGAGTTCCAGAAGTTTCCTGCTTTCTCCTTCCATAATGATATTCCCGTTCTCCATCACATACGCGCGATCGGTGATCTCCAGTGTCTGCTGCACATTCTGCTCTATCAGGAATATTGAAATCCCCTTATCTCTGAGCCCCTTGATAATATTGAACATCTCGCCGACGACAATGGGCGCGAGCCCCGATGAGGGTTCATCTATGAAACAAAGTTTTGGTCTCGACATCAATCCCCTGCCCATGGCCACCATCTGCTGTTCCCCGCCGCTCAACGTCCTTGCCAGTTGCCCCTGCCTCACCTTTAAAATGGGGAAAAGATGATAAACCTCCTCAAGGGTATCCCGCCTGTATAGCCAGGCGCCTTTGGAATAAGCGCCCATCTCGAGGTTTTCCCGCACGGACATTTCCGGAAATAATCGTCTTCCCTCGGGTATATGTGAAATACCCAGTTCAACGATAGCGTGCGACCCCAGCCCGTCAATCCTCCCGCCCAGGAACTCCACGCTGCCAGAGGACGGCCGCAGCAGACCGGATACGGTATTTACAAGCGTGGTTTTCCCCGCCCCGTTAGCGCCGACCAGAGCTACCAATTCCGATTCTCCAACGCTTAGAGATACGTTCCACAACACCTGTATCTTACCGTAAAAACTGTTTATATCGCTAATCCGAAGCATTTGACCGGTCTCCTAAATAGACCTTGATTACCTTTTCGTCATGAGAAATCTCATGCGGCGTTCCTTCAGCAATCTTCTCACCGTGATTCAGAACCATTATCCGCTCACAGACATTCATGATAGCTTTCATGACATGCTCTATCATGACGATCGTAATCCCTTTTTCCCTGATCCTCCTGACCAGTTCCATGGCCTCCGCGACCTCCGTGGCATTCAAACCTGCCATGATTTCATCGAGCAACAGAAGCTCGGGGCCGGTTGCAAGGGCGCGGGCGACCTCAAGCCGCTTCTGATTCGCCAGCGTAAGGTCCCTGGTTGGAGACATTATCATTTTTGATAAACCAACAAACTCCAGATATTCGACGGCCTTCCGGGTCTTCTCCTCCGCAGGCATTCTGGATGATGCGCCAAAATGCAGGCCCAGTATGACATTGCTTAATACTGGAAGATCGGGGAAGATCTTGACCGTCTGAAAGGTCCTTGCTATTCCCATCCTGCAGATCTTATAGGGTTTCAGTCCCATTATGTCCATTCCATTGAATTTAATCATGCCTGATTTAGTCGTGACAGCGGCCGAGATCAGGTTAAACAGGGTTGTCTTGCCGGCCCCGTTGGGTCCGATCAGGCCGAGCGCTTCCCCCTTTTCGACTGTGAAGTCCACATTGAAGACCGCGGCCAGCCCCCCAAAATACTTCGTCACACCGTGTCCCTCAAGTATGGACATGCTTCCTCTCCATAAGCTGTTTCAATATTTTCTGTATCAATCCGACCAGCCCATCGGGCAGATAAAGTATGGCGATCACTAGTATCATGCCGAAGATCAGCATATACAGCTCAGGAAAACTGGTTATGAGGAACTCCTCCAGATAAGTAAATATGGCCGAGCCGATTATGGGACCGTAAAGCTGCCCCATACCGCCGAATATGGCCATTAAAACGGGCATAAAAGAGTAAAGCATGTAGAATGCGATACCGGGATCAATATAGGTCCATTTTGTGGCCATAACAGCACCCGAGGCGCCCATAAAGAAAGCGCTTATGGCAAAGACAATCACCTTCACCATGACCACATTGACCCCTGTATGTTCGGCAGCGCCCTCTTCCTGGCCGATGCAGATGAGGGCCAGACCGTATTTGGAATTTTTTATAACGATGGAGGCTATAATTAAAAGCACGAAGATGCCCAGCATGTAGTAATAGATCGTATTGTAGTCCTTTACCATGACAAACCTGCCGCGCGTGCCCATAAAATGGATCTCATAATAATTTATGCAGTTATAGATAAGCATAAGGAGCCCGAAGGTAAACACGGCGAAGTAGATGCCCCTCAACCTCAGGGTCAATGCGCCCACAATAAGGGCGAGGCAGAAACTTGCGGCGCCGCCGATGGCAACCACCACGATAAAGGGTATCGCCTTTCCTATTATGGCCGTGGTATATATACCGATTCCAAAAAAGGCCGCCGGCGCGAGGGAGATATATCCTGTCGGACCGGAAAATAAAACCCAGCTTACCGTCAGGATGACATACATGAGGATACTGCTTAAGAGGATCACCGGATACCCTGGCAAATATAACGGCAGGGTGGCCAGAAGAATTAACAGGACTGCGATTGTCGCGCTTCGGAGCATGAATCTTTTTGATCTTAATTCGGTGATATTCATTTCCTTATCTACCCAGGATACCTTTCGGTCTTACCAGGAGGAGGAGTGAGAATATGAGATAATAGGCCACCATGTAAAGACTCGGCTCTATGGTGGTTACTATGCTTCCTATGAGCCCGAGTATGAAACCGCCGATAAAACTGCCCGCTATACTCCCCATTCCGCCCAGGGTGACCACGATAATGGCAATTATCGTGTATTCCATGCCCATGGTCGCCTGGATGGGATAGCACATGCTTATGAGCGCGCCGGCAAAACCTGCCATCACCGCTCCAAAACCGAAACAGAGGGCCAGGACCTGATTGATGTTTACACCCATGAGACCCGCTGTCCTTGGGTCCTGGGCCGCCGCCCGGATCGCCTTGCCCATGCGTGTGTAGGCCAGAAAAAGATAGAACACAGCCCCTATGATAACCGCTACCAGGAGGGTTACCATTCGATTGGCGGCAAACACGGCTCCTCCGATATTAACCCCGACATTTAAATAGGAATACCCCTTGTGATCGGCCCCCCATATCAACAGGGCAATATTCTGAATGATGAAATAAAGGCCGAAACAGGCCAGCATGGATTTGCTCTCAAATACATCCATTGAGGCGGAAGATTTAAGAAGATTCCTGAAAAGGGTTTTATGAAGGGAAAAGCCGATGAGGAAAACGAAGGGGGCGCAGATAATAAGAGAGATCAGCGGGTTTATGCCGGCCGTTGTATAGAGTATCCATGTCGCGAACGCCCCCAGCATAATAAATTCACCGTGGGAGATATTGAAGACCCTGGCGACGCCGTATTGCAGACTCAGTCCAACCGCAATCAGGGCGTATATCCCGCCCAGCAGCAGGCCCGCGATGAGTATATCAAGGATTTCCACAATCATAACCGAATCTTCCCGAACCTATGGTGAAAAGCTTTAGCACAAAGAGAGATTGAGCATGCAGGCTGTCCGGAGGGTTCGGATCACTATCCGACCATCTCATTGCCTCTGAAACAGCCTGCTTTTCAGTTCCGGCATTTAATATCAGACTTTTTTTAATCACTTCGGTTTAGGAGCCGGGAAAGGCGGCTTAGGATATATGGGAGCCGCGGTGCGCTTGGGTCCGGGATCGATGACCTCGAAAATCCCCTTCTGCCACTGTCCTATCTGACCGGCATAACATGGCCTTGCCAGCATCTGGTCTTCAAACCAGGTCTCTCCCAGGATGGTGTTGAATTTCTCATTGGCGATGATATCCCTTATCTTCTTCTGATCAAGGGTGCCTGCCCTCTCGATTGCCTGCTGAAAAACCTCCAGCGCGCACCAGTACACGTCATGCCCCCACCAGTCAAGGGTGCTGGGGTCATTTCGCGCCGTGTACTTTTTAACGAACTCCGCATGAGCCGGGGATGATTTGGCATTCCAGGCTCCTTCAGACATAATACCCTCAATAGTATCAGAACCGCAGACATTCTTGATCACTTCATAATTACCACCCGGACCAAGAAACATGACCTTGGGGTTGTAACCGATTGCCTGGGCCGTGAGAACCGTAGGGAAGGTCACAGGTGGATAGGTGAAAGAAATATAGGCATCCACATCGAGCCTCTGCGCCTCTTTGAGGATAGGTGATACGTCCTTGATGTCGGGCGGGGTGCTCTTTATCATTTTCACGTCGATGCCCTTCTTATTTAATTCCTTTGCACCCACACCTGAGTATTCAATCCCATGAAGGTCCTCAATAAAATTTATGGCAGCTGACTTTACTCCTAATTCCTGAAAAACATCTGCCATAACCGGCATCTGGTAATGGTTGGAAAACTGAAGCACCATGAATAAATAGGGTACAGTGTCCATAATCTCGCTGAGGCTCGTGGCACCGCCCTCTGCCCCTATGAGCACATATTTATGCCGGTTGGCGACCGCGCTTGCCGCGAAGAGGAAGGCCGTGCTGATGGGAGGGAAGATAAAATCCACCTTATCCTGCAGGATCAGCTTGTCCAGGAGCCGCGTCATGGTGCCCATATCGCTTTTATCATCATAGACAAGCATCTCCACGGGCAGTTTTTTATTGAACTCCTTGACAAATATTCCACCCTGGGCATTTATCTGTTCGACCCACATCTTATAGAGGGGCCCGAAGGCGTTGGCCTCAAAGAAGGATAACGGGCCTGATATGGATCTGGATGCCCCGATCAGAATCTTATCCTTTGAATAGGCCGTTAACGGAATGGACATAAAAAAAACAAATAAAAACAAGCATGTTGACAGTCTGGAGAAATATGACCTGAAATACATAGTCCCGCCCTCCTTATGTAAGATATTTTTTTATTTGGTTCTAAACATCTTCTTTCAATCCTGTCTTACTACGCTGAGTTAATATTGGTTTTTACCCTTTGTCTTCGTCCATTGAAAAACTGCCCTATTTTGTATCGTACTTTCTCTTCAGTTCCTTTTTTAAGATTTTGCCCTGCGGACTCTTGGCGATAGATTCCACAAAGTCTATTGATTTTGGCACCTTATAGGAAGCAATGTGCTTCTTGCAGAAGGAAATGATTTCATCTCCGGTAGCTGATGCGCCTTCCTTCAGGACGATCACGCCATGAACACGCTCCACCCACACCGGATCCGGCACGCCTATAACAGCTACCTCGGAGACGGCTGGGTGTTTATATATCACCTCCTCAACCTCACGGGAATAGACATTCTCGCCCCCGGATATTATCATATCCTTTTTCCGGTCAACAATATAAATAAATCCCCGCTCGTCATAATATGCCATATCGCCGGTATGGAGCCAGCCGTCAACGATTGTTTCAAGGGTCTCTTCCGGCTTACGCCAGTACTCGACCATTATGGATTCACTCTGAACTATAATCTCCCCCACTTCCCCCACGCCGACATCATTGTTCTTTTCATCCACAATCCTGGCATGGACACCTATGGATGGCTGCCCGCAGGACTTCAGTATCTTCCTTTCTTCCTCGGGCCTTTCCAGGACATTATGCGCCTCCCTGGGAAGCTCTGTAATCTGCGGCCCTGATTCGCTCTGGCCATATCCTTGAGAAAAAATGGGGCCAAATACCTCCAGGCCCTTATTTAACAGCTGGAAAGGCATGGGAGATGCCGCATAATAGATGCGTTTCAGGCTGCCCAGGTTGTATTTTTTGTAATCCTCTGTATTAAGCATAACATGGAGATGTGTGGGAACAATATGCAGGTCAGTGGCATTTTCCTGCTCGATTGCCTTCAGGGTCAGTTCGGGATCAAAAGACTTTTGTGACATTATGACATTGCATGCCCCCACATAAAAAAAAGGCCACGCGTGACTCTGGGCGGCTATATGAAAAAGCGGCAGGATAAGGAGATTCCTGTCACTGGAGTTCACACCCATTTCCAGCGCCTTCATCCGAGTATTGTCAAGCATTCTCCCGTGGGAATAGAGTGATCCCCTCGGGGCGCCTGTTGTGCCGCTCGTATATATAATAATAAATGGATCATCTTTTAGAACTTCCACACCGGGCTCATCAGACGGGTAGCCGCCGAGGAGATCGTCGTAAAAAAGCATCCCGGGGTCCGAACCTCCCAGGGAAACCAGGTACTGCACCCTGGGTATGCGGGGTCTCAGTCTTTTTACGGTATCCACAAGCTCCTGCCCGATAAAAAGGACATTCGCATCAGAATAGTTAATAATGTACTCAAGTTCCTGGTCATTAAGCCTTATGTTAAAAGGTGAAGCGATAAACCCCCCTTTCATCGCAGCGCCGATTATCTCAAAGTACTCATGACAGCTCCCGGAAAGAATCCCCAGCACATCCCCCTTTTTGAAATCCCTTGAGAGCAGGGCGTTTACCAGTCTGTTCACACGTGAATTAAACCGGGAAAAAGTTATCCTATCTTCGCCGAAAACAAATGCCTCCGAATCAGGATGCAGGAGTGCGTTCCTGTTAATAATGTCCGCGTAGGTACCGATGTTATAACGGCATAATTCCTTTAATATCATTTTTTCCAATTAGAAAATTCTCCTTTTTTCTATTTTTCTCACTTATTATTACTTATATATTTGCAGGAATATGGATAAAAAAATTCGTTAAATCTTGTTCTGATACAGCCATATCTTGACAATGAAGCTTGGTTAGA